>JAPDJT010000009.1 GCA_029258955.1 Thermoplasmatota archaeon
ATGATTATTTTGATCAAAATGATGAACAAGATGATCTGGATGACGGAACTCTTGATGAAAGTAGAAGATATATCTTTGGGATTGCTTATCACTTAGATAAACCTCATAAAAATATGTTTCTCCTTGATTATGACCATGTAGATTATGAAGATAAGTTTTTAGCTGATGACAAAAGACTTCAGCTAACCCTTCAGGTAAAATTCTAACTACTTACCTTCATACCACACCGTGCTTATATAGAAGAAGGGAGGAGCACAAAACTCTCCTCCCTCTTTTAATTGAAAAAGTATTACGACTTTTTCTTATTGTTTAACATATTAACATTTTACAATGACTTGTGGTGATTTAAGACAACTTTCATTTCAGGGATATGTAAAGTTTGCGAACGAAGCGAACAAATTTGAGCAAGTAATAGCGAGCTACATATTTACCTATTGTCTAAGTGCGATAGCATTGAAACAAACGTCAGCAAACGGAAAGTCAACTCGGCAGGATATTTCTATCACTCTTCTGGAAACTTCTCTAATCCTTCTACGAGTGGATAATATGCAACTAAAATTTCTGGATTCTCAGAGAGGTTAGAAAGGATCTCTTTTCTTTTTTTAGGTTCTAAACACCTAAAATGATAACGAGCTTTACGAGTTTCTCCATATCTATTTGTTAAGTGAGTGTAACAAATTATATTTGGACAAGTTCCTTCATTAAAATAGGGACAATCTTTGCAATATATCACATGTTTATGATTCTCTGGTACTCCATTTTCAGAGTATAGCTCTATTACCCTATCACAATAAATAATCCACCTTCCACACCCATCACACCTAAATGGTTGTTTTTCAACTAAGTCAACACTAAATGTTGGAATGCCTGTAACTAAACTAAAATCAGCACTTTGTTTCTCCTTCCCTCGACCAATCTCTAATCCAATAACCTCTCCTTTACTTCTTAACAGAAGGATATCAGGTGGTGTTATTACCCGATCTCCGCTTATAAGTCTTTGTTGTGTTAGTAGAGAAACCACAAAACCTAATCTCCTCTGAAGTAAATATAAATACACTAAAATTTCAATTGGTCCTCCTCTAATCTTAGGAAATAGTGAGTCATAGGTATCTAAAATACTACTATTCGGAGGTTGTGGATTAGGCGGTTTTGGTATTAAATCATCATCGTATTCTAAAGTTTCCTCAAATCGACTAATATGATAGTTGTCTCGAGCTTCAAAAAAGTTATCTTCTCCTATTCTCTCTTTTAAAGTACTCATAAGTTCTTTCCGAAGATTAGAAGATTCCCGTGGCCCAAAGCAATCCATTATTAACCATTGATTAACCAAATACATCACAATTTTTACAAATTTTCTTTTATAGTTAGCATCTCGTGCAGCAAGATAGTAGCCTCGACTGGTTATTATATACTGAAAAATATCTGATAAAATCATTTGACGTGAACCAAGAGGCGGATTTCCTCTTGTTTTTACACCTCCAAAGTATAACTCACGACAGAAATCTATGTAGTCTTCGCCCATTCGTTCCAATTTTTCTTCAATCCTTCGGTATTCATTATCTTTTTCTGCCAAAAACTTATCAAGAAGGATAAGATGTTTTGCAGAAAGATTTAATCGTCTTAGCACCTCTCTCATGATAATCCCCTAAGAAATGATTTGTTACTATTTCCATAAAATTTCTTTGTGATTATTGGAATAATTTCTTTAGCAATTTCTAATGACTTTGGTATAAGCTTGGAGTAACAATAATTAATAGAATCATTTTCTAAAGGCATCACTGTGACACTGCTCATAATTGCTGCGTATAAAAATGTTTTAAGCTCTTTTCCTGATGTACCAATTTCTTTTAAAGCATCAGCAATTTCGTATGCTAACTTTTGAGCATGCTCCTTCATATCAACTTTTGTTTTAAGTTTCTTTCTTGCAACGATTATAAGTGTCCTATCGAGAACATCGTTATTCTTCTTAGCTACCAGCCTAGTAAGAAGTTCTGTTGTTACAGGCCATATTCTTGTTACATAGAAGTTGCTGCCATATAAAGCACTTATTATTGATTTCCAAGCATTCAAGGTTCTATGTGTAAACCACACAATCAGAAGTCCATCATCCTTTAAGGCATTATAAGCCTCCTTGAAAAATTTTAACATCTGTTCAGCATACCAGATCTCATCAAATTTGTTTTGATTTTTGCTATAGTTAATGTTTTTCCTTACTATTAACTCTCCTTCTCTGGGAACAGTTTGAGAATATGTATTCCATTTAGCAATTTTTTCATTACCGAATATATACCCATCTTCTATAAGTTTCCTAAGAGATAGTCTTAATATTTGCCAAAAGTACTCACTTATATCGCTATAAATATGAGTATCAAAATATGGTGGGTCAACATTTATCAGATCGATTTTTTCGGTTATATATGATGTCAACTTTCTTGCATCTCCATGAATCACGGTAATTTTATTACCTAATCTCTCTAATCTTTTACATATTTCGTTTAACACAGGTACTATACCACCTTGAGTTTTTTTATTTATATCTGTTTCAAAAATCCATTTTATGTTTCTTCGAGCTACTATTGCCTCACAGTATGCTTCACCATATGATACTTTTCTATTTCTTGCATATTGACCTAATGTATCTCTTATTGTACCTTTTTTCCATGTAGTTACAATTGAATTATAGTCTATAACTCGACTTATTCCTAAAGCAAGATATAACACCGATGCTTTACCAATATCATTTGTAGAATCTATTGCACCAATGCGTTCGTTAATATATCTTACAAGATATGCAATTGAAAGGAGTTGGCGGGGATTAAATAGCTGATACCAATACCTAATACCATATTTTTTAACAGGCTCAAATACTTCATTTTCTTTGGGGATTTCATCTATTGGTAAATATGGTTTAATTTCTCCAAATGAATCAGAAAACTGTTTACAAGCTTTTAAGAAAGCTTCAAAATCTTTATCATCAGCTACTTTGTATCCATCTTTGGTTTGTCTAATTAATACAACATGTGTGGATAAAATTTCATCTTTATTAATTCTCCCTTTAGCAAGATCTTCCAAAATCTTATTATGTTTCTCGGTCCAAATCTTATAAGCTTCATACTTTTTCATTACATTACCGCAATAGGGACATACAATCTCTCCCCTCTTAGTATGGGGTAACTCGGTTTTTAGTTTAGAAATATATGGAATAAAATGTTTTTCTTCATTACTAAAATGAAAGCCAAGATAATAATTTCTTGCAATTTCTGAATTATGTACTAATGGAATGTGTCCACCACATTTGGGGCAGGTAATTCCTCTTGCAAATATATACCCTTCAGTACTTTCTGGATAAAAGTCTCCAAGGTTTTTTTCGATATAAGAAATCAATTTTTTCGCTTCTTCTCTCACCCTATTTGCAAGCTCTTTACCATATTTGGCAGGATACTCAATCGTGGCCTTTAAAATAATATATGCCACTGGATTATAATCAATGGCTATAGTTCTGAAGCCTAATCTTAGAGTTTCAAAAGGAATCGTTCCTCCTCCAGCCATTGGATCACAAACAATAACTTCATCTAATTTCTTTTCTTCCTTGATTAGCAAATTTGTGATTATGTCTATCTTAGGATCTGTGTAAAAGAGAAGTGGGGGATACTTATTTTGAATGTAAGCTTCTTTTTTCATATTCCACCCAAGAGCATCCATAAACAAATTTCTATTAACATTATCAGTAAGAATCGATGCAAGGGTTATCGCTCTGGCTGCAGAACACGGCCTTCGAGCAAACCATGGATGTAAATTTCTTATTTTAGGGTCAAAGAAATTTCTTCCGATATTTTCAGATATTCCAAGTTCCCTCGCATGTTTTATATACGCAGGTGCAGACTTATATGCCATTTCGATTCCGGCATCTCTACTTATTTCCTTTGTTGGAAACCATTCTTCAATCAGTTTTTTATTCATTTTAATCACTCCTACTATGAATTATGTTATTTTTATACTTACTACAATAGAATACACTATTGATAATAAAATGGGGGCAAGGCAGGAGAACTTCATTTTTCCTGGGTCATAGAGCCCTATAAGGAGTTTGTTCCCTGCCTCCCTAATCCATGATAAGTTGATTGGGCCTTTTAAGCCCTTGTCATCATGGAGGATTGGACGGGAGGCACATCTCCTGCCTTTTAACCCCAAAACCATTAAAAAGGAGGTAAAAAAGCTATGAAAAGCATCTTTGTCGGCATTGATGTTTCCAAACACTCCTTTACCGCCTGTGCCCTTGATACTACGGCTAATAAGCTCTTTTTCTTCTCCGCTTCCATGGATAACCGCGGCCTCTCTAAACTCCTTTCTGCCCTTAATCCCTATCCCCAAAATGCTATCCTTATAGCTATGGAGTCCTCTGGCCTTTACCATATCCCTCTCTTTGCCTCCCTCTCTGCCCGAAACTTTAAAACCCTCCTCCTTAATCCTCTCCTCATATCTAATTACTCTAAACTCTCCCTAAGAAAAACCAAAACAGACAAAAAGGATGCCTTTGCCATTGCCTCTTTCTTGCTTAACTATCATAAACTTTTGTATAAAAAACTTCGCTCCCAACCCCTTCAACAACTTAAAGAGTTGACAAGAGAAAGAGAAAATATAACCTCTCAAATAGCCAAACTTAAAAATGATATTGAAAAACTCCTTGCAGTAACCTTCCCTGAACTCCCACAACACATAAATCCTTTCTCTAAGTCTATCCTTAATCTGCTTTGCTCTTATCCCTCTTCTCATGCCATTAAAAACTGTCCCATAGAAACAATTAATTCCTTCCTCAATCCCACTAAAGGTAGAAAACCTCTTATCTCTGCTCAAAAGATTGTCTCTCTGGCCAAAAACTCTATCGCCCCTCAAAATAAAGCGAAAGAATTTATCCTCTCTCAAAAAATTTCTACTCTCATCTTTTTCTCTAAAAAACTTAACGAAATTGATACAATTATTTATGAATTGGCACAACGTCTTATAGCTGATGAGCTTAAAATCCTTACCTCTGTAAAAGGTATTGGTAAAGTTACGGCCATCCAGTTTTTGGCCGAAATAGGAAGTATTTCCTATTTTGAAAGTCCTAAAAAGCTTATTGCCTTTATGGGTATTGACCCTACTGTCTATGAATCCGGACAGTTTAAAGGAAAAAGTAGACTTTCTAAAAGAGGCAATAAACACCTGCGAAGAATTATCTGGCTTATGGCACATAAAATAGTTAGATTTAATTCTATCTTTAAAAAGTATTTTCAAAAACGTCTCTCTCAAGGTCTCCCTTTTAAAAAGGCTATCTTTGCTGTAGCTCATAAACTCGTTAGGGTTCTTTATGCTTTGCTTACTAAAAAAATGTTTTTTAATCCAACTCATTCCTTATAGTTGACTCCTTTTTCTAAATTGAGCAAATTTTCTGTCTATTTCTTCTCTTAATTCATCCCCTGCTTCCTGAAAGATGTCTAACAAGTCATCATATATGTCATCATTTGCAACAAAATTCCAAAATTCTTCTCCAACCAAAATTTCTCTTCTATCCAAGTCATATAAGCCTTTTAAAGTCCACCGTTGATAAGGTTGAGGATGATAAGGATTATAAGGTATCGCAAGTCTTGTAAATACTTGAGCATTTTTATCTTGACTTAATCTCAATGCTGTCCATCTTAAAAGTTTTAATTTTAATGTTGCAAACTCCTTCATGTTAGGTTTTGCACTTGTTATGTCAAAATAATTCTCCTCATCACCAATTTTTATGAACAAATCCACTCTCGAATCTGGATCTTTTTTTGGTGCTCCTTCCTTTATACTTTTTCTTATAAGTTCAATTTCCTTCAATTTATCTACTTGCATCATACCTGCTCTCAAGTCATAGTGAATACTTTGTATCAATTTCTCAGTTTTAGAATCTATACTTCCTAACAGATCATATTGTCTCTCAGCTTGAAATCCTGCACTTTTAGCAAGAATCACAGCAACTTGTTCCCATATAGAAATTCCAAATGTAGTGTTTATAGATTGAATGAATGAAAACATAGCATATCTATCTCTACCTAACAATCTGAAATGAAATGGCATATGGTTCGTTTCTGGTTTATACTCCCTTAGTTTGGTTCTAACAATATTTATTAAAAGTTTGCGTATTTCCTCACAGGTTTTTTTATTTAAAGCCATATTTTATGCCTTCGTATATTTTTAAAGCCACTAAGCTCAATTTCGAACAATATTTTGGAGATAAAGGAGTTTGCGAAGCAAATTTAGATGAAGCGTAGCGAAACCTTTTATCCACCGTTAAGTGTAATCGGTTCATTTAATCATCCCCATAATTCTTTCTCTATCAACTTCATGTATTTATTTACATAGAACATATCAGGCTCATGTTTGAGTGGTCGAACTCTAATTTCAAATTGAGGATCGTTAGGGTTACTATTATCGAATAAAACTAATCCTATCCCAAAAATTAAACACAAGGCATCAAGCTTTGAAATATCGTCCTGAGAAGAGTTTTTTGGAATTACTATATAAGATTTGTGACTGAATAGCTTATATACGCAAGCTTGACCAAAAGCTGTGATTAAATCTCTCGTATCTGCTTTTATTTCTGCTGATACTATTTCTGTAGGTGTCTTAATAATGTCGCTTCTGCGTGGTTCTCGTTTTCCTATCACATCTGGTGTTCCCCATTTATCTCTAAATTTATTTCTTCCCAATGCTATTGCTTTGGTGCATTCTTCCAATTCATTAACAAGCCAATTTGCAAAAGGTTCATAAAAATCCTCTTCTTTTATCTTTTCAATTTCTAAAGAAGTTTTCTGCTCTTCTTCACTAATCTCTTTTTCCCTGAATTCAACATGGCGAAAAAGTCCTCGTGCAGGTTTATAGATCTCATTGGGTACACGTGTTTCTAAATTCCAAATTGTCCCATAAATGGTTTTAATAGGAATCTCTGGAAACTCTTGGGATATTTTTCTCACAAGGTCTGAATAACGAATGCCATCAGGATTTGATTTGAGTATCTCTATTGCTTTTGCTATGATTTTTTCTCTCCTAGTTGCCATATTATCACCTCATTTTAGCGATTACGCTAACTCGTTCATATCCGAACTGTTCGGATATACTACCAAATGAGAAATATATACGAACTATTTGCACATATAATCCTTTTGGGCTTTGTTCTTTGTTTTTTTTATTTTTAATTTTATCTTCTTTTAAAGAGCTATCAAGTGATTTTTTTTATTATAGAAAGGTTTTTTATGCTAACATGGGTGTAAATTGGAAATAGCTATTTTGAGGCTTTAATGTGAATCAGTTTTCTATTTAAATCTATTTAAATCTATATTTTGGGGTTTGAATTTAATGACTCTCCAACCTGAAGTCTACTAAAATATACAAGCATTAAAATCGTTTGTGTTTTATGTTAAAAGTGATATTCAGTATCTTTTTTATCCTTTCCTTACTTAACACTCCTGGTAATTTTTTTATCTTTCGTAGAACATTTTATCTTAAAACATTTATATTACCCTTTAAAATAAATGCAAAAATTACAGTTTTACTATTAAATCTTTACTATAAGAAACTCCCCCAATATTTCCTTTGTGGATTGCCTTTCCTTTTAAAAATCTTTTTTACTCTTTTTATCAATTCTTAATTATAAGAAATTCGAATTATAACTTTATTTTTATTATTTTTCCAAGCTTAATTTTTACACCAGAAATTTTGCCTTCTCTTGTTATTAATTTTTACTAAACTAAAATTAATTAAAAAGCTATCAATATAGCTTTTTCTTTGTTTTAGCTATATTTTTTTATATTGAGCAATTCTTCAAAGATCTTTCTAAGTTGAATAAATTTTTCATGGGAACCACCTTTGTCTGGATGAAGTTCTTTTGCTTTTTTTCTAAAAATTTTAAACAAATCCTCTATTGAGGCTCTTTCTAATTCTTCAACAGGAATGTTAAAAATTTTTGAAGCTTCAAAATATATGCTTTTTTTATGAGCTCTATATTTTTTTATAATAGGAAAAAATAAAATCATATCAAAATACATCCATACATATCTGCAAAAATAAGTTCTATGAAGTTCTTCAGCACTTAATCCCATTCTAAAACTTTCATCTTTTAAAATTTTGCAAAAATTATTTATAAATATCTCATCAAGTTCCCATGGTTTTATTCTTGGATAAAGATAAAGCAAATCAAATATAACAAGAAGATACTTTATTTTTTCTCTATACTTTAATCTATCTTCCAAATCCCAAAAATAGTTTTCAAGTTCGTCTCTTGATTTTTCAGTAAGTTCACTCAAAAAAGGATACGGAATATGCATGATCTTTTTAGGATTAGAAATATTAAATTTTAAAACTAATCTTCTTTTTATATCAAAGGGATGAATATCTTTTATTGAAAAATGTTTACGAGTTTTTTTAATTCTTCTCGGACGGGTAAATTGAGTAATTATTCTTTGAGCCTCAGGCTTTAAAAATCTAAAAAATAATTTTTCAAGTTCCCACTGATCTATTTGATATCCTAAGCTTTTTAGTTTTTCTTCTAAATCAATAGAGAAAGCAACTTCACTATAATAAGTAATATAATCTTCTGGAGTCGGTCCAAGATCTAAAATAATTCTACTTTTCCAGTAAGGCGCCTCATAATAAGATTCTTTTAAAGAATATTCATAATGTCCAAAAACTGGTTTTCTTGCAATATACATATTCTCACTTTTTAAAATGTTCCATGTGGAACATTTTTTATTTATTTTTTATACTGCTCTTTTTAAAATATCTTCTAATATTTCCTTAGTATAAATATTTTCTATTCCCCAAATTTTAGCAATATTGTATGCATTCTCTACAATAGTAGGTATTTCACTTTCTTCAATATTTACTTCTTTTAAACTAACAGGTGCACCTATCTTGCTAAACCAATTTTTAAACATTTCTATACCTTTATCCATAGTAGAAACTCCAAAAATTTCTTTTGCAAATCTTTCAAATTGAACTCTGTTTTTATCTTTATACCAATCCATCCAAGCTGGAATTACAATAGATAAGCAAGCTCCATGAGGAAGATCATAAATACCTCCCAAAGCATGAGCTATCATATGATTAGGAAATAGCCCTCCTCCAACCCCTGTTCTTGTTAAGCCATTTAAAGCAAGAGTAGCTGCCCACATAAACTCAGCACGAGCTTGATAATTATTAGGTTCTTTTAATATGATTTCTGTAGTTTCTATAATGTTTTTTATTAAGCTTTCTGCAATTCTATTCTGCAAATTAGGACAAACTTTGCAAGTAAAATAAAATTCAATTATATGAGCTATTGCATCTACAGCAGCATAAGCCTGATATTGAGGACTTACTGTATAAGTAAGTTCTGGATTCAAAATAGAAACTCTTGGGAAAATATATACTGAGCTAATATTTAGCTTTTCTTTTGTTTCTTCATTAGTAATTACAGCAAATCCATTCATCTCAGAACCAGTTGCTGCAAGTGTAAGAATAGTATAAATAGGAAGTGCATCCTCTATAACTTCCTCCCTTTTAAAAAATTTCCAGATGTCTTTTTCTGTCTTTGCACCTATTGCAATAACTTTACCTTCATCAATTACCGAACCACCACCAACAGCTAAAACTGCAGAAACCCGATGTTCTTTAGCTTTTTTAATCCCTTCTCTTGTATGAGATAAAACTGGATTTGGCTTA
This sequence comes from Thermoplasmatota archaeon, assembly GCA_029258955.1. Classification (GTDB taxonomy): domain Archaea; phylum Thermoplasmatota; class E2; order UBA202; family JdFR-43; genus JAPDJP01. The sequence continues at coordinate 9,709 of JAPDJT010000009.1, forward strand.
ACTCCTGAATGTTCTACAAATTCAATTCCTGCCCCTTTTAAAGAATTTACAACTCTATCATAAACTCCGATCTTTTTAATTGCTTCTCTTCCATAAACCAATAAAACTTTCTTTATTCCATCTTTTTTAAGAATCTCTCCAATTTTTTCTTCTGTCTTTTTTCCAAAAACTATTTTAGTAGGCACATAAAATTCAAAATTTTCCATAAAATTCACCCCCAGCTTTTGTTTATAAGTTTATTATTAAAGCTTTCAAAAAATTTTTAATTTAATGTTCCACGTGGAACATTAAACAAGGTTATAATTTTCTTTTAAAACAGTTTTTAAAGTTTCTAAGGATTTTTCTGTAAGCTGAGATAATGGAGATCTTACTTCTGGGGTTTCAATTTTACCCATGAGCCAGAGAGCAGCTTTGGCTGGAACTGGATTTGTTTCAACAAACATAGCTTTATAAAGAGGATAAAGTTTTAAATTTAATTCCTGAGCTTCGGATATTTTACCATTTAAAGCATTTTCCATAAGCTGTGCCATCTCTTTTGGCATGATATTTGCTGCAACAGAAATTACTCCCTTTACTCCTAATGTGACACTTGCATAAGCTGTAAAATCATCTCCTGAAAGGATAGTAAAATCCTTAGGACATTTGAGAAGCAATTCTGTAACTTGTTTTATATCTCCACAGGCTTCTTTTATTGCTATAATATTATCAATCTGAGCAAGTTTGGCAGTAGTATCTGGTAAGAGATTAACTCCTGTTCTTCCAGGAACATTATAAAGAATAATAGGAATTTTAGTATTTTTAGCAATATAGCTATAATGCTCATAAAGTCCTTTTTGGGTTGGTTTGTTATAATAAGGAGTTACTATTAAAGCTGCATCAAAATCCATTTCTTCTGCAAGTTTGGTATATTCTAAAACTTTTTTTGTATTATTAGTTCCGGTCCCAACTATTAAAGGAATTTTTCCTTTTGCTTCTTCAAGTACTATTTCCATTACTCTTTTTCTTTCTTCCATATCAATAGTTGCTGCTTCTCCTGTCGTTCCAAGAATTAATATTCCATGAGTCCCTTCTTGAATATGCCATTTTATAAGATTTCTCAAAGAAACTTCATCTATTTTACCATCTTTAAAAGGTGTAATTAATGCTACAATAGATCCTTGTAATTTCATTTTTATCCCTCCTTTTAAAAATTTTTTTTATAATAAAGCATCCTCTTTTATCTCTCCTTTAAATATAAACTGAGTATCACCTTCTAAAAATAATTTATTTTCTTTATCATCAATATGAAGTGTTAAAATTTCACCTCCTCGAGTCAATACATTTACTGGAGACTTCACAAGACCTAATTTATAAGCAATATAAGCAGAAGCTGCAGCACCTGTTCCACAAGCTAAAGTTTCAGTTTCAACTCCTCTTTCATAAGTTCTAATTTTTAAATATCTTTTGCCTTTTTCTTTCTTTATTTCTACGAAATTCACATTTGTTCCTGCAGGTTTAAACATTTCATGATATCTTATTTTTGGACCAACTTCCTCTACAGGTGCTGATTCTATATCATCCCAAAAAATAACTACATGAGGAACTCCAGTATTTACAAAATGTGCCATAAACCAATCATAATCTGTTCTTAAAATAAGATTAATTTTTAAGTCTTTAGGATTGGTTAAAGCAATTTTCACTCTTTTCCCTTTAACCTCAGCATAAATAAGACCAGCTTTTGTTTCAAAATAAAAAGGACTTTTAAAAAGATTAAGTTCTTCAACCAGCCTTGCTACGCATCTTGCTCCATTCCCACACATTTCAGCTTCACTTCCATCAGAATTAAAAAAATTCCAGGAAAAAGAAGCTTTTGAATTCCTTGGTTTTTCAAGAAAAATAAGCCCATCTGCTGAAATTGAAAATTTAGATCTACAGAGCTTTTTAGCTAAAAGACTCTTCTCTTCAAAAGTAAATTTATCCTCAAAATTTAAAATTACAATAAAATCATTTCCTGATGCTGAAAGTTTATAAAAAGTATGATCATTAAGTTTTTTAAAAAGATTATCTAAGTTTTCTTCCATCAATTTTTGATTTTAGCAAAGCTTTAATTTTTTTCAAATATTATGATAAAATAAGTTTTCGAAATGCGAAGAATATTAAGACTGCTTTATTTAAACAAAATTAGGTATCTTTTATGTGGTGGAGTTGCAGTAAATTTATATGGAGTCCCAAGAACTACTGTTGATCTTGATTTAATCCTTGACCTTTCTCACGAAAATTTAAAAAATTTTATTCTTACTATAAAAAATGCAGGATTAACTTTAAAACAACCTATAGATGAAAAGAAAATTCTTGATTTATCTTTTAGAGAGTCTCTTATAAAAGAAAAGGGAGTAAAAGTTTTAACTTATATAAATTTAAAAAATCCACTTGAAGTTATAGATTTTTTTATAGATCCACCTGTAGATTTTGAAGAGGCTTTCAAAAAGAAAAACACTTTAAAGGTTGAAGATTATGAGATATATCTTGTAGATATTGAAACTTTGATTAAATTGAAAGAAAAGAGTAAACGGGAGATTGATCTAAGTGATGCTGAAAACCTCAGAAAAATACAAAAAATTAAAAGCAAAAATGCGAATTGACTTCTCCTTAGAAAAAATTAAAGAATACATGAAGCTTTCTCCTGAAAAGAAGCTTGAATTTCTTGAGGAAATAAACTTACTGAATTATTTAGCCTACTCAGAAAAACGAGATAATGCTTCTCTGAGCTTTTCAAAAGAAGAAACTTCATAAAATCTGGCTTTCCCTATCTTTTGAAGAAAAACAATTATAAGTTTGCCTTTCCATACCTTTTTATCTTTTTTCATATGGGAAACCAATCTTTCTAAGTTTAAATCTTTTGAAAGATGAGAAATCTTATAAGGCATTCCCAATGTTTGTAAAAGTTTTTCTAAGCTCGCTGAAACCCTTTTTTCTGCCACTTCAAAAACTTCTGAAAGTTTTGCCTCAACAACCATTCCTACTGAAACTGCAAGTCCATGAGGTATAGTATAATTAAGTTCAGTTTCTATAGCATGTCCAATGGTATGACCAAAATTGAGAATCCTTCTTAAACCAGCTTCTTTCTCATCTTTAGAAACTACATAAGCTTTAGCTGAGCAACTTTCATAAATTATATACTCAAGGTCTTGTGGATTAAGTTTATAAATTTCTTTTCCTCTTTTTTTAAGAAAATTAAAAAGTTTTCTTTTTAAAATACACCCATATTTTATAACCTCTGCAAGTCCATTTTTTATTTCTTCTTTTGGAAGAGTTTTTAAAACTGTAGGATCAATGTAAACTTTGGCAGGTTGATAAAAAGTTCCTATTAAATTTTTACCTTCTGGTAAATCTACACCTGTCTTTCCTCCCACTGAAGAGTCAATCTGAGCAAGAAGTGTGGTGGGAATCTGAATGTAGGGAATACCTCTTAAATAAATACTTGCAAGAAAACCTGCTATATCTCCTACTACTCCTCCTCCAAGTGCTACAATCATATCTTTTCTATCAAAATTTTTTTGAACAAGAGCTCTTGCAAGAAAAATAATTGTATCTATATTTTTAGAAGTTTCTCCTGCAGGAAAAGAAAAAATTTCTGCTTTTATATTCTCTTTTTGAAATATTTTAAAAAGCTTTTTAGCATAAAGTTTTTCTACATTACTGTCTGTAATAATTGCTATTTTACCGAAATCAAAATTATTTTTTAAATCTTGAGGGATCTCTTCAAAAAGATTTTCTTTTATTAAAATTTCATAACTGAGTTTTGTTTTGACCTTAAGGATTTTCATTTTAAAGATTGAAGAAATTTTTTGATCTCTTTAGGAGCTTTTTTCTTTTTTTCTTCAATAATTTTTACAATAGCACTCCCAATAATAATAGCATCTGCATAAGGAGCTAACATTTTTACATGTTCTTTTTTAGAAACTCCAAATCCTACACCAACTGGAACAGAAGATAATTTTTTAACTAATTCAAGACGATTTATAACATCTTCTGGCAGTCTATCTCTTGCTCCAGTAACTCCAGTTAAAGATACATAGTAAATAAATCCTGAGCATACTTTAGCAATTTTTTTAATTCTTTCTTCAGAAGAGGTAGGAGTAGCTAAAAAAATAGTAGCAAGCCCTTTTCCTCTATTAACTTCAAGCCAGGGACCTGCTTCATCTATAGGAAGATCAGCAATAATAAAACCAGAAAGACCTGCTTTTAAAGCATAATCTATTGTTTTTTTGAGTCCAAAACGATAAGGAATATTATAATAAGTCATACAAACTAAAGGAATAGAATATCCTTTTTTATTAAGTCTTTCTATAAACTCAAAAAAGGCTTCAAAAGTAGGTTTATGTCTTAAAGCTCTTATTACAGCTTTTTGAATAGTTGGTCCATCTGCCACTGGATCAGAAAAAGGAAAACCGAGTTCTATACATGCAGGAGAAAATTCAGCTAATTCCCATAAAATAGCTTCTGTAGTATTTAAATCCGGATCCCAGCATGTAATATAAGGAATTAAAGGAATTTTCCCTTTCTTTTTTAAAATTTTTATAGAATCTTCTATTAGTTTTGCCCCTTTTTTTATTGGTTTATCTACTTTCAAGATACTCTTTAACTGAAGATACATCTTTATCCCCTCTACCAGATAAATTAATAACTACTATACTATCTTTGGGAAGCTCTTTTGCTATTTTAATTAAATAAGCTATAGCATGAGCAGGTTCTAATGCAGGAATTATCCCCTCAATTTCAGATAGAATTTGAAAAGCCTCTAAAGCCTCTTCATCTGTAACATAAACATAATCTGCTCTTCTTATAGTTTTAAAATATGAATGTTCAGGGCCAACCCCTGGATAATCAAGACCAGGAGCAATAGAATGCGCTCCTTTTATCTGTCCTACTTTATCTTGCAATAAATAAGTTAACATACCATGTAAAACACCTGGCTCACCTGCATTAAGACTTGCTGAATGATAATCTGTATTAATTCCTCTTCCTCCTGCTTCAACTCCAATTAATTTAACTTCTCTATTTTTAACAAATGGATAAAAAATACCCATTGCATTTGAACCACCACCTACACAAGCAATTATTACATCTGGAAGTCTTCCTTCTTTTTTTAAAATTTGTCTTTTTGTTTCTTGTCCTATAATACTTTGAAAATCTCTTACCATCATTGGATAGGGATGAGGTCCAACAACTGAACCTATTACATAAAAAGTAGTTCTTACATTTGTAACCCAATCTCTTAATGCTTCATTTATAGCATCTTTTAAAGTTTGAGTTCCTGAATAAACAGGGATAACCTCAGCTCCTAAAAGCCTCATTCTAAAAACATTTAAAGCCTGTCTTTGAGTATCTTTTAATCCCATATAAATAACACATTGCATATTTAAAAGTGCAGAAGCAGTAGCAGTTGCTACACCGTGTTGACCTGCTCCTGTTTCTGCAATAATACGGGTTTTCCCCATTTTTTTTGCAAGAAGAACTTGTCCTAAAGTATTATTAAGTTTGTGAGCCCCTGTATGTAAAAGATCCTCTCTTTTTAAGTAAACTTTTATATGCCCACCAAGATACTTAGAAAAATTTTCAGCATAAGTTAAAGGTGTAGGTCTTCCAGCATATTCTCGCAACAGTTCTTTCCATTCCTTCCAAAAAGATGGATTTTTTTTAATTTTTAAATATGCTGATTCTAAATCAAAAATAAGAGGCATTAAAGTTTCAGGAATGAATCTACCACCAAATTGACCAAAATATCCTTTTCTATTAGGATATCTCATAATACCTCAATATAAAACTTTTTTACTTTTTTACAACTTCGATATTTTCTGAAATCTTTATTGAGTGTATTTTCTCAATATTTCCAATAACTTCTGAGCTTCTTCTGGAATATTTTGAGGTATATTTCCTTTAAATATATCCGCCACAGTAAAAGGTTTCCCATAATATTTTTTTATTGCCTTAGAATCATAACTTAATTTTGAGCCAGAAATTACAGCACCTGCAAAAACCCCTTTTTCTTTAACATACGAATAGGCATCAACTTTAGAAAGCCTGCCTGTAGAAATACCTATATTTTTCCCTTTAGGTCCAGCAGTAACATGTAAATCTGCTCCCAGTTTTAGTTTAGATTTTTTAAATTTTTCTATTGCTTTATCAGTCATGAGAAAAATTATCACATCTGAGCTTTTTGCTCCAAGTTGAAGCCCTATGCTTCCTCCATATAATGAAATAAATAAAGGTGGAAGCCATTTACCTTGATCATTTTTAAATACTATTACTCCTTTACCTCGTGTAACACCTAAGCCTAATCCAACTTTTTTAACTCCTGGAATAAGAACAACACCTTTTGCCTGCTTTAAAATATGAAGTGGAGCTTCTTCAGAAGAAGTAATAACTTCATCCAGAATACGGATACAATCTTCTATTCTTTCACTTTCATCAGCAAAAGCTGTATTAATTTGACATAAAATACTCAAAACTATTCCAAAAATCAGAAACTCAAAAATTAAAAACTGAAAAAAATTTCTTCTCATTTTAACCTCCTTTATTTAAAAAAATTTTTGATTTAAAAACATTATTATACTTACCTAAAATAATATTATATAAAAATTTTGCAATAATTAAAAATTGATCAAAATATTATTTCTATTAGTATAAATTATAATGCCTCTATTACTTCAAGGAATTATAGAAGATAAAGAACTTCACAAAAAATTAAAAAAATTAGGACTCAAATTAAAGGATATAAAAAGTATTTATAAAGCTAATGGTGCTTCTTTAATTTTCCTAAAAGATGAATCTTTATGCGATTTTTATCCAGAATTTATACCTGATAAAGAAACTATAAAAGAAATTATTACTGTTCATAAATATGTAGAAAAATTCAAAAAATTTATTGAGATAGAAAGACTGGCTGAAATGAAAACCCAAGAAGAGGAAATACGAAAAGTTTCTGGAAAAGAAAGAGAAATTCTTGGAAGAGCAATTTTAAATTTAAAGGGAAGTAAAGCTGGAGTAAAATTTCATCTTTATTTAGTAAAATTTGGAAGAAAAAAATCTATAGAAACTGAAATTACAACCGGAGATGTAGTTCTTATTAGTAGAAGAGATCCATTAAAAAGTGACCTTATAGGAACAGTAATAAAAGTAACTGAAAAAAGTATAACAGTTGCTTTTGAAAATAAGCCTCCTAAATGGGTTTATAAAAAAGGAATAAGAATAGATCTGTATGTAAATGATGTGACTTTTAGACGAATGAGTGAAAATTTAGAAATTTTAAGACATGCTACAGGAAGGCAAAGAGATTTGAGAAATATTATTATAGGTTTAAAAGCCCCTTTTTCTGCTAAGGAGATTGATTTTACTCCTGTAGATTCAGATCTTAATAAAACTCAATTAAAGGCTATTAAATTGGCATTGGGAGCTAAGGATTTTTTCTTAATTCATGGTCCTCCTGGCACAGGTAAAACGCGCACCCTTACAGAATTAATTATTCAACTAATAAAAAGGGGCAAAAAGGTTCTTGCTACAGCTGATTCAAATATAGCTGTAGATAATTTAATTTTAAATCTTTCAAAATATCCTGATCTTAAAATTGTAAGAATTGGGCATCCTGCAAGGGTAATGGAAGAATTGGAAAGTTTTTCAATCTTTGCTCTTTCTGAAAAACATCCTGAGGCTGAAAATGTAAAAATAGGATGGAATAAAGTGAGATCTTTGATTGAAAAAAGAGATAAATTTATTAAACCTATTCCCAGTCTTAGGCGTGGTTTAAGTGATGAAGAGATTATCTATCTTAGTAAAAGAAGACAAGGTATAAGAGGAATTTCAAAAGGTATTACGCGCTCTATGGCTAAATGGCTAACTCTAAATTACGAAATAGATAAACATATTAAGGTATTAAAAGAAAAAGAAAAAGAAATTTTTAAAGATATAATTTCAGAAGCTGATATAGTGGTTTCTACTAATTCAATGGTATTTTCTGAGTTTCTGCAAGATTTCCATTTTGATGTAGCAGTAATTGACGAAGGAAGTCAGCAAATAGAACCTTCCACTCTTATTCCCATTATGAAAGCAGACAAATTTTACATTGCAGGAGATCACAAACAGCTTCCTCCTACAATTTTAAGTGAAGAAGCTAAAGAGTTGGAAAATACTCTTTTTGAAAAGCTCATAAAAACTTATCCAGATTTATCTATCATGCTTGAAATTCAATATAGAATGAATGAAAAAATCATGAATTTTCCAAATCAAGAATTTTATAATGGTCTTTTAAAACCTGCAGACTCAGTAAAAAGTCATACTTTGGCAGATTTAAAAGTAAAAAAACCAGAAAAATTTAAGGAAATACTGGATCCAGAAGAACCTCTTTCATTTATTGATACTTCTGGAAGTAATGCCTTTGAATTTCAACCAGAAGGCTCTACCTCTTATGAGAATCATATTGAAGCCCATTTGGCTTTAAAGCTTGTAGAAGAGCTATTAAAAATGGGAATTAATAAAAGAGATATAGGAATTATTACACCTTATGCAGCTCAGGTTAAACTACTTAAACAGTTGCTTTTAGAAAAAAATCTAAAAATAGAAGTAAATTCTGTAGATGGATTTCAGGGAAGAGAAAAAGAAGTTATTTTAATATCATTTGTCCGTTCCAATAATACAGGTGAGATAGGATTTTTAAATGATTTGAGAAGACTTAATGTTGCCATTACCAGAGCAAAAAGAAAGCTTATATGCATTGGAAATGCAAAAACTCTCTCGCATCATTCAACTTACCAAAGATTTATAGAATATATAAAAGCTGTAGGAACTTATAAAAATTTAAAGGACTTGAAAGAGATATAACTTTCAACTTTTATAAAAGCTGTTCTTATTGAATTTGTTGTAATTTCAAGGAGTAAGATATTCTACAGGACTATACTTTTCTTCCCATTTTTTGTAAAAATTTTGATGTATTTTTTTAACTGTTTCTTCATAAGCCTGATGGGTTATTTTAGCTCCCTTAATTCCACCTCTTAGACTAATTTCTGAAAGATACGGACCTTTATCTCCAATATATATAAGATCTAAATGAGCATAAGGAAATTTGCCTCTTTTCATAACTTTTTCACAAAATTTTATCTCTTTTTCAGTTAATTCATAAATTTTTGGGTTACCTCCAAAAAAGAGGTTTTTTCTAAAATTATATGGATTCACTCTTTCATAAGCTTCTATATGGTATTCTCCAAGAATAACAACTCTTATATCTCTTATATTCTCAAAAAAAGGCTGTAATACAAAAGGAAAAGATAAAATCGGAGTTCCTGCTACATTGTAAATTTCTTCTAAAGAATTCCAAAGTCTTACTCCTAATCCACAATTAGCTCTATCATCTTTAGTAATAAATTTTTGAAATTTACCTTTTAGTTGAGATAATTCTGAAATTACCGAAAGTAAAGTAGTTTTATCACGAATTGAAAAGGTATAAGGTAACATGAATTTTTTTAAAATCTCTGCTTGTAAAGTTTTGGAAGTGCTAAGTATCTGAGACAAAAAAGAAGGGAAAGCTTCTACTTTTCTATTTATTAAATCTATTATCAGTCCTGTTTCTTCTCTTTTTAAAGGCAATCTTATTCCTATAAGATCCCCTTTTTTTAGCTCCTGGAAATGCTTTCTAAAGGCTTGATAACTGAGAACTATATAATAAGGACGCAATTTTTTACACCAATTGTTAAAATTTATTTTTAAGATGTGTTAAATCTGCATTGCAAATTCCACAGAAAAATTTTACAGGTCCTAAAATTTCTACTTCCTCTTCTATAGGTTCTAAAGTTCCATCAGAATTCTGAATATAAGAAATAAAAAAAGTGGCATTTTCTATTATTTCATAAAAATCTTCACTATTATTACAATAAGGACATACTATTTTTTCTTTATATTTAATACTAAAAGGTTTTTTTATTTTTATTTTATGAGTTCTTGCTGAAGAAATATTTTTTTCAGCCATTTAATACCTGCCTCCTAATCTAAATAATTTTTTATTCTTCCTTTAAAGTTTTTATAATCTCATTATACATTTTATCTTTTTTAGATAAAAAGGAAAGGGCTTTTTTATAATGAAAGTAAGCAGTTTCATAATCACCCTTTAATTCATAATATTTACCAAAATAAAAATGAGCTTCTCCATCTTTATTTATTTTAGAACATGTTCTTCCAAAATGGAAATAAAAATAAGGATCATTTTCTAATATTTTATTTTCTTTAAGCTTATTAAAAATTGTATAAGCTTGAAAGATCTGAAAACTTTCTGCTAAAGCTCTTGCTTTTAAATATTGAAGTTTTAAATAACATATTTTTTCGTAAAGTTTTTTAAAATTTTGAGAAAATTTAATTTTTTTTAAAATATTTAGAGTATTTTGATAATCTCCAAAATTAAAATATATCTCAGCCAGATCTAATAAAAAGTAAGGTTTTGAAGGCAATTCTTTTAAAGCTTTTTGCATTTCAGTAATTGCTTCTTTAAAAAATCTCTGTTCAGCTAAAGCAAGAGCTAAAGAATATCTAATCCATGGATCTTCTTTAATTTTTAATATTTCTTTATATTTTAATATCAGATCTGCAGAATTTTTAGAAAGAACTTTAGCTTTAATAGATAGTCTTTTAAAATAATAAGGATCAGAACTTATAAGTGCTACTGAAGTTTTGTTAGAGCTATATTTATTAGCTAAATTAATTAAATAATTTAATCTCTCATAAGGTAAAGGATGAGTTAATAAATATCTGTAATTAAGTTCTATAGCAAGATTGCTTTGACGAGCTAACCTTTTCATTACATTAACCATACCCCAAGGACTATACCCTGTTTTTATTAAAATTTGAAAGCCTGTTCTATCTGCTTCTTCTTCATCAGCTCTGCTGTAGGCTAAAAGTTTTGTTTCTGCAAAAGCAGAAGAAGTAATACCTACAGCTTCTGCTGCTTTACCACCACCTAAAAGAATTGCTGCTAAGGTTGCAGCAGTAATTGCTACCTGCATTTTTTTTATACTTTCTAATCTCTTTGCCACATGCCTACACAAATTATGCGCCATTTCGTGAGCCATTATACCAGCAAGTTCTTCTTCGGATTCAATACTATCAAAAATACCAGAATTAAAAAATATATATCCTCCTGGAACAGAAAAGGCATTAAAAGTATCATCTTTTATAAGATAAAACCTAAATTTAAAAGGTGAAAAATCCACTCCTTTTTCTGTAAGTAATTTTCCTATGCTATTTATGTAAGCCACTAATTCTATATCCTGAATAAATTCAACCTTTGAAGATAATTCTTGAAGAACCTCCTTTCCTATTTTTTCTTCTTCAGAAAGACTGAGTAAAGCATAACTTAAATGATTAGAAAAAATGAAAACAAAAATGAAAAAATAAAATAAAAATTTAAAAAAGTTTTTTTTCATACTTTTTATTTTGGCGGAAGCGTGTGGGAATTGAACCCACCCACCCCTTTTTAATTGGGGTGCACCGGGTTTGAAGCCCGGGAGGGACACCAGTCCCCTTACGCTTCCATTATTATTAAAAGGGGCTATTGGGATACCTGCGGCACCCGGAGAGCCTGGCTACCGTTGCTCCCTTTCGGGCCTGGCGGGGTTCACCAGGATCCGTCGCGCAGGTCCCAATAGCCTTAATTCTAAATATAATACACTTTTTAACATTTTTCAAAAAGATCTCTACCAGTAAGAACTCTCGATAAGTTCTTCAATTTGATCCGGATCTAAATTAATCCCGCGAATAAAATACTCTCTTTTCTCAGAAAGACTAACAAGAACCCCTTTTAAATGGTAAACTTCAAATGTAAGAAAAAAACGAGTTTCAATAGCTAAAAGTTCACAAAGAAGTGCCCTTATAAATCCTCCATGAGTAAAAATACTATATAATCCTTCTTCTAAATCTGCTAAATCTTCCCAAAATTTTTTAGCCCTTGCTCTTAACTCTTTTATAGACTCTCCTTTATGTGGAGAAAGGTTATCAATTCTTAATCTTTTCCAGAAAAGAGGCTCTTTATAAACCTCCTCTCTCAAACGTCCAGTCCAAACTCCATAATTTATTTCTTTTAGCTCTTCTTTTACAATTAGAGGTATTCTCTTTTTTTCTGCCAATATTTTTGCAGGAAAAAGCGCCCTTTGAAGAGGACTTGAAAAAACTGCTTTTATAGAATAATTTGCAAGTTCATTTACCACCTGCAAAGACTTGCGCTTACCTTCCTCAGAAAGCGGAATATCGAGCTGTCCATAAAATATTTTCTGATATTCTTCTGCAACAGGACCATGTCTTAAAAATAGAAAGTGTTTCATAACAAGTTTTATTTTATTTAGCAAAACTCTGTCTAAATCTTAAAGCAGAAAAAAATAAAAGTAAACTTCCTATAAAAATAATTCCCAATATATCTTGCCAAACATATTTTAAACTATTTCCTTTTAGTATAACTCCATAGCCAAAATCTAAATAATATCTCATAGGAGACAATAAACTTATATATCTTGTAAATAAACGCATAGCTTCTGGAGGGGTCCAAACTCCTGAAATCATAAGCATAGGCACTAATATAATCATAATAACCATCATAGCCTGAGAAAGATTTCTAACCATAGTTGCAATAGCAATACCTATAGAAGATAAACTAAAAATATAAAGACAGGTTACTATATAAAATAAAAATAAATTTCCTCTAATAGGAACTTTAAAAACACCTTTAATCATAATAAAAATACTTAACATAGTAAGTAAACTCACTATTATAACTGTAGGTAATATTTTTGCTAAAAAAATTTCCCAGCTTCTAACAGGAGTAACAAGAAGTTGTTCTATGGTTCCATATTCCTTTTCTTTTATAAGAACCGCTGCTGTAATTAAAAGTGGCACCATAGTCACTACATTAAATAATTCAGCAAGCCCCATAAACCAATGACTAAGACAATTGGGATTAAATAAAACTCTGGTTCTTTCATCAATTTGTGGAAGACCTTCAAAAAAATGTTTAGTTAGTTTTTCTTTTCTTTCAAGCAGTTCTATAGCATAATCATTAGCAATCTCTGCTACATAAGAAACAGCCATAGTTGCAGTTATAGACATGGTTCCATCAATAATTACTTGAATTTTTCCCTGACCTTTATCTACTTTTCTTTCAAAATCAGGAGGTATAATAATAGCCATTAAAGCTTTCCCTCTATCAAGCCAATCCACCACTTCTTTATCAGATTCTACAAAAGCAAGAATTTTAAAATAAGGTTCTCTAAACCTACTTATAAGCTCTCTACTTTTAAAAGATTTACTTTGATCCTGAATAATAGTAGGAAAATTATTTACTTCTAATTTTACTCCTTCACCACCTACATAAACATCTATAGTAAAGGCATAGATTAAAATAATTATTAAAATTTTATCTCGTAAAAGCTGTAAAAATTCTTTTTTTAATAAAACTACTAATCGCCTCAATCTATCCTCTTTTTAAATTTCAAAATAGTTAAGGTGTAAACAATAAAACCATAAAGACAAAGATAAAAAAGATTATCTATATAAAAATCCAAACCCAATCCTTTTAAATAAATACCTCTTACAATTTTTAAAAAATAAGTTGCAGGAATAAATTTACTCATAATTTGTCCACCGATGTCCATACTGCTTATTGGACAAAGATAGCCAGAATATAAATAAGAAGGTAGAACTGCTAAAACAAAGGCTAAAAGCATAGCTGTAATTTGAGTTTTTGTAAAAGAAGAAATTAAAAATCCAAATCCCACTGTGCAGGAAATGTAAAGAAAACTGCCTATAGAAAGAGCTATAAAATTTCCGATAAATTTAGCTTTAAAAACAAACACAGTAATAAAAAATAAGGTTAAATAAGTTAAAAAACTAACTACAATATATGGTATTGCTTTACCAAGAACTATTTCCCAAGATTTAGCAGGAGAACAATAAAAATTAAAAATACTACCGAGTTCTTTTTCTCTTACTATTGCTAAACAACTTATTAAAATAGGATAAAAACATAAAATTGTAACTAATTCTCCTGGCATAATAAAATTTTTACTTTCAAGAGCAGGATTATACCAAGCTCGTATCTCAACTTCTATCGGAAATTTTTCCTTTTTCTCTAAGGTTTTAGCATAAATTTGAAGTAATTTCATATTAAATTTAAAATTTATAGATGAAACATAACCTTTTACAATCTGTGCACGATTAGGATAAGTTCCATCTACTAAAATTTGCACTTGAACATTTTGCCATTTATAGAGTTTTCTTGAAAAATCTGGAGGTATAACTATTAAAGCTCTTATTTCCCCTTTCTTAATAAGCTCTTCTGCCTCTTTATAATTACTGACTAATCTATAAAATTTAAAATATTCAGAATTAACAAAGGAATTAATATATTCTCTACTAAGCTTACTTCTATCATAATCTAAAAAGGCTAAGGGTATTTTTTTTACATCAAAAACAAGTCCATAACCTTCAAGAAATATCACTAAAACAGGAGCTATAAAAATAAGTATGAGAGCTAATTTATCTCTTAATAATTCAATAAATTCTTTTTTTACAATTCCTGAAAATCTTTTAAACATTTAAAGCTTCTTCTCTTTTTATAAAATCTACAAAAGCCTCTTGTAAAGGGATTAAAATTTGTTCTATTTCAAAAGAAAGTAATTTTTGGCTCTCAAAAAGATTTTTAATCCTTTCTTTAGCATTTTCTATTTCAAAAGTTCTAATAAAGATTTTATTTCCATAAATTGAAATTTCAGGAAATTCTTTGGAAATTAACTCAAAAGCTTTATAAAAATAAGGAGTTTTAATTTGTAAAAGTGAACCTGAAAACTTTTCTGATTCTTTTTTTATCTCTTCAGGAGTTCCAAGAGCAATTAATCTTCCTCTATTCATAAGCCCCAATCTATCACAGTTTTCTGCTTCATCCATATAATGAGTGGAAACTATAACTGTGGTTCCTTCTTGACGAGAAACTTGATAAATAATTTCCCAAAAATTTCTTCTTGCAACAGGATCAACCCCAGAAGTTGGTTCATCTAAAAATAAAATTGGTGGTTTATGTAAAAGCGCACATGCTAAAGCTAATCTTTGTCTTATACCAAATGGTAAATCTTTTACTAAACGATCTCCCATTTCAAGAAGTTCAAGTCTTTCTAAAATTTCTTTAAAATTATAATCTTTAACTCCATAAATCCCTGCATAGAATTTCATGTTTTCTAAAACAGTTAAATCTTTATATAAAGAAAATTTTTGAGACATATATCCTATTACATTCCAAATTTTAGCTCTTTCTTTTTGAACATCGTATCCCAAAATAGATATTTTCCCTTCAGATGGTTCAAGAAGTCCGCACATCATTTTTATAAGAGTAGTTTTTCCTGCTCCATTAGGACCAAGAAGTCCCAAAATCTCTCCTTTCTCAACTTTTAAATCTACTTTATCTACTGCTTTAAAGCTCCCAAAAAGTTTGCTAACACCTTTGCAAACTATCATTAAAGATTTATCTTCATCTCTTTTTTTGACAATATCTATTATCTTTGGTTTTTGTCCTGTTATTTTTTCTATAAATATTTCCTCTAAATTGCCAATATTTTCAGGTCTTTCTTCTAATAAAATTTTTCCCTCATGCATAAGAGCTATCCTATGACATCTTTCTGCTTCATCCATATAAGATGTGGTCAGAAGAACAGTTATTTTTCTTTCTTTAACAAGGTTATGTATTATTCTCCAAAAATCTTGTCTTGAAAGAGGGTCAACTCCTGTGGTTGGTTCATCAAGAAAAATGATGTCTGGAAGATGAAGAAGAGTGCAAATAAGTGCAAGTTTTTGCCTCATACCACCAGATAAAGCTTTTACCTGTCTATTAAGAAAAGGTTTTAGTTTAGTAATCTCTAAGAGGATCTCTTTATTTTTTTTAAAGATTTTTTCCGGAATTCGTCTCAGATCTCGAAAAAAATTTATATTTTCTTCTACAGTAAGATTATCATAAAGATTAAGACCTAAACCTTGTGGCATATAACCAATAATACTTTTTATTCTTTCAGGGTCTTTTGTTACATCTATACCATTTATAAATGCCTTTCCAGAAGTGGGAGTTAATACTCCTGTTAAAATTTGAATAATGGAGGTTTTGCCTGCACCATCAGGACCTATGAGTCCAAAAACTTCTCCTTTTTTTACTTTAAAAGAAACTTCTTTTACAGCTTGAATTTTGCCATAAGACTTAGAAAGATTCTCAACTTCAATAACTGAAATATCTAAGGTCTTATCCATTCTGCTTTAGGATCAATCTTTATTACCACATCAGCAGGCATACCTGGTTTAAGAAGCTCTTCTTTATTATCTACAGAAACCTCAGCACCAAAAACAAGTTTTACTCTTTCTTCTTTTGTTTGCACATCCTTAGGGGTAAACTCAGCCTCTTCATAAATCCTGGTTAAGGTTCCATTAAAGTAGCGATTTTTATAAGCATCTACATATACCCTTGCAGGCTGACCAAGTTTTACTTTACCAAGATCTGGTTCAGGTATGTAAACCTTCACATAAAGTTTTTGAAGATTAACCATAGTATAAATTGTTTGTCCTGGATTTACTACTTCTCCTTCCTCTACTGGTCGAGATAAAATAACCCCATCTGAAGGGGCATAAATTTTTGTTTCTTTATAAATTACCTCTATTTCCTTTAATTTTTGTAAAGCTGATTTATACCTTGCCTCAGCATAAGAAATATATCTTTCATTAACTCTTAATTCAGCAAGAGCTGATTTGTAATTAAGTTCTGCCAACTCTAAATCTCTTTTGGAGATTAGTCCTTTTTTATATAGTTTTTCAAACCTTTTTAAATCTCTCTTTGCTTGCTCGAGCTTAACTCGTGATTTTAAAAGATAGCTTTCTCCAAGAAGTTTATTCTGATAAGCTGCCTCCACCTCCTCTTTAGCACTTTTAAGCTGAGCTAAATATTCATCAGGACGAAGTTCAGCAATAATTTCTCCTTTTTTAACTTTGTCACTCTCTCTTTTGTAAAGCTTTATAATCCTTCCTTGAATTTTAGATGATACATTAATCTCTTTCCCTTCAATCCTTCCATGTAAAATTAATATTCCTTCTGGAGTTCTTTTGTATTTTAAAAGGTGAAAATATCCAGCAACTAAAAGAAGTATAAGGATAATTATAGTGAAAAACTTTTTTATGCTTAATCTAAACAATTTAAATCTGCCATTTTGTTTTATATCTAAGTAATTCTTTAAGTGGTTTTAAAATTTTTGTTTCAATTTTTTTTGTTTTTTCAGAAAATTCTATTTTTTCTGAGATCTCTTTTATTCCTAAAAAAGTAAAAATTAAATTTGCTACACTTTCTTGTAAGTTTGTAAGATTATACCCTCCTTCTAAGGTAAAAAGTATTTTCCCATTACAGGTTTTTTCTGCGATATTTTTTAAAATTTTAGTTAAAACAGGTATTCCAAATTGTGGAGTAACTTCCATACTACCCAAAGGATCTCCTTCGCAAAAGTCAAATCCTGCAGAAACCATTATAATTTGAGGTTTATATTGCAAGGCTATTGATTCTAAAAAATGTTTAAAAACATAGATATACTCTTCATCTCCACAATAAGCTGGTAGAGGAATATTTAAAGTAAATCCTATTCCCTCATCTTTGCCAATTTCAGAATAATGTCCTGTTCCAGGATAATATGGATACTGATGTGTAGAAAAATATAAGACTTCTGAATCAGAATAAAAACTTTTTTGTGTTCCATTTCCATGATGCAAATCCCAATCTACAATTAAAATTCTTTTAAGTCCATAATAATTTTTGGCATAATAAGCTGCTATAGCGATATTATTAAAAAGGCAAAATCCCATGGCACGATCTCTTTCAGCATGATGTCCTGGTGGTCTTACAAGTGCAAAAGCACCATTATAATCTTTTTCTAAAAGAAGTTTTAAAGCAGTTTTTTGTGCTCCAACTGCTTTAACTGCAGCTTCAAATGAATATTCATTGATTACAGTATCTGGATCAAGTTGAGTATAAGGTTTATCCTTAGTTTGAAAGATAAGGTTATATAAATATTCACTATGGTTCCACAGAATTTCTTCCTTAGTAGCAGTATCTGGCAAGAAAAATTCCACATATGGTTTTATATCCTCTTTTTGTAATCTTTCCCAAATAGCTTGAACTCTTTGAGGAGCTTCAGGATGAAAACTTCCTGGATTATGTTTTAAAAATATCTTATCATAAATAATTGCAAATTTTTTCATTTCTATTTCCTCTTAAATTTATTCTCTATGATAGGGAATACCTTTTATAATTGTAAAACTTCTGTAAAGTGCTTCAATAAACACAAGAAGTGCTATTTCATGATTTAAAGTAAGGGGTGATAAACTCCATATTTCTTTAGCTTGCTTTTTTAAATTTTCAGATAAACCATCCGGTCCACCTATGATAAACGTAATATAAGTACAATTTTGAATTAATTTTTTCAATCTTTCTGCTAATTCTATACTCTTAAAAATTTTTCCTTTTTCATCAAGAACTATTAAATAATCCTTATCTAAAATATATTTTTTTATTGCTTCTTCTTCTTTCTTCAATTTTATACTCACATTAGATACCTTAGTCTTTATTTTTGGAAATATGGTATCAACCAAAACAAAAGGTTCAATTCTTTTTAAATAGTATTCTAAACCCTCTTTCACAAATTTAAATTTTACAGGATCAGGCATTAAAATTTTAATCTTTTTAAGCATTTTTTTTCAATTTATCTTTCTATTCCATAACCTCCCAATCCCTTTAATTCAAAAAGGAAAAAAAACTTTGTATCTTTAGGAGTAACAGAAAAACCTAAACTAACAGTATAACATTCATGTAAATAAGCTCCTTGAAGTCTCATTTCTGTAGTTTCATCTCTTATAAGGTTTCTGCTAATATAAAACTCTGTTAGAATTTTATTCAAAATCGTAGACCTTAAATCAACTGTTAATTGTCTTGTATTCCATGCAGAATCTTCTTGATAAATCAAATTTATATAATCAAGAAAAATTTCTTTTAAACTTAAATTTAAAGAATGTTTTTTAAATCCAAGACCATAAAAATTGTAAGTTGTATCATATCTGGCAGAAATATATGGGCTGTAATTAAGCATAATTTGTAAATACAGATCAGAAAAAGGTTTTTCTTCAGGCCTTGTAGCTGTAGCTGAACGTTGAGCTTTCGTAAAATCATATTGCTGATATGCTCTAATAATTAAAAAATTTCTATGATAAGGTAAACTAAAATACTGCCACAATCCATACTCCAAAGTATGAAGTTTATCACTTATTAAATCTTCATAATCAAATTGTGGGATATCTGTTTCACTGGGTTTAGAGCGGTAAAAATAAGTAATATATGGTTTGAAAACATGTAAAAACCTTAAATTTCGATTTAAAAAAGTTAAGAAGTCATAATATTTAGAAAGTATGGTATAGGAATTAAATAAAAATTCAAAAAAATTTCGATTTATATTAGTGTCTTCAAAATTTTCTTCTTTTCTTAAATTATAAAAATCAAAATTATATTTGAATTGAGCAGAATTAAAAAATACACCAAATTTAAAAGGATAAGCTATTCCTATTTTAGTATTAATCTTATGTCCATAATAACCTTTTTCTCTATAAGTATAAAGATATTTAAAAGAACCATCAGTTAAAAAGGTAGTAAATAAATTAATGGGTAAAAAATTTAGTTTTAATTTTAAATAAGGTTGCAAAATGGTATCTTCGTCTAATTCACCATGATAATCTAAATAGGTACTTTCCAGTCTTCCATATAAACTATTTTTACAATATTGAATCCAGAATTTTGATGTTCTATATTCTTGTGCTTTATTTTCTATATCTCTATTAAATCTTTCTAAAAATGAGTATCGAGTAGTTGTATATCCTCCTTCTCCAACATCAAATTCTTCTAAAAATCCCCTTTCTGAAACTACATCAAGGTCTAAATGTATATCTAAATTTGGTTTCACTCCATAGTCTATTTTACCTACAACCCACCACTTATTTTTTTCTGGTTCTTCCTCTATACCATAACCTTTCTTTTTAATATCTTTAAGACATCTAACTTTTATAAAACCTTTAAAATCTTCTTTAAACTTAAACTGATTTTCTATATCTATTAATAATCCCCTCTTGGAGAAATAAATAGGTGCAATAGTAAAATCTATTTGATCAGTAATTGCCCAAAAAAAGGGAATTTGAACTCCTATTCCTAATCTACTACCTTGAGCAAGTTTAGGAGTTAAAAATCCTGTTTTTCGTGGAACTGTTATAGGTAAACTAACTTTAGGAACATAAGCAGTTTTTGGAATATAACCTATAAGAACATTTTTGATTCTGAATTTTGTTGCTTCTCCACTACTAATTCCTTCTGGAGTTAAAACAAAATTATCTACTTCTAAACTCCAAGGTGGAAATTTTTTTTCGTTTTCATAATCCATTTCACATGTAGTAATAATTGCTTTTTTAGCAAAATATTCATTTAAAGCATTTTTATGAAAATTAAAAGCCTTTATTCTTATTTGTTCTTTCTTTAAATATATAAATACCTCATCTGCCCAAATTTCTTCATTTCTAAGATCTAAAAAACCTTTATCACCTTCTGTAATGGAATTTTTTTGAAAATCAAAAATCTTAAAATTTTTCAAAGTAAAATATTCTGTTTCAATTTCATATCTAACTTCTTGAGCCCAAATTAAAAACTTTTTATCACAAATAACTACATCCCCTTTAGCAATAACAATTTCTGGTTTATGAAAAATTTCTATTTTACGAGCTGTAATTTCAAAATGTTTTTTATAAGCAGAGATACCAGAAGATGTATCAAAAATAAGCAAAATTAAAAAAATTATAATAAAATTCCATAAAATCTTAAGCATTTAATCATTTAATTAAAATTTTATTCTTCTTCATTCTCCAAAATTTCCTCTACTTCTTCCTCTCCGGCTTCTAATTCTTTTTCTTGTTCTTCATCTTTCATAAGAAGCATGGTTAAAAATTCACCTACATGGGTTTTTTCTTCTCTTGCTATGTCAAGAAAAACAGTTTTTAAATTTTCATCTTTAGTTATAGCTGCCAATTGCTCATAAAGATTAATAGCATCAAGTTCTGCAATAATAGCTACTCTAAGCATTTGTTTATCTAAATCTTCTTCTTCAATTTTTGAAACATCAAATGGAATTTTAGAAAGCATTTTTTCCTCCTTTTTTTAAAATTAATTTTAGCTTATATAAGTTTAATTTCCAAGTAGAAATTTTATTATTTTTCTATAAATTTTTTTATAGATTGGATACTCTTAGATGGATCTGTTTAAATGTATCAAGTAGTAAAGATAAATGCTCATAAGATGGATTTATTTTATATCCGTTTACTTCAAAGCATACTAAATAATCTGGATATTTTAAGTAAAGTTGAATAGGTAATCCTCCTTCAGAGACATCTTCTTTAATCAAAAAGTTTTTGAAATGTTCTAAAATTTTTTCATTGATAGCTTCTGAAGATAAAACAATATCTATTTTTCCATTTTTGAAAAATTTTAAATCCTTCAATTCTGCTATATCTTCTACTAAAAGATTTATGTTTTCTTCTTCTTTA
The DNA here is from genome assembly GCA_029258955.1 of Thermoplasmatota archaeon. Lineage (GTDB taxonomy): Archaea > Thermoplasmatota > E2 > UBA202 > JdFR-43 > JAPDJP01. The sequence goes on from JAPDJT010000009.1 coordinate 31,363, forward strand.
TCTACTTCAATTTTAAACCAAAGCATTGCTCCTTCTCCTAAAATCTGCATATATTGTTTATATAAATCAGGAAATATCAAAGCTCTTAAAGCTGCTTTCTCATCTTCTATTTTTATTATAGCCATTTTTTCACCGATTTTAGTGCTTTTTAATTTTATTTCTGAAATTACTCCAGCTATAATTGCCTTTGTTCCTTCCTTAGCATTTTTAATTTTTTCCAAATTATAGGAAGAAAAAATATTGATCCACCTTCTAAATCTTTTTATTGGATGATCAGTAAGATAAAATCCCAGAGCTTCTTTTTCAAAATTTAATTTTTCATCTAAACTCCACTCAGGAACATCTTCTAATTTAAAAGTTGTATCTAAACTAAGTAAAGTTGTTTGTTTAAATAAAGTAGAAAATTTTGTTTGGGTTGAAATAGAAAGAACTGAAGGAAGATTATGTATAAGTTTAGCTCTATTTGATTCTAAACTATCAAATGCTCCTGCTTTAATTAAAGCCTCTATAGTCTTTTTATTTACTTTTTTAGTATCTATTTTATTGCAGAAGTCTATAAAAGATTTATATGGTCTTTTCTTTAAAATTTCATTAACTGCTTCTTCTCCTACATTTTTTATTGCATAAAGTCCTATTCTAATAGAATTATTCTCCACAGAAAATCCAGCTTCACTTTTATTTATATCTGGTGGCAAAATATTAATTCCCATTTCATTAGCAGTAGATAAATATTTACTTACTTCTTCACTTTTATTAGCCTCGTAAGTAAGGATAGAAGCCATAAAGTAAATAGGATAATGCGCTTTTAAATATGCAGTTTGATATGCAACCAAAGCATAAGCTGCAGAATGACTTTTATTAAAACCATAGTCAGCAAATTTTTCAATTAAATCAAAAACTTTTTCAGCTATTTCCTGAGGTATATTTCTTTGTATTGAACGAGAAACAAATTCTTCTCTTAAGCTTTCCATTAACTCTTTTTGTTTTTTACCTATTGCTCTTCTTAATAAATCTGCCTCTCCCAAAGTATATCCTGCAAAAGCTCTGGCAATCTCCATTACTTGTTCCTGATAAACTATTACCCCATAAGTCTCTTTTAAAATAGGCTCTAAAAGTGGATGTAAATATTCTGGTTTTCTTTTTCCATGTTTTGTTTCAATATATTGATCAACAAGTCCACCTTCTAAAGGCCCTGGTCTATATAAAGCCAATACTGCTATTAAATCATTAAAATCTGATGGTTTAAGTCTTTTTAATAATTCTTTCATTCCCTCAGATTCTAATTGAAATACCCCTTCAGTTTCTCCTTTTCTTAAAAGTTCAAAAGTTTTTTCATCATCTAAAGGAATATCATTAATATCTAAATCTATTCCCTCATATCTTTTTATCAGTTTTAAAGTATGATCTATAATAGTAAGAGTTTTTAGACCTAAAAAATCAAATTTAATTAAACCTACAGTTTCACAAGACTTCATATCAAATTGAACTAAAATTTCTCCTTCGTCTCCTTTCATTAAAGGTGCTACTTCTATAATTGGTTTCCCTGAAATAACAACACCTGCTGCATGTTGACTCACATGCCTTGGTAATTTTTCCAGTTTTTTAGCTAATTCAAATAGCTGATTTAATTTTTCATTCCTTTGCATCAGTTTTTTAAACTCAGCTCTTTTAAGTTCTTTTTCTAAACTGACATCAATTCCAGGACTTATCATTTTAGCTATAGGATCTATCTCTTTTGGTTTAAACCCAAGCACTCTTCCTACATCTCTTACTACTTGTCTTGCTTTAAGCTGACCAAAGGTCGCAATTTTAGCTATATATTTTTTCCCATAAGTTTTAGCTACATATTCTATTACTTCATCTCTTCTTTCCATACAAAAATCTACATCTATATCTGGAAGACTTGGTCTTTCTTTATTTAAAAATCTCTCAAACAAAAGTCCCCATCTTAAAGGATCCAAGTTAGTAATTCCAAGAGCATAAGCTGTAAGTGATCCTGCAGAAGATCCTCTGCCAGGACCAACAGGAATTCCTTGTGAGCGTGCCCAATCAATAAAATCTGCTACTATTAAAAAATAACTGGCATACCCTTTCTCAATAATAACTTCCATTTCATATTTTAATCTTTCCCAATATTCTTTTTCATCTGCTGAAAGATTTCCTTTTTTCTTAAGCTCTTTTATTCTCTTTTCTAAACCTGCCTTTGCTTTTTTCACAAAATAACTTTCAACACTTTCTCCTTGTGGAATTTTTGCTTTTGGAAATAGAACTTCTCCTGTTTGAATTTCTAAATTTACTTTTTCGAAAATTTCCATAGAATTAGTAATAATTTCAGAAGGAAGGTCTTTAAATCTCTCTTTCATCTCTTCTATACTTGCTAAATAAAGCTTATTTGTATTAAATCTAAATCTATCAGGATCAGAAAGTTTATGCCCTGTTTGAATACATAAAAGAACTTCATGAGCTAAAGCATCTTCTTTATCTAAATAATGACAATCTGCTGTAGCAACACATTTAATTCCAAGCTTTTCACTTATTTCTAAAAGAGCTATATTAACCTTTTCTTGTTCTGGTAAATCATTTTTCTGGAGTTCTAAATAAAAATCCTCTCCAAATACTTCTTTATACCATTTTGCAACCTCTATAGCTTTATCAATTTGACCCTTTAAAATAAGTTTAGGTATCTCCCCCTCTAAACATGCACTCATTGCGATAAGTCCTTGATGATAATTTTTAAGAACTTCTTTGTCTATACGTGGTTTATAGTAAAATCCTTCTAAATAAGCGATACTTGCTAATTTCAAGAGATTTTGATATCCTTCTTTATCTTTTGCAAGCAAAACCAAATGTGTTCCTACTTCCCCTTTTTTTGCAGCTTTTTTTTCAAAACGTGAATTCTCAGCTACATAAAATTCACATCCTAAAATAGGCTTTAACTCTGCAGATTTTAATTTAGTATAAAAATGAATAATTCCATATAAAGTCCCATGATCAGTAATAGCACATCCTGGCATTTTATATTCTATTAGTCTTCCTACTAAATCATCTATCCTTATGGCTCCATCAAGGAGACTCCATTCTGTATGAAGATGAAGATGAACAAAATCAGACATAAAACACCTCCCTTTAAATTTCTTAATCAAGAATAACCAGATTGTCTCGATGAATGACTTCTTTGTTTATTCTTTCAGTAGAAATTTTTAATTTTAGAAGTTCTTGAGCAGAAAAGTTTATTAAACCTTTGGCTAAGGGCTCTCCTTTAAGATTTATACATTCAACACAGGCACCCTTAGAAAAATTTCCTTCTACATTTACAATTCCACCAATTAAAAGACTTTTACCATTTTCTAAAATAGCTTTTTCCGCACCTTGATCAATAATTAATTTACCTTCTGGTTTAATATAATATTTTATCCAAAGTTTTCTCATATTAAGTTTTCTTTCTTTAGCCCAAAAGATAGTTCCTACATCTTCTCCACTCCAAAATTTTTCTAAAATTAAAGGTGCTCTTCCTGGAAGAATCACCATAGGTATTCCCATAGAAGTTACCATTTGAGCAGAAAGTAATTTAGAATACATTCCTCCCCTACCTAATCTACCTGGTTTAACTCCTGCCATATTCATTATTTCAGAAGTTATTTCCTCAACTTCTTTAATTCTTTCTGCTTGTGGATTTATTCTTGGATCTTCTCTATAAAGAGAATCTACATCAGATAAGACAATTAAAATATCAGCTTCCACTGTTCCTGCTACTAAAGCTGATAAAATATCATTATCACTAAATCTTATTCCTTCTGTAGTTACTGTATCATTTTCATTTACAATAGGAACTATTTTCCATTTTAAAAGTGTTTCCAATGTTTTTTTAGCATTAAGGTATCTTTCTCTTTGAGAAAGATCCTCACCTGTTAATAAGATTTGAGCTACTTGAATTTCATATTGCTGAAACATATCTTCATAAGCCTGAATCAAAGCTGCTTGTCCAATGGCAGCTAAAGCTTGCTTTTCCGTTAAAGAAATAGGTTTTTTAAAATATTTTAATTTTGCCCTTCCACAAGCAATAGCTCCTGAAGAAACTAAAACTATTTTATAACCTGCTTTATAAAGTTTATTAATTTCATAAGTAAGATTTTGAAGAACTTGATAATCCAATCCTTTATCTTCTTCAGTAATTACAGCACTCCCAACTTTTAAAATAATTTTTTTTACCCCACTTAATAAATTTTGAATTTTTTCTTTCCTATCCATATTAGATTAATTCTAAACTTTTTAAAAATTTTTAAAAGCTCTTCTAAACTATTGATATTCCTTAATTTCTTTTATCCTTTTAAGCTCATTCCACATAGCATAAATCAAATCAATTACACCTTGCCCTGTTACTGCTGAAATCGGGTATATTTTTTCATAATCTTTTTTTTCAAAAAGTTTTACTATATTTTTAATTTTTTCTGGATCAGATATAAGATCTATTTTGTTTAAGGCAATAAAATATTCTTTTTCTAAAAGTTGAGGGTTAAAAAGTTTTAATTCATTTTTTAGAATTTGATAGTCCTTTATTACTTCTTTTTCTTTGGAAATATCAAGCATATAAAGAATTATTCTTGTTCTTTCTATATGTTTTAAAAATTCATGCCCTAAACCAATACCTTTATGAGCTCCTTCTATTAATCCTGGAATATCTGCTACAATAAATGTATTTCCATCAAAAAGTTTTACTACCCCTAAATTAGGTTCTAAAGTTGTAAAAGGATAATCTGCTATTTTAGGTTTAGCAGCTGATATTCTACTAAGCAAAGTTGATTTTCCTACATTAGGAAACCCTACCAATCCTACATCTGCAATAAGTTTTAGTTCTAAAATAAGCCATCTTTCTTCACCGGGAGTTCCTGGTTCTGCAATTCTGGGTGCCTGTCTGATTGATGTTGCAAAATGTGCATTTCCTCTTCCTCCTTTTCCTCCACGAGCAACTACTAAAGTTTGTCCAGGTCTTGTTAAATCTCCTAATATTTCTCCTGTTTCTGCATCTTTAACAATTGTTCCTACAGGAACCTTTAGAATCAAATCTTCTCCATCTCTTCCTTTCTTTTTTTTACCCATTCCAGGCTTACCATTTTCTGCACGAAAATGAACTCGATGATAAAAATCATAAAGAGTATGAATTTGAGAATCAGCAACTAAAATAACATCTCCTCCGTCTCCCCCGTCTCCTCCATCTGGACCACCTTTGGGAACATATTTTTCTCTTCTAAAACTAATACATCCAGCGCCTCCGTCTCCAGCTTTTACATAAATCTTTGCCTGATCTACAAATCTTGCCATTTTTGATTTTATTTTCTTTCATCTTTGTATTTAAAATACTTCTCAAATAATTTAATAAATTTTCCTGTATTAAAGTTGTCATTTTCTAAATTTAAATTAGAAAAAGGTATTTCAGCTCTTGCCTTTTCTCTATGTCCTCCTGCTAAACCTATATCTTTAAAAAGCCTCATCGCTAATTTCCCTGCATCCTTTCTATACCCGTCACATCTTATTATAATTATTAAATTTTTTTTATATTCTCCTCCAACAAATACCCAAGATGTATCATAAATTTTATTCAAAAAATCAGCTATTAAAACAAGAATGTCTGTATTAAAAACTTTGCCTATATAAGCAAAAATTCTATTTTTTTGAAATTTAAGTTGATCTAAAGCTATTTTAAAATACTTAAGTTCTGAACGTCTAAGATGTGAGCTTTCTATTTTATTTAATAGGTGTTTATTCATGCGTTTATATAATTTCTGAAAAGCCATTACATCTTGTGGATTAGCACTTTTTTCAAAATTGTCAGTATCAACTTTTATTCCGTAAATTAAAGCTGTTGCTAAATGAACTGAGGGTTTTATTTTTAATGTTTTTAAATATTCAAATAAAATTGTTGATGTAGCCCCATATTCTGGTCGAATATCAATATATTCAGCTTCCCAATTATCTGTAAGTGGATGATGATCAATAACTGCAGTAAATTTTATATTTTTAAATTCTTCTCTATGTGAAGGCTGAGAATCTACTAATATGAATTTATTATATAAATCTAAAAGTTGAGATGAAAATTTTATTAAAGGTATTTTTAAAATATCTATCATTACTTGATTGTTTAACCTTGTTATCTCATTCACATTAGAAATCATTATTTTTTCTACTTTATGTTGCAGGATTCGCTTTAAAGCTAAAGCACAAGCTAAGGCATCTGGATCTGCCCAAATAAGAATTAATACTTTATCCTCTTTTTTAAAAAGTTTTAAAAAGTAATTAACTCTTTCTCTGTTAGACCTAAATCTTAATTTTTTATTATTTGATTTATTCATTAAAAATTAGTGATAAAGCCTAATATTTTCTATTTCTTGTAAATAATTTTTTAAATTATAATACAGGTAAAAATCAAGGTCAATTTCTTCTTTTCCTTCTAACCATTTAAGAATTTGTGAATTACCAATAAGAATTTCTATAGGTTTTTTTTCTCTTTCAAATTCATATGGCTTTTCTAAAAATTTAAATTCTTCATAATTTTCCTTAATAACTTTAAGTATTAAAAGGGTTGTTTTTACTGGTTTGAATTTACGGTAATCAAAAACATGTATTTGAAATCCATAACATCTCTTTTCTTTCCACTTGTCAAAAACTGGCTCAAAAGCAATGGGTCTTAAAATAAATCCATCTTTTTCTGGTTTAAAAATTTTTTGAAAGAGAAAAACAAGTTTTTTAATATTTAAATAAGGTGCTCCAAAAATTAAAAAAGGATTAGTAGTTCCTCTTCCTTCAGAAAGATTTGTTCCTTCCAGTAAAACCTGTCCTGGATAAACAAGAGCAGTTTCCCATGTAGGCATATTAGGAGATGGAAAAATCCAAGGACGTTCAGTTTCAGGAAATAAAAATTCTTTTTTATATCCTTTCATTTTTATAATTTTCAAATTAAGGTGTTTAAAATTGCGATTTTTAAACAAATTTGCCAACTCTCCTATAGTTAAACCATGCTTCATAGGCAGTATATCCATTCCCACAAAAGAACGATAAGAAGACTCTAAAAGTGGTCCTTCAATTTGAGAACCAATTGGATTGGGTCTATCTAAAATAACTATTTTTTTTTCTTTTTTTTCACAAGCCTTCATTAAAAGATATAAACTCCATATATAAGTATAAACTCTACATCCTACTTCTTGTAAATCCACAAAAACTACATCTATTTCATCCAAATGTTCATCTTCTGGTTTAAGCCTTGGGCCGTAAAGACTTACCACAGGAGTTTGAGTAAAAGGTTCTATTTCATCTTCTGAACTTACCATATTTGCTTGTTTTTCAGAAAATAGACCATGTTGAGGAGAAAAAATAAATTTAAAATTTTTTTTAAAATACTCTTTAAATAAAATAAATACTGGTTTAAAAGTATAATCTATAGATGCTTGATTACAAAGGAGAGCAATTTTTTTACCTTGATACTTTTTAAATGCTCCTTCTTTAAAAAATCTTTCTACACCATAAAGAACCTTAGGACTTTTTATCATAATAATAATTTTGAGAAAGTTTAAGACTTTGTATATAAATTTCTATCCCTTTAGCAATTCCCTCAGCAACCATTTCTAAATAATGAGAATCTTTTAGTCTATTTTCTTCCTTTGGATTACTTATAAATCCTATTTCAACTAATACTGCTGGCATTCTTGTGCCTACAAGAACCAAAAAGGGTGCATATTTTACTCCTCTATTTATAGTATCTGGATAATATCTCTTTAAGGTTTTTATTAATTGTTCTTGAATTTTTTCTGCCAGTAATCTTGATTCCGAAAGTTTAGTATTTGCCAAGATTGCTTTTATTAAATCCTGTAAATCACTAAGGGCTTTATCTGAAGCAGCATTTTCTAAAGCCGCAACTCTCATTGCCTCAGGATCTGTTGTAAAATTAAGATAATAAGTTTCTACTCCACGAGCTTTTGAGTCTGGAGAAGCATTAGTATGAATAGAAATAAATAGATCTGCTTTTTTACTATTAGCAATAGCTGGTCTCTGAATAAGAGGAATAAATTTATCTTTCTTTCGGGTTAAAAGAACTTCAACATTTAATTTTTCTTTTAATTTTTGAGCTAAAAGCTTTGCTACTTTAAGTACTATATCTTTTTCTTTAAGCCCTTTAGGTCCTATAGCTCCTGGATCATCTCCTCCATGTCCTGGATCTATAACTATTCTTTTTATACTAAGTCCGAACTGACGAGCTAAATTAATATACTTTTCTTTATCTTTGGTTAAACTTTTAGATACCTTTTCTGTAATCCTCTCCTTTCCTATAAGATCTAAAACTAATTGATAAGGATCTCTTAATTTAAAAATTTTATAAGATGTTAAACTATTTAAGTCTAAAACCACTCTAACTGTATTTTTATCAAATTGAGCTACTCTAACTTTGGTTAAAAGCGCATCTTTTATTTTTATTTCTTTTGATACTTTGTTATCAAGAATCGCAGGATAAATATCTACATAAATTCTGGGAGGCTTATTTTTAGTTCCCTTTAATATATTAGCTTGGTATTCAAAATTATCAGAAACATTAATAATTACCCTACTATAATCTTCACCAGTAACAGGTTGAACTTCTAATACTTTTTTTAACCTTCCTTTTTCACTTTTTTCTTTTATATTCTTTTTAACTTCTGATTTCTTCTTTTCTACTTCTTTTTTTTCTTCTAATTTAGCTAAATATATACTTTTAGGATATTTTACTTTAAATTCTGCTTTTAATTTTTCTACTTTTTCTTTATCTTTTATTTCATCTTTATAAATCTGAATTAATTTATAATAAGCTTCTTCTACCTCTGGAGCTTTAGAGTAGTTATCTATTAAAAAATAATATCTTTCTATAGCCTCATTAAGATCTTTCGGATTTAAAGAGGTTTTATAAAGATGATAATAAATATTTGCTGTTTTTAATATAGCTTTAGGAGCTGTCCTGCTTCCAGGATATAATAAATATAGCCTTCTATATTTACTTATAAGTTTTAACCACTCTTTTCTTGTGGTTTGAGAATTAGAAAACAATTTTTTGTATTCTCTTTCAAGCTTAGAAAAAATCTTTTCTGTATCTGAAATTTCTTTTATTTCTTCTCTTTTAATTATCTCTTCCTTTATCCCAACTATTAATCTCTGACCTACATATATCCTATCACTCCTTAATTTGTTCCATCTCTTTAATTGCCTAACTGTTGTCCCATATCTCCTTGCTATCCTCTCTAATGTGTCACCCCTCCTTACTCTATAGTAAAGATACGTAATTCTACGAGTTACTCCTGCAATCTTTTCAATTCTTCCTTTTCCTGACTCTATTTCTCTACCCTTTTCTTTTTTTCTTATTCCAACTATTAATCTCTGACCTACATATATCCTGTCACTCCTTAAATTATTCCACCTCTTTAATTGCCTAACTGTTGTCCCATATCTTCTTGCTATCCTCTCTAATGTGTCACCTCTTCTTACCCTGTAGTAAATTGCCTCAGAAGTTATAGAAGGTGTTTCTTTTTTAATTCTAACTATTAATCTTTGCCCAATATATATTTTGTCACTTCTTAAATTGTTCCATTTCTTTAATTGTTTTACTGTGATCCCATATCTTCTTGCTATTTTTTCTAATGTATCTCCCTTCTTAACTATGTAATAGATTGTTTTACGTGTTGGAATTGTTGCTTTTTTCTTTATCCCAACTATTAATCTCTGACCTACATATATCCTATCACTCCTTAATTTGTTCCACCTCTTTAATTGCCTAACTGTTGTCCCATATCTCCTTGCTATCCTCTCTAATGTGTCACCTTTCTTAACTTCATAGTAAATATATTCTTTTGAATTTATTGAGGTTTTTGAGGGAGTGGCTGATAGTCTTGATATATTAAAACTCAAAAAATAAAAACTAAATATTACAATAATTAATAAATAAAAACATAAAAATTTTTTCATTACTTTTCCTTTTTTTCTTTAGATACTATCTCTTTTTTTACCTCCCAAAGAAAATTTAGAGCTGATATAGGAGTCATTTCTTCTATATTCAAGTTTTTAATTCGCTCAAGAATAGGATGTGATGTTTTAAATATAGACAATTGGGTAATCCTTTTTTTAGAAGCTATTGTTAATTCTTTTTTTTCCTTCAAATTTTTGCTTTCTAATTTATAAAGTATTTCTTTAGCTCTGTCAACCACTTCTTGAGGAATTCCTGCTAACTTTGCAACTTCTATTCCATAAGATTGATTAGTAGCTCCAGGCAGAACTTTATATAAAAATATTATTTCCTCTCCCCATTCTTTAACAGCTACATGGTAATTTTTTATTCCTGAATAAAGTTTTGCAAGTTCAGTAAGTTCAAAGTAGTGAGTTGCAAGTAAAGTAAAAATTTTTCTTTGATACAAATTTTCAGCTATAGCCCAAGCTAATGACATTCCATCAAAAGTGCTTGTTCCTCTTCCTACTTCATCAAGTATAACTAAGCTTTTAGGAGTAGCATTTTTTAAAATATATGCACACTCACTCATTTCCACCATGAAAGTGCTTTTTCCTCTTATTAACTCATCTCCTGCTCCTACACGGGTGAAAATCTTGTCAAAGATTCCTATTTTTGCAAATTTTGCAGGAACAAAACCCCCCATTTGTGCCATAATAACTATTAAAGCATTTTGTCTTAAAAATGTAGATTTTCCTCCCATATTAGGACCTGTAATAATTAAAAAAATCTTATCTTCTTTATCCATTTCTAAAGAATTGGGCACAAATTTTTCTTTTCCCTGAATTTTTTCTAAAACAGGGTGTCTTCCATCTTCGATAACAAGACCTGAGTTTTCTATTATCTCTGGAGCCACATAATCATTTTCTACTGCTACTTGAGATAAAGAAATAAGCACATCAAATTCTGCTAAAGATTTTGCTGTATTTTTTAGTTTTTCTTTATACGCTGAAACCTTTTCTCTTAACTCCAAAAATAACTCATATTCTAAATTTTTTATTTTCTCTTCAGCTGAAAGAATTTTGTTTTCAAGTTCTTTTAATTGTGGTGTAATAAATCTTTCAACATTAGTTAAAGTTTGTTTTCTTTCAAAATAGGAAGGAACCATTTTTAAATAACTTTTAGAAACCTCAAAATAATAACCAAAAACTTTATTATATCCTATTCTTAAAGTCGGAATACCTGTTTTTTGTTTTTCTGTTTTTTCAAGTTCTGAGAGATAATAAATTGCGTTTTCTTTTAAATCTAAAAGTTCATCAAGTTCTGAACTAATCCCTTTTTTAATTATCCCTCCTTCTTTTAAAGTTGTAGGTGGATCTTCAACCAGCCAATTGTTTAAAAGTTCATACAAATCTGAAAAATCTTCTATATTTTTTAAAAGTTTTTTTATTTTCTGAGGTATAACTAAAAATTTTTCTTTTTCAAAAATTTTCTTTATTTCTGGAGGATATTTTAAACTCTCCTTTAATAATCCTAATTCTTTCGGATTTGCTAATTTTAATGCACACCTTATACTTAATCTTTCCAGATCAGATATTTTCTTTAAAATCTTTTTTAATTCTTCTCTTAAAGATCTATTTTCAATAAAAAATTTGACTGTTTCTTGTCTTTCTTGAATTTTTTTAATATCCTTTAAAGGATAAATAATCCATTCTTTTAAAAGTCTTGCTCCCATAGGGGTGCTGGTTTTATCAAGAACCCAAAATAATGAATATTTCTCGCTTCCATCCCAAAGATTTTTTATTAATTCAAGATTCCTTTTTGTAGATTCATCTAAAAACAAAAATTCTTCAGGATAATAAAATTGGGGAACTTCTATTTTATCAACTAAATGAGGTTGATAAATTTTCAGATATTCTAAAATTGCATTAACTGCCTTAAGTCCCTCATTATATTTTGCAAACTCAAAATCTTTTAAACCATTTTCTTTTAAACTTTCTTTTTTAAAAAATTCTTCCTCTACAAAACTTAAATAAGTTTTTGGAAGATTTTGCTTAAGTATTTTTACAATTTCAGAGTTTTCTAATTTTTTATTTAATATTATTTCCTTGGGTTCTTTTTTAAGTATTTCTGATAAAATTGCTTCTTTATGAAGTTCTGTAAAAATAAATTCTCCGCAGGAAAGTTCTAAAAAGCTTATACCTGCTTTTTTGTCTATAAAAAGACTTGCTAAATAATTTTTTTCTCTTTCTGAAAGAGAATCCAAATCTATAAGGAGCCCTGGAGTATATATTTTAACTACTTCTCTTTTAACTAAACCTTTTGCTTCTGCTGGATCTTCTACTTGTTCACAAATAGCTACTTTAAATCCCATATCAACTAACTTTTGAATATAAAAAGAACTTTTATCTGCTGGGATACCACACATAGGTGCTATTAAATTTTTTCCTGCTTCTCTCTTAGTAAGAACAAGCCCTAAAAGTGGTGCAACTGTTTCGGCATCCTCAAAAAACATCTCATAAAAATCTCCTAATCTAAAAAATAACACTGTATCAGGATATTTATTCTTAATTTCAAAATACTGCTTAAACATTGGTGTTATTTTTGCTTTAACTGTGCCTTTCATGATTTATAAAGTCCTTTTTCTTGAATGTAAAAATATACTTTTTCTGGAACTAAATATCTAATAGATTTGCCTTGCTTACATAAATTTCTTATTAATGTGCTTGAAATATCAAAAGATTTTGTCTTATAAAAGAAAACCTTTTCTTCGATTTCTTTTTCAAACCAAAGTTCTTTAATTTTAGTATAAAAATATTTTTGAGCTTCTTCCCAAGATTTTATTCTTCTTGGAATTACAATAATATTTGTGAAATCTAAAAATTTTTCATAATTCCACCAAGTTTCAAATTCACAAAAACTGTCCCAACCAATAATAAGAAAAAAATCTGTTTTTGGATAAAATCTTTTTAATTTTTGTAGAGTTTTTAAAGTATAAGATGGTATTATATCTTTTTCTATATCTAAAGCTTCAAAAAATGGATTTTTTTGAATAGCAAGTTTTACCATTTCTAACCTATCTGTAAAGGGTGACAAAATATCCTTTTTATGAGGTGGAAGTCCTGCAGGAATAAAAAAAACCTTATCTAATTGATAAGCTTCTCTTACTTCCTCAGCTATCCTTAAGTGCGCCAAATGGGGAGGATCAAAAGTTCCTCCTAATATTCCTATTTTTTTAAGTCCGGATTTGACCATTACCAAAAACAATAAATTTTGTTGTAGTTAATTCTTCAAGTCCCATAGGACCATAAGCATGTATTTTTGTTGTTGAAATACCAATCTCTGCTCCAAGTCCCAATTCTCCACCATCATTAAACCTTGTTGAAGCATTAACCAGAACTACACTGGCATCAACCTCTTTTAAAAATTTCATAGCTTTAGAATAATTTTCTGTTATTATAGCTTCAGTATGATTACTTCCATATTTAGAAATATGTTCAATAGCTAAATCTATATTTTCTACTACTTTTATAGCTAAGATCAAGTCCAGATATTCTGCATACCAATCTTCCTCAGTTGCTGGTTTTGCCCAGGGAATATATTTTAATGTTTCAGAACATCCTCTTAGTTCCACTCCATATTTTTTATATTCTTCTGCTAAATCTGGCAATATTTTTTCTGCAATATTTTTATGAATAAGTAAAGTTTCCATAGCATTACAAACCCCTGGTCTCTGACATTTAGCATTAATAGCAACTGTTTTTGCCATTTCTAAATTTGCTTCATCATCTATATATACATGACATACTCCTTTATAATGTTTAATAACTGGCATACGGGCTCTTTCAGTAACAAACCTAATAAGTCCCTCTCCACCTCTTGGAATAATAAGATCTATATATTCTTCTAATTCTAACATATATTCTATCAATTTTCTTTCTGGTGTTGGAACTACCTGAACCACATCCTCTGGTATATTAAATTCTTTTAAAGTTTCCCTAAAAATCTCTCCTAAAGCAAGGTTTGAATTTAATGCTTCTTTCCCTCCCCTTAAAATCACTGCATTTCCACTTTTAAAACAAAGACCTGCAGCATCAATAGTAACATTAGGTCTGCTTTCATAAATTATAGCTATTACTCCCAAGGGTATTCTCATTCTTCCAACTAAAAGACCATTTGGTCTCTTCCACATTTTTACTACTTCTCCAACTGGATCAGGAAGAGTTGCAACTTCTTCTAATCCTTTAGCCATACTTTCTATTATCTTATCTGTAAGAGTTAAACGATCAATAAAAGCTTTAGTTTGCCCCTGAAGCACTGCTTGATTTACATCTTTTTCATTAATTTTCTTTAGTTCTTCTCTATTTTCTCTTAATTTTTGAGCCACTTTTTTTAGAACATCATTTTTAATCTCAGAAGAAAGAGTAGCCAAGTTTCTTGAAGCTATTTTGGCTTTTTTAGCCATTTCCAAAATTAACTCTTTAAGTTGATTTTCCCCCATTTTTTCCTCCTTTACTTAAAAAATTTACAAATTTATAAAAATTGCTTTAAAAATAAAAAATTTTTGATAATATTAACTCAATATTTTAATCTAAAAGAAAAAAAATGGGAGAGATAGACAAACTTCTTAAACTTACTCAAAAAAGTTTAATCCCTCTACCAAGAATAGGTAAAGAAATCTTAGAAACTCTTTTATTAAAATCTGAAGGTGAATTTATTGAACTTATTACTAATGATCCTGAACTCTCTTCTCTTGTTCTTTCCATGGCAAATCAACCTAAGTATAGAAAAGACAATCCTCCTGTTGAAGATGTAAAATTAGCTTTATTAATCCTGGGAGAAGATTTGACAAAAATTTTAGTTTTGGGATTTATTTCAACAAAACTTTGCAAAACTACTTTCAATGAATTTAATTTTCATTTATTTTGGGCAAGATCTCTTGCTAATTTATGTTTTTCTTTTTTATTTGCTTCCCAATTTGAAATCTATTCCTCTCATTTACATGTTTCATCTTATCTTATGGATTTCGGAATAATTGTTTTATATTCCTTATTTCCTGAAAGCTATCTTAAAGTTCTAAGATTAAAAAAATTAGGAAAAACACTTTGTCAAGCTGAAAAAGAAGTTTTCGGGGTTGATCATGCAACTATAGGAGGTGAATATTTTGAAACTTATAATTTTCCTCGTAGATTTGTGCTTAATATTCAATATCATCATCAATTTCCAGATTTACCAGAGGAGATACCTCCTGAAGTATTTGAAGATATAAAAATTCTGAATTTTATAAATCTTGGAGTTGGATGTTATTTCAGTATAAATAGAGAAAGAAAATTTAAAGAATTCAAAAGTGTTGCTAAAACTGATTTTAATTTAAATAATTCTCAGGTAGAATATCTTATAGAGTCTCTTCCTGAATGGGTAAATCCTTTTTATGAATTTTTAGGGTATAAAGATTTTCTTCTTATTCCTTATAGTGAATGGTTAAAGAAAATAGATAAAAAAATAAAAAAAGAAATTAAAAAGCTTGAAGAACAAAAGAAAAAAGAAGAAACGCTTATAGAAATATATCAAGATAAATTAGCAAAAATTACAAGAGAAAAAGAGGCTCTTCTTAAAGAAATAGAAATTCTTAAGAAAAAACTTGAAGAAAGTTCTATTTTAGATCCTTTAACTGGACTTTACAATGAAGGTTATTTTTTAAAAAGATTAAAAGAAGAACTTTTAAGAACTAAAAGATATCGTAGAATTGTAAGTATACTTTTAATAGAAATAGATAAATTTTCACAAATAATGGAATTTTTTGGTGCAGAGGAAGAAGAAAATATTATAAAAGTTTTAGCTAAAAATATTTCCAGAAACCTTAGAAGAGTAGATATAATAGCAAAACTTTCTAAACCTGAACAATTTGCTATTATATTACCTGAAACTCCTTTATCTGGTGCTATGGTGGTTGCAAGAAAAATTTTAAGAATTATAGAAAAAACCTTTCATGAAAAATATAATATGGTTTTTTCTCCTTATATAGTTGTTGTTTCTTATGATCCTCTTAAGATTGATCCTAAAACTGATCCTCAAATAGAAAGTATTTTGAATATTTTAAATAAAGGAATTAATTTTTTAAAAACAAGGGCACAGAAAAAAATCTTATCTTTAATTATTGATAAAGAAGTTGAAATTCCGGAAAGTTAGGATCGATAAATTATTAGTAAGTCGTGGTTTTTGCGAAAGTAGAGAAAAGGCTCAAGCTTTAATCTTAGCAGGTAAAGTCTGGATTTCCGCAGATTCAAAAAACTTCCAGAGAATTGAAAAACCAGGTACTTTGGTTCCTGAAAATATAAAACTTAAAATTGAAAAAAGTTTACCTTATGTATCGAGAGGTGGTCTTAAATTAGAAAGTGCTTTAAAAGTTTTTAAATTGGATGTAAAAAATTTAGTCTGTTTAGATATTGGAGCCTCAACAGGAGGTTTTACTCATTGTCTTTTATTGCATGGAGCTAAAAAGATTTATGCTTTAGATGTAGGAAAAGGACAACTTCATTATTCTTTAAGATTAAACCCTCAAGTAATTGTAATGGAAGGAATTAATGCGAGATATTTAACTGCTGATATGTTCCCTGAAAAGTTTGATTTAATAACAGTTGATGTTTCTTTTATTTCTTTAAAAAAAATTTTACCAGCTTTAATTTCTCTTCTTAAATCTAAAGGAAAAATTTTAGCTTTAATAAAACCACAATTTGAAGTTGGACCAAAGTTTGTAAAAAAGGGTGTGGTAAAAGATCCTTGGTTACATAAAAAGGTTGTTGATGAAATCTGGGAATTTTCAAAAAATTTAGGCTTAACTCCTTTAGGTATTTCTGAGAGTCCCATACTTGGACCTAAAGGAAATAAAGAATTTTTCATTCTTTTAAGTTTCTCTTCATCCTCTTGACAAACCACTAAATATTTAATATTATTTTTAATAATTATTATCTTGGGGGATCGTCTAATCGGCAGGACGGTGGACTCTGGATCCATCAGTGGTGGTTCGAATCCACCTCCCCCAGCCATTTATTTCTTTTAAAATTTTATTTATGTCCAATTTCTTTAAAATTCCCCTTTTAAATTTTTTTTCTTTTCTTTTAATTCTTATCTTTTCCTTATTAGGAGGATTCTTTATGGAAGCAAAGGCTCAAAATATAGATTCTTTAATAACTAAAATAAAAGAAAAAAAACTCTCTAATGGTCTTACTGTGCTTTTTTATCCTTATGAAAGAGAAAAAGTAGCCACAATTAAACTTTGTGTAAAAGTAGGAAGTTCCTATGAAAATGAAAAAGAAGCTGGTATAACTCATTTAATAGAACATATGATTTTTAAAGGAACCGAAACTAAAAAACCAGAAGATATAGTAGGTGTAATAGAAGCCTCAGGAGGTTATATGAATGCCTTTACATCATATGATTATACTTGTTATTATATAGCTGGTCCTTCTACCATTGTTGAGAAATCTTTAGATATACTTTCAGATGTGGTTTTTCATCCTTTTTTTGATCCAGTAGAACTGGAAAGAGAAAAAGAAGTGGTTATAGAAGAAATGAAAATGCGTTTAGATAACCCTTTTGTAGTTCTTTTTGAGAACGTAATGAAAGCTTCCTATCAAAAATACCCTTATAAAAGACCTATTATTGGGTATGAAGAAAATGTAAAATCCTTTGAAAGAAAAGATCTTTTAAAATTTGTAAATCAATTTTATGTTCCTAAAAATATGGTTCTTACAGTAGTAGGAAATATATCTGAAAAAAAACTTTTTTCTCTTATTAATAAATATTTTATAGATCTTCCCCAAAGAAAGCTGAAGATAGTAAAGTTTCCAGAGGAAACATATACAAATAAACCTACTTTAGTATGGGTAAAAAGACCTGTTAAAGAAGGATATTTTGCTTTTTCTTTACCTTGTGCTTCTTTTAGAGATGAAGATACTCCCTTTTTAGACCTTCTTGCAGAAATTTTAGGAGGTGGTGAATCTTCTCGCCTTTATTTGAAATTAAAAAGAGAACTTAATTTAGTAAAAACTATATCCGCTTCTTCTTTTACTCCTTATGGACCAGGACTTTTTGAAATATATGGAACTGCTGATCCACAAAATTTCAAAAAGATTATTGAAGAAGTTATTAAAGAATTAGAAATGATAAAACAATTTGGTGTAAGTGTTAAGGAATTAGAAAAAGCTAAAACTCAAATTCTTTCTGATTTTGTTTTTTCATCTGAAACATCTGAAGGACTTTCAAGTCTTCTTGCAAGATTTCAAATACTTCGTGGATCTTATAAAGATATACTATGGTATCAAGAAAAAATAAAAAATGCTACTATTGAAGATCTTATCAAAGTTTCTCAAAAATATTTTAATTTTCAAAAAATGGTTGCTGGTTTTCTATCTGAAAAAAAACTTTTTACAGAAAAGGATTTCCAAGGAATATTAGCAAAAATCAAAAGTAAACCTTCTCCTGAAATTTTTACTTTAAATAACGGACTTAAAGTTATTTTGTATCCTCAAAATGATGTTCCTACTGTAGGAATAACTCTTGCTTTTCCTGGTGGATTAAGATTTGAGACAAAAGAGACAAATGGACTCTTTCAAGCTCTTGCTCTTTTGTGGACAAGAGGCACAAAAAATTATACAGCGGAAGAACTGGCAGAAAAACTTGAATCTATTGGAACCACTATAAAAGGTTTTTCAGGAAGAAATACTTTTGGTTTAAATGTTCTTTCTCTGTCTTCTAAGTTAGAAGAATCTTTAGAATATTTTAAAGAAATTTTACTTAATCCAACTTTTGATGAAAATGAATGTAAAAAAGCAAAACCTGAGCTTATTTCTTTATTATTAAAACAGCAAGATCAGCCACTTCACCTTGCAGTAAATGAATTTTTAAAAGTGCTTTTTCCTAATCATTCCTATGGTTTAAATTCAGCAGGAAGTTTAGAATTTTATCAAAAATTTACCTGCAAAGATTTAAGAGATGCTTATAAAAAATTTGTAAGACCTGATAAAGGAACCTTAGTTATAGTTGGAAATTTTGATCCATTTTTTCTAAAAGAAAAAATTAAAACTCTTTTAATGGATTGGGACAGTCAATCTTATAAAACTATACTTGAAGAGCCAGAGCCCAGTTATCCTAAAAAGCTTATAACCCGTTTAGAAAAAGAAACTTATCAAACTCAAATATTACTTGGTTTCCAAACTCCTGGATTAAATTCTAAAGAAAAAGTTGCTTTAGAGGTTTTGAATAGTGCTCTTTCTGGACAAAATGGAAGACTTTTTAGAATACTCAGAGATGAAAGATCCTTAGCCTATGTAGTAACTTCCTTTTTAATTTTTTATCCTAAAAAATCTGCTTTCGTCTTATATATAGGATGCTCTCCTGAAAAAGAAAAAGAAGCAATTTCAGGATTTTGGGAAATTTTAGAAAAAATTAAAAAAGATAGTTTTGAGCCTGAAGAAATAGAGAGAGCTAAAAATAGATTAATTGGAACCCAAAAATTGAGTTTACAAAGTAATCTTTCTATATCTGAAGATATGGCAGTAAATGAAGTTTTAGGTCTTGGATGGAATTACAGTTCACTTTATGAAAATTTGGTAAAATCTGTTACCCAAGAGGATATAAAAAATTTAATTAAAACTTTTCTTAAAAAGGAAAGGTCTGTATTATTTATATTAGGAAAAAATGAAAATAGAAATAATAAGTAACTCTGAAAAAGACACTATTAATTTAGGAAAAAAATTAGGAAAATTTCTTAAACCTGGAGATTTAATTCTTCTTTATGGAGAGCTTGGTTGTGGAAAAACTACTTTTGTAAAAGGTTTAGCACAAAGTTTAGAAGTTGATCCTGAAATCTACATTACCAGTCCTTCTTTTTCTTTAATAAATATTTATGAAGGTAAATATACTATCTTTCATGTAGATCTTTATAGACTTGATGCTGCAGAAGTTGAAGAATTGGGTTTATGGGAATATTTAAATAATGGTGTAGTTATTATTGAGTGGGCTGATCGAATAAGTGAAAATCTTAAAGAAGACTATATAGAAGTTTTTTTTGAATTTTTAGATACTTCAAAAAGAAAAATCATTTTTATTGGTTATGGAGAATGGAAAGAGCTCCTAAAAGGCATGGATTGGGATGTACTATAATATTAATAGAAAATTTTTCTAAAAGTTTCTCCAACTTTTTATTTTCAAAATAGCCTTTTAAAAATGCTTCTTTAAATTCTTGTATTTCTAAAAATTCCTTTAATGCATAAATAACACCACCTGCTATATAAATTCCTCCTTCTGGTAAACTATAAAAAGCAAGTTGTGAAATTTTTCTTCCTAAGAGCTCAAAAAATTTTTTAATTACTTTTAAAGCCTTAGGATTTTTATCTTTAGCAAGTGCTGTAATTTTTTCTGGATCAAGGCTTTCATTAAAATAATATTCATACCAATAACTTAAAGCTTTGCCTGATAAAGCTTTTTCCCAACTTAATTCTTCTCCTTTTTTTTCTAAAAATTTTAAGTAATTAAATTCTTCTTCATCTAAAGAAGAAAAGAAGATATGTCCTCCTTCAGTAGGTAATATAATTAAAGGATTTTCTTTTACTAATATTGCTTCTCCTAAACCTGTTCCAGGAGCAATAAAAGCTTTAGGTTCTTTTTTGGAACTTTTTGCACTTTTTATGTTAAAAATTTCACTTTTTTTTAAACTTAATATGCTTGCTGATAAAGCTTGTAAATCATTTATAAGAATAACTTTTTCAAATCCAAAAATTTTTTTTAATTTATATTTTGATACTTTCCACTCCAAATTTGTTAAATGTGCTTGATTCCCAATAACTGGACCAGCTACAGAAAATACTGCTATATTTGGTCTTTTCTTTAAAGATATATCTAAAAAATACTTTTTAACTACATCATAAATATTTTTAAAATTTTTACTTTTATAAATCTTTAACTCAAAAAATTTTTTACTATTTTTTCTAACTAAAGTTAATCGTGATTTTGTTCCCCCTATATCAGCAATTAATATCATTTTTAGATTATTACTTTTTTTTGATTTTTGTATAATGTTTATCAAAAAGTTCAATAATTTTTGATGTAAGATCTATTTCTGGTGAAGCATAATAAATTCCTGGTTGGTTCTTTTCTAAAATTAAATCATATTTTTCCTTTTGAACAAATTCTTTTATAACTTTTTCTAATTCTTTAAAAACTGGATCTAACATTTTTTTTTCATATTCTTTCATTTCATATTGAGCATCCTCTTGCATACCTTTAAGTTCTCTGAGCTTTTTTTGATATTCTAATTGTTTTTTTTCTTTTACTTCTTGTGACCAAAGAGAACTCTTTTTCTCTATTTCATTTTTTAATTCTTGAAGTTCTTTTGCTTTTTTCTGTATTTTTTCTGATAGTTCATTATATTTTAGTTGAAGTTGATTCATAACCTCTTGACCATATTTTGAATTATTAATTACCTTTTTAACATCTATTACTCCAATCTTTAAAGTATTTTGAGCATAAACATATTTTATTAAACTTAAATTAAAAACAATCAGAACAAATATGATTTTTAAGAAATTTTTATTCATTTTTAAAAACCTCCTTATTTAATAATTATAAAATCAACTCTTCTATTAATTGCCCAACATTCTTCATTGCTTTCTTTACAAAGAGGTTTTTCTTCACCAAAACTTATAGTATTAATTCTATTTTCTTCAATTCCAAATTTTATGAGAACTTTTTTTATCTCTTGTGCTCTTTTTGCTCCAAGTGCCATATTGTATTCATTTGTACCTCTTTCATCACAGTTTCCCTGAAGTTCAACTTTTATTTTTGGATGTTCAAGAAGATATTTAACATTTTGTTTTATTCTATCCCACATATCATCTCTAATTGAATATTCATCAAAATCAAAAAATATAGCCAAAAGCGGAGCAGATCCTCTTCCATAAAGCTCCCAGTATTTTTTATCTTTCTTTTGAGGAATAATTTCTTCAGGTTTAAAAACTTCTTCAGTAGCATTAACTTCTATTTCTTTTTCTCTGATTTTTTCTTCAACTTTTTTAGGTTTTTTATCCTCTTCTTTAGGTTTTTCTATAACTGGTGTAGGAGTTTCAATAACCGATGGAACTTCTTTTTTTGCACAACTAAATAAAAAGAAACAAATTATAACCAAATACAAAAATCTTTTCATAACTTCCTCCTTAGCTATAACCTGTTATATCTAATTCTAATAGAAAATCTCCTAATAGAAATTCCAATTCTTTTCTAATATATCCACTGATCTCATAAAGTAAAGTTAATTCATAAGAAATTGTCTGAGTAAGTAAAGCATATTCTTCTGGAGAAAAAAGTCTTAAAAGTCTATTGCAAAAATATTCTCTACAAAGATATGGTCTGGCAAAAATTTTACAACCTGTAGGTCCAACAAAAAAACATCTTCCCGGAACTTCTCTTTCTTTTGGGATTTCTATATTAAAAAACATATTAATGAGAAGGATATTAATTGTTACTTCGTTTTCAAGTCCAATTTTACAGCAGCCTGTTTTTTCAATAACAGAACATATATAACATTCTTCAAATGTTCCAAGTTTTTCCATAAGTTCATTAGATTTTTTTATAGCTTTTTCGTAATTTTTAAGTTTGTTCAAAAATTTTTCATCTTTATAAAAATATTCTTTCCAATCTGTAAAAATCTCTTCAGCAAGTCTTATTTTTTCCAAAATAAGAGAAGTAGGATCTGGATTTATGACTCTTAAGTATTTTAAATTTTTCAACATAAATTTAACTTCTTTAATCTTTAATAATATTAAAATGTTATTATAAAACTTAAAAATAAATAATAAATTATTTTAGGTCAATTTGAACAAAAGTTATAAAAGTAAAATAATTTCTTATATTTTAAATTTAAAAAATTATTATAAAAGCTTCAGTAAATTATAGTTTAAAATTAGGTATATAATTTTAAAATTTTTTTACATAATTTTCTACATCTTATTTAAATAAGTTTTAGACAATTTTATTAACAAAGGTATAGAAAGTAATTGTAAGGTAATGGAAGTTATAATAAGAGCATAGATAGAAATATCATAAAGAATTCCTAAGAAAAAACTTCCTAAAAACCAAAGAAAGCCATAAAAAGTATTAAAAATTCCATAACCAGTTGCTCTTTTATCCTTAGGTATAAAAAAAGATATAGCAGCTCTCATAATAGATTCTTGAGCTCCCATTCCTATTCCCCAAAGTATCATACCTAATAAACTTACCTTAAAATCTCCTAAAAATACACAGGGTGCAAACAGAAAAGAAATAAGAACAGAAAAAATTAAAATTATAAACCCTTTTTTATCAAAAAGATATCCAAAAATAAGTGCAGAAATAGCATCTATTCCCATAGCTATAGCATAAAAAACAGGTATCCAAGAACCTATTAAAATTTTTGTTTTTTTAAAGTGATAGGCTATAAGAGCAAAATCTGCATAACCAGCTCCATAAATTCCTATAGCAAAAGCATAAAGCCAAAAACCTTTAGAAAAAATTTTACTTTCTATAGAAGATTTTTCTTTCTCAAATTTTTGAGGATGAGGATATAAAAGAATGGAAAAAAGAAGTATTAAAAGTGCAAGTATAGCAGGAATTAATAATACTAAAAAAGAAAGTTTATAACTATGAGTATAAAATAGAATAACAGCCATAATTAATGGGCCGGTCATGGCACCAATTTGATCCATAGCTTCATGAAAACCAAATCCTTTTCCTCTTCCTAATTTAGAGGTAGCAAAAGATAAAATAGTATCTCTTGCAGGAGTTCTTATAGCTTTTCCTATTCTTTCAGTTAAAACAAGACAAATAGCCTGAAACCAGGTCTTGGTTAAAGCAAGAGAAGGAACAGAAATTAAATTTATGAAATAACCTAAAAAAGTAACAGTCCAGTATTTTTTTATTTTATCTGTTAAATAACCTGAAATTAAACGTAAACCATAGCCTATAAATTCTCCTAAACCAGCTACAAATCCAACCACTGTTGCACTTGCTCCTAAGGTAGCAAGATAAGGACCTATAATGCTTCTTGCTCCTTCATAAGTTATATCTCCTAAAAGACTGACTAAACCAAGGAAAATTACTAATAAAAAGGGAGACTTCTGTATCATTTTAAAAATTTTTCTGGATTCTTATTTATATTTCTTACAATTTTACAAAGCTTAAGAACAAAGGAAAAGATTTTGGAATTCTCGCAAAGCAGATTAGAACTATAAGTCTCATCAGTCCTTTAGGCAGTTAAGGGAGGACGCTATCTCCCTGTATTTAATCAGGCAGTATAGCAGAAATAAAAGCATTTTTATCAAAAGGAACTAAATCTTCTGGTTTTTCTCCCAAGCCTATAAATCGTATAGGCAAATTATACTTATGAGATACAGCTATAGCTATTCCACCCTTGGCAGTTCCATCCATTTTAGTAATGATTACACTATGAATGGGTATTGCTGATGAGAAGTGTTGAGCCTGACTAAGAGCATTTTGTCCAGTTGTTGCATCGAGAATTAAAATAATTTCCTGAGATTCTGGCGGAATAAGTTTATTCATAACCTTTACCATTTTTTTTAACTCTTCAATAAGATTATATTTAGTATGAAGTCTTCCTGCAGTATCAATGAGAGCTACATCAATATTATTTTTTTGAGCATAAGTAATTCCTTGATAAATTACAGCTCCTGGGTCAGCTCCTTCTTGAAGAGCCACTACAGGAGCTCCTATTCTTTCTCCCCAAGTTTTGAGTTGATCTATAGCAGCAGCTCTAAAGGTATCTGCTGCTATAAGAACTACAGAATAACCATTATCTTTAAGGTTTTTACCAATTTTAGCTATGGTAGTAGTTTTTCCTACTCCATTAACCCCCAAGAAAAATAAAACCGAAGGTTTCCCAACAGGAGGGAAATCTCTATCTGTTTCTTTTAAAAAAGAAAGTAATTGATTTTTTAAAAAAGATTTAAGCTGTTTAGTATTAAGTGGTTCACCTTTAATGACTTTATTTTTAAATGGTTCTAAAAGATCTAAAGTAGTTTTTACTCCAAGATCTGCTAAAATAAGTTTTTCTTCTAACTCTTCCAGGATTTGTAAATCAACAATTTTATCTACTTCAAAAAGTTCTGCAAAACTTTCTGCAAGTTTTTCTTTTGTTTTAGAAAGTCCTTTTTTAAATTTATCTAAGAGTTTTTCTTTTTTAAAAAAACTAAAGAAACCTTTATTTTCTTTTGTTTCAGTAGTTTCAGTTTGAGAGCTTTCAACACTTTGTAATTCTTGAGTTTGTATATTTTCTTCTTTAAATTTTTTAAAGAAACTTTTGAGCATTAAAAAGATCCCAAATAAAAATAAGCACTTATAGAATATAAAAAATTAATTTGGCGGAGGAGGAGGGATTCGAACCCCCGGAGGGAGATAAACTCCCTCAGCGGCTTTCAAGGCCGCCCCCTTCGGCCACTCGGGCACTCCTCCAATTTAAAATATACTACAAAATCTACCAATGTAAAGATAATAAAAGATTTGAAAGAAAATAGCAAAAATTAAATAAAACTTTTTAAAATTATTTTAAAAGAATAAGGTTTTAAAATCGAGAATAAAAAAATTTTAAAAGTTTTGACAATTTAAATTTTTTTGAAAAGAAGGAAATAAAATGAAAAAATCTTGGTGGATATATAAAGTGATTTATTAATTATATTTATAGGAATTTAAAAGAAAATAAGGAAAAAAGTTGTGTTGAAATTTCTGAAGAAAAAAAGGCTTAAAAATGCTCATTTTTCAAAGGGAATGCAATGTATGAATTGTGATATTGCAAAAGAAATTTCTGGAAATGGAAAAGAATATGTTTCTTTGATAAAACCAGGAGCTATGGATACTAAACGCAAAAATTGTCATTAAAATTATTTACAAAAAAAGAAAATAGGTGTAATTTAGAAGTATGAAAAAGCATTTTCATATAAAAGTAAATGGTATTGTTCAAGGTGTAGGATTTCGTCCATTTATTTATCGTTTAGCATTAGAGAATAATATTAAAGGATATGTTTTAAATGATACAGAAGGGGTTACTATAGAGGCAGAGGGAGAAGAGGAAGCTTTAGAAAAATTTATAAAGGCAATAAAAAAAAAGTCCCCACCTCTTGCTATAGTTCAGGAAATAAAAATAGAAGAACGAAAAATAAATCATTTTAAAAATTTTTGGATAGAAAAAAGTAAAGCTACAGATAAAAAAACGACTTTTATTCCTCCAGATACAAATATATGTAAAGACTGCCTAAGAGAATTTTTTGATCCTAAAAATAGACGCTATCATTATCCTTTCATAGTATGTACCTACTGTGGACCAAGGTTTAGTATAGTAAAAGATATTCCTTATGATAGAGATAATACTGCTATGGCAGAATTTTCCATGTGTCCTTTTTGTCAAAAAGAATATGAAGACCCACTTGATAGACGATTTCATACCCAACCTACAGCCTGTCCAGTATGTGGTCCTCATCTATTTTTATATAAAAACGATAAAACTCTGATTTCAGAAGATATAGAGGAAATAGTAAAGAAAGTTTACAAGTATCTCAAAGCAGGACATATCATAGCTATAAAAGGTGTAGGAGGTTATCATTTAGCTTGTGATGCAACAAATGAAGAGGCAGTGCTAAAACTCAGAGAAAGGAAAAGACGACCATTTAAACCTTTTGCTTTAATGACAGGTTTCATAGAAAAAATAGAGGAATTTTTGAGTGTTTCACCTAAGGAAAGAGAAATTCTTCTTTCTAAGGAAAGACCAATTGTAATTTTAAAAGAAAAAAAATCTCAAGTGAGTAAATATGTAGCTCCAGATCTAACTTATATTGGCATTATGCTTCCATATACCCCTTTTCAGTATTTGCTTTTTTCTTTAGATAAAGATTTAATTCTTGTTATGACAAGTGGAAATCTTTCTGACGAGCCAATATGTTTTAGAGACGAAGAAGCCTTTGAACGTTTAGGTCACATTGCAGACTATTTTGTAACCTATAATAGAGAGATAGTTGCACACAGTGATGATAGTGTAATATTTGTTATAAATGAAAAATCTTTTTTCATAAGAAGATCTAAAGGTTTTGTTCCTACTCCGATTTTGGTAAAAAAAAAATTTCCAATTCATCTTTTTGCTTCTGGAGGAGATCTTAAAAATGCCTTTGCTATTGCCAAGGATAATGTAATCATTTTAAGTCAATATTTAGGAGACTTAGAATCACCTATTACTCAAAAAGTTTATAAAGATACTGTTTTTCATTTTTTAAAAATTTTTGATATTCATCCAGAAGTTTTTATTTCAGATATACATCCTAATTATTTTACTACAACTTTAACAGACAAATTAGCAGAAGGAAAACTAAGGCTAAAAGTTCAACATCATCATGCTCATATTGTAGCTGTTATGGCTGAGTATGAAATAGATGAACCTGTTATTGGGCTTGCTTTTGATGGAACAGGCTTTGGATTAGATTTTAAAATTTGGGGAAGCGAGTTTTTAATTGCAGATAGAAAAAACTTTAAAAGAGTTGCTCATTTTTCTTATTTTGCCCTTCCCGGCGGAGAAAAGGCTATAAAAGAAGTATGGCGTATAGGACTATCCCTTCTTTACCATGCTGGAATCCCTATAGAATATCTTCCTTTTAAAGAAAAATATCCTATAAATATAATTTTACAGATGTTAGAAAAAAAACTTAATTGTCCTGAAGCCTGTAGTATTGGAAGAATTTTTGATGGAGTTTCTGCACTCTTAGGAATTTGTGAAGCTATAACCACAGAGGCAGAAGCAGCTCAAAAATTGGAAGAAATAGCTTTAAAGACAGAAAATTTTTACAAAATAGATATAGAATTTAAAGAAAATGAAAATGAAATAATCATTCCTACAGAGGAACTTATAAGAAAGATCATAGAGTTAAAAGATAAAGGAGTATCATCTCCTGAAATAGCTCTTTCATTTCATTGGGCACTTATAGAAGTAAGCTTAAAAGTAGTGGGAAGACTAAAGGAAAAATATGGAATTAGAAAGGTAGTTTTAAATGGAGGGTCTTTTCAGAATAGAATTCTTTTGAAAGGTCTATGGGGGAAATTAGAAAAAGCAGGATTTAAAGTGTTTTTACCTCAAAAAGTTCCCTTAAATGATGGAGGAATAGCTTTAGGACAAATAGTTATAGGGAGGGAGAAATTGATAAAAAACTAAAAGAGTACCAGTTAAGTGATATACAAACCAATATATTTTTTTCAAATTTATGATTAAGTTTCCAAAAGATGAAATAAATTTTTTAAAGATGTTTTTAAAGCATCAACCTGGAATTAAAAAAGAACAATAAGGTTTTTTGATAATAAGTTGTAAAAAATGTAAGAAGAGTTCAAAATAGAGTTTTATGAAACTGGGAAGATATTTTTATAAAAATAAAATTTTCTTTGGCATAGTTAAAGAGGATAAAATTTTAGAAATAGAAAATCCTTTTAATCTCACAAGTTATACTGAAAAGGAATATAAATTAAAAGAAGTAAAAATTCTTTTTCCGATTTTACCTTCAAAAATTATAGCAGTAGGACTTAATTACAGAGATCATGCTAAGGAACTTGGTATGAAAATACCAGATGAACCAATTATATTTTTAAAACCTTCCACTGCAGTAATAGGTCCTGAAGAATATATAATACTACCACCCGAAAGTAAAGAAATTAACTATGAAGGTGAATTAGCAATTGTTATAGGAAAAACTATTTATCATCCAAAAAATTTTAAAGAAATCGAATCTGCAATTTTAGGTTATACGTGTTTTAATGACGTTACAGCAAGAGATTTACAAAGAAAAGATGGGCAATGGACTCGAAGTAAAAGCTTTAATACTTTTGCTCCTATAGGACCTTTTATTGAGACTGAGCTTGATCCAAGTAATTTAAAAATTGAAACGAAAGTTAATGGAAAAATTAAACAGAGTAGTTCAACAAAAGAGTTTATTTTTGATGTTTTTTATCTTGTAAAGTTCATTTCAAATATAATGACTCTTTATCCTGGAGATATAATTGCTACAGGAACTCCTCCTGGAGTAGGAAAACTTAAAGAAGGAGATATAGTAGAAATAAGCATAGAAAATATAGGTGTATTAAAAAATTTTGTAAAAAGATTTTAAAAGAGGTGAATTTATGGAAAAATTTATTCCAAGGCTTATTGCTTGGGAAATAACACGTTCTTGCAATTTGAATTGCATTCATTGTAGAGCAGCTTCATCAAAAAGCCCTTATAAAAATGAATTAACTACTGAGGAGATTTTTAGGATAATGGAAGAAATAAAAGAAGTAGGTAATCCTATTATAATTTTAACTGGCGGAGAACCACTTTTAAGACCTGATGTTTTTGATATTGCTAAAAAAGCTATTGAACTTGGATTTAAACCAGTTTTAGCTACAAATGGAACTTTGATTAACAAGGAAATAGCTAAAAAAATAAAAGATTCTGGAATAGCAAGAGTAAGTATTAGTCTTGATGGAGCTTCAGCAGAGGTTCATGATAATTTCAGAGGAGTGTCTGGTGCTTTTGAAGGTGCCATGAAAGGTATTTTAACTTTAAAAGAAGCTAAAATACCTATCCAAATAAATACTACTGTTACTGCTGTAAATGTTAATGAATTACCTAAAATTCACGAACTTGCTAAAAATATAGAAGCTGTAGCACATCATATTTTTGTTTTGGTGCCTGTTGGAAGAGGTAAAGAACTTCAAAAAAGATCTTTAACTTCAGAGGAATATGAAAAGATATTAAACTGGTTTTATGATCAAAGAGAAAAATCAGGGCTCCAATTAAAAGCAACTTGTGCACCTATGTATTATCGTATTTTAAGACAAAGAGCAAAATTTGAAGGTAAAAAAGTAACTTTTGAAACCTTTGGTCTTGATGCATTAACCAGAGGATGTCTTGCTGGAATAGGATTTTGTTTTATTTCTCACATAGGTATAGTTCAACCATGTGGATATTTGGAGATACATTGTGGAGATTTAAGAAAGCAAACTTTTAAAGAGATTTGGGAAAATTCAGAAATATTTAATAATTTGAGAGATTTTAAAAAATATAAAGGTAAATGCGGAAAATGTGAATATATAAGAGTTTGCGGAGGTTGTAGAGCAAGAGCTTATTATGCTACAGGAGATTATTTAGAGGAAGAACCGCTTTGTATTTACGAACCAAGAAGATCAAATAAAATTTTAGCAAGCTGAAGTTTAGAAATATTTTTAAATTCAAGCAACTTTTTAGGGGTAAAAATTATAAAATCTGATTTATCTTTTCCCACAGTTTTTAAAGGATTAGCAATTAAATAATCAAAAGCTTTTTCTTTTTTCTTCTTTTTTCCATAATTTAAAAGATTATTTTCTTCCTCTAAAGCAAAACCAATGGTAATTTGTCCCTCTATTTTGTAAGAACTTAAAATTTTAGCAATATCTTCTGTGAGTTCTAATTCTATAGTTAAAGGTTCTTTTTTTTTAAATTTTCCTTTAAAAGGAGTTTTAGGTCTAAAATCAGAAGGTGCTCCTGCAAAAATACAAATACTACATTGAGAAAAAAGAGCTTTTGAGATCTCGAACATTTCTCTGGTTGTTTTTACAAAATAAATTTTAGGAAAAGGAATAGGGGAGAAACAATCTAAATTAGGAAGGATATAAGGAAAACTTTCTAATCCCCAGACTAAGTGAACTTCAGCACCTCTATAATAAGCTTCTTTAGCGAGAAAAAAAGCAGTTTTTCCTGAAGAAGCATTAGTAATAAATCTAACTTCATCTATATATTCTCTTGTTGGGCCACCTGTTATCAAAACTTTTTTTCCTACAAGAGTCTTTTTTACAAAATGAGCTTTTACTATTTCTAAAATTTCTTCTACTTCAGGAAGTTTACCTTTTCCAACTTCTCCACATGCAAGAGGACCTTCAGTTGGTTCATATATCAGATATCCAAAATTTCTTAATTTTTCAACATTTTCCTTAGTTGCAGGATGTTCCCACATAGATGTATTCATGGAAGGAAAGATATATACAGGGACATTGGTTGCTAATAAGGTTGCTAATAAAAGTTCACTTGCAGAACCAACTGCTAATTTAGAAATAAAAGAAGCAGTAGCAGGAGCAATTAAAATTACATCCGGATATTTAGCAAGCTCAATATGAAGTATTTTGCCATCAGCTTTAAAAAAATCTGCATCAGTATAAGCTTTATTTCCACTTAGAGAAGAAAGAAGAATAGGATGAACAAAATTTTCAGCACCTGTTGTTAAAATAACTTTTACATTAGCTCCTTCATTTTTAAGTTTTCGAATTAAATCACAGATTTTATAAATAGCTATACTACCACAAACTCCTATAAGTATATTTTTGTTTTGCAAAGGACTTGAATAAGACATAAAAAATCTTTATTGTTTTACTCCACTTAACATTACTACTATTCTTAATTCAGCATAATACCATCCTTGGGAAATACTTATAAAGGCAGTTCCTTCAGGTCTTTTATAAGCTATAAAAGTAATTTTCGAAGAAAAAGCTCCTATTTCTTCCCAACCCTGATTTACCATTTGAACTTTATAAAATTCCACTAAAGATTTAAGAGTATATTTTCCTTTAAAAACAAGCATTCCAGTAAGTACTTCACCTGTACGTAATAAAGCACTATTTTCAGCTTGATATTCTAAATCTTTTAAAACAGGAATATAAGGAACTGGAAAATAAATTAAGTCTTTTATTTTTTGAGATTTTACTTCTTCAGCTTGAGGGGTTATTACTTCAACATTGGGTTTTTCCTGTGCAAAAACTATAGAAAAAATAAAAAGATTTATAAAAATGAAAATTAAAAACTTTTTCATAATTCCCTCCTACTATAAAAATTTAATTAGAACACTATTCAATGTAAAGAAAAAACTACGAAAAGTCAAGAGATTAAGAGTTTAAATAAAAGCTTTAAGAAAATTTGTATTTTAAAGATCTAAAAATTTTTTTGATATTTTTAGAAATCTTAATCTGTTTTTTATAATTTCTTTTTAATTCATTTTTAACCCGGTTTCTTATTACCTCTAAATCTTCAGAATAAAGAATTTTATTATTTTTATATACAAGTTTTAAAAGGTTATCACTTTTAGGATAATGAGAAAGATCTACTTTTTCATCTTTTAAGGCAATTAAATCAAAAAGAAATTTATCTTCTTCATTCCACACTCTATAAAGACTTTTAGCACCAGGCAGTAGTTCTTTTTTAGGAGAAAGTTTAAAACGAGGTTTGCCATCATATTCCACTAATTTATAACCCATTTCAAAATAAGGACAATCTTCAGAAACTCCCATTTTTGTTCCTACTCCAAAACTGGAAACAGGAATATTCATTTTTAAAAGTTTTTTAATTTCTTTTTCATCTAAACTTCCACTTAAAAAGATCTGAACGTTTTTAAGGCTACCTTTATCTAATAATTTTCTTACTTCTTTAGAAAGTTCTGCAAGATTTCCACTATCTATTCTAACACCTTTTAAAGAAATGGCATTTTCTTTAAAAAAATCCTTAAGAGCTATAATTTTTTGGGTAGCTTTAATAGTATTGTAAGTATCAATAAGTAGAATTGTTCTATCAGGGTAAGTTTTGGAAAAAGCTTTAAAGGCTTCTTCTTCAGAGGGAAATACCTCAACAAAAGAATGAGCCATTGTTCCAACAACCGGAATATTCCATAATTTTCCTGCAAGGACATTGCTTGTTCCAGAGAATCCAGCTATATAAGAAGCTCTTGCAACATGAAGACTGCTACAAATTCCATGAGTTCTCCTGGCTGAAAAATCAAAAAGAGGAATATTTTTAGCTTCCATTACACACAAAAGAGCCTTGGTTGCTATAAGGGTTTCTATATGAAGACTATTAATTATAAGAGTTTCTATAATTTGAGCTGATATTAGATCACTTTCAACTTCACAAATAGGTTCTCCTTCAAAAAATATAGTGCCTTCAGGAATACATCTAATTGAACCTTTAAAAGAAAAATTTTTAAGATAATCAAGAAATTTTTTTTTGAAAATCTTTAAACTTTCTAAATATTCTAAATCTTTTTCTTTAAATTTAAAATTTTTAAGAAGTTTTAAAAAAGGATCAAGTCCTGCAAAAAGGAAAAAAGGTCTGTTTTTAGGGCGGGTTCTTATAAAAAGAGAAAAAACAGCCTTTCCAAAAAGTTCTTTTTCAAAATAAACTTGAGCCATTGTTAATTCATAAAGATCTAAAAAAAGACCTACTGAATATTTAAAAACCATAAGATTAATAGATTAGCTCAGCTTTATAAATTTTTTCTAAACGTTTAAGAGCAAATTTATGAAATTCCTCATCAAAATCAGCAACAGCTTTAACAGGGATTTTAATCTTAAATCCTCTATAAAAAGCATCTGCTGCTGTATCCATTATACAAATACTTGTGCAAACACCTGTCAAATAAAGTTCTTTTATATTTAATTTTTTAAGAAGAGTTTCTAAATCAGTTTTATAGAACCCAGAAAATCTTGTTTTATAAATTATAAAATCTCCTTCTTCTGGAGAGAGCTCATTTATAATTTCTGCACCTTTGGTTCCTTTTATACAATGAGGTGGAAAAGAAGAAAATTCTTCATCTTGTAGCTCATGAGCATCACATAGATAAATTATAGGAAAATTTTTTTCTTTAAATTCATTTTTTAATTTTATTATTTCTGGAATAATTTCTTCTGCTTTTTTTCCGCAATATAAAACACCATCAGGCTTTATAAAATCATTTAACATATCTATAATAAGAAGGGCTTTCATTAGTCTATAAAAATAGACAAAAACTTTAAAAAATCAAGATAAAAAAGGAATATAAAATTTTTTCTTGACAAAATTTTTATATATAATATAAAATATTAAAAAGATAGAGAATAGAAAATGATAGAAATCAAAACTATAGCTGTTCCTATAGATTTTTCAGAAGTAGCTCCTATAGTTGCAGGATGGGCAAAAGATATAGCAAAAAAAATAGGTGCTAAGTTAATATTAATCAATGTAGTAGAGGATATATCTGCATTTGATGGGATTTCTACTGATGTTAAAACTTTACAAGAATTAGAAAAAACACTTTTAGAAGGAGCTGAGGAATATATGCGAAGTTTTTTAAATAAACATTTTTCAGATTTTGCAAATGTAAAATCAGTTATTGTAAAAGGAAAAGTGGTAGAAAAAATAATACAAGTTGCTAAAGAAAATAAAGCTGATCTTATTGTAATTGGAACACATGGAAGGAAAAGTCTTGATAAAATTATTTTTGGTAGTGTAGCAGAAGGAATAGTAAAATATTCTCCTATCCCAGTTTTAACTATTAATCCTTATAGAATAAAAGAAAAATAAACTATTTTCTTAATAACTTTTTAGCTTTTTCAGCTTCTTTACTATTTGGATATTGATTAATAACTTTTTTCAAAAGAATTTTATAAGCCTCTATATCCCCAAGAGCTTTAAAAGCTTGAGCCTGTTTAAACATAGCAGTAGGTTTTAAAGGATGCCAGCCTTGAAGTTCAATTAATTTTTGATAGCTTAAAATCGCCTCTTCATATTTTTTTTCTTTAAAATAACTTTCTCCAATCCAGAAATAAGCTTGACCTATCCATTTTCCTTTTGGAAATTTTTCAATATATTCTTCAAATAATTTTCGTGCATTCTTAAAATCACCTTGTTGATAAGAAGAATATGCTTTTTCATAAAGCTCAACCTCAGTTAAAGATTTTTCGACTTGAGTTATAGTAGTATTAGTAGCATTGGTAGCATTAGTAGAAAGAATCGCAGTTTCGTTAGATGAAATAGTTTCATTGGAAACTACTGTGGTTTCATTTGAGACAACCTTAGGTGTTATTCCTAATTTTTTTTCGATTTCTTTTATTCTTAATTGTAAAGCTTGAACTTGGGTAAATAAATTATTTAATCGATCAGTAAATTCTTTATCTTGTTCTTCTTTAGAAAATTTAAGATCCTCTAATTGAGATGAAAGTAAAGCTTGTTGGTATTTTATATCTTCCAAATCTGAAAGAATTTGTGTTTTTATATCTACTAATACATCTTTTGAAATTTTACTTTCTAAAGAAGTTATTTTTTTATCTATTACATTTAATCTTTTTTCCATTTCTTCATATTTTTGGTTTTGTTTATTTACAATAGCTTCAAGATTAATAACTTTTATTTTCAAAGTTTGAAATTCTTCTTGATAAGCAACACAACCATTTAATATTAAAGTAATAGTAAATAATAAAAATTTAAAAAAACTTTTTTTCATGATTTCCTCCCTTCAGTTTTTAAATAATTTTCTATTTCTTCTGTTAAATCAAGAGGCAGATTTTCTGAGCCTAAAACTATTTTTTCTTCTCCTAAGTATTTTAAAGTATAAACTATTAAAGGCAATTCTCTTTTTACTTCTTCCTCTCTAATTTTTTGAAAAAGTTTATTTTTTTCTCCCTCAAGTTTTTGAAGTCCGCTTAAATGATATTTTAAAAGTTTTTTTTCAGTTTCTTCCCATAAAGATAAAAATTCAGGAGTTCTTAAAGAAAATCTAAAAAAGGTGATAGGAGGGCCTTCATCCAGATCAGGAGTTACTAAATGCATCATTGCTCCAGTTTCTGTAGATCTTGCACTAATAAGTTGCCATACAACTTGCTGCCAGGAACCTTTTGGTCCACCAGGTAAAGCAGGATGAAGATTAATTAATTTTAAAGTATTACAAAACTTTGTAGACACAATCCACATATATCCTGCAAGGACACCAAAGTCAATTTCTTCATCAAGTCTTTTAAAAACTTCATCATGGTAGAGTTTTCTCCAACTATCTCTATCTTTTTGTCTTAATTCAGGTTTAAATTTTAAAGCAGAAAAAGAAATAACTTTAAGTCCCATCTCTTTTTGAGCAATCTCAATTAATTTATCTGAAAAGAAACCTTCTCCAGGTTCTTTACTTATAAAAACATAGGAAATTTTTAAAGGAAGGAAACCAGATTTTATTTTTGAATAAACAATTTTTAAAAGATCTATAGCTGCTTGATCTCTTCCAGTAGTGAACCAACCTATTTTTTTAGATCTCGTAAGCTAAACCTCCTAAATTAAATGGTATTTCCCAGGGCTTAGGAATAAAAAACTCAAAATATTGAAAAAGAGCAAATCTATCAGTCATTCCAGAGATATAATCAGCAATAATTCGTTCCTTAGAGGAATTATTAAAAATTTGACTTGCTTTTTGGAAATATTCTATTTTTTCAAAGTTTTTATAATAAAACTCAAAAAGAGAAACTAAAATTTTTTTTGCTTTTTCAAATTCCTTTCGAACAACAGGAGAAAAGTAAATATTCTCAAAAAGGAAATCTCTTAAAACAATAAGTGCATCTAAACATTTTTCATCCATTAAAATAGCTTTTTTTTGAGACTCTTTAGTAGTTAATATTACACTTTTTACTAAGGTGCTTATTCTTTCAGAATGAGAAAGACCTAATCTTTTTTTCACAATCTCAGGAAGATCTTCTACAGTTATCAACCCAGCTCTAATGGCATCATCTATATCATGATTTGTATAAGCAATAATATCTGAAATCCTTACCACCTCAGCTTCCAATGTTAAAGGTTTATCTTTTTCAGATAAAATAGGTCCCTTTCCTTTTGCATGTTTTAAAATTCCATCTCTTACTTCTAAAGTTAAATTTAATCCTTTTCCTTCTTTTTCTAATATATCTACTACTCTTAAACTCTGCTCATTATGTTTAAAACCTTCAGGTAAAAGTTCATTTAATACTTCTTCTCCTGCATGTCCAAATGGAGTGTGTCCAAGATCATGCCCAAGAGCTATAGCTTCTGTTAAATCTTCATTTAAATTTAATGCTTTGGCTATGGTTCTTGCAATTTGAGCAACTTCCAAAGTATGAGTAAGTCTTGTTCTATAATGATCTCCTTTTGGTGCTAAAAAAACTTGTGTTTTATGTTTTAGACGCCTAAAAGCTTTAGAATGAATAATTCTATCTCTATCTCTTTCAAAGCAAGTTCTAATTTCGCATTCTTCCTCTGGATAAAGCCGTCCTTTAGAATATTTAGCTTTAGCTGCAAATGAAGAAAGAAAGATTTCTTCTAAATTTTCTTTTTCTTCTCTTATAGAGTTACCTAACATCCTCAATTTTAAATTCTAAACTTTTATTAAAACTATTTATAAAGGGAGTTCCTACAATTAAACTTATATCTTTTTTTTCTAAAAGTTTATTAAAATAAATAGCACAGAGTTCTTTATTTTCTTTTTGTAAAATAAGTTTTGAATGTTTTTCTTTTAAAACTTTTATTTCTTTTATTTCAAAGTTTTTAAGAAGAATAACTGGAGGAGTATGTTCTTCTCCATAAGGATGAAATTGCTCAAAAGCAAAGAGAATATCTTTATAAAGAAGTTCAGATAAACTTGCTTCTGCATCAATATAAATTAAATCTGTAGAGGGAGAATCTAAAGTATGATATTTTAAAAGTTCTTTCAAGCGAGTTTTTAGTTGAGGAATAAGATTTTTATCTATTTTGAATCCTAAAGCATATCTATGCCCTCCAAATTGAATTAAAAGATCTTTACATTGAGAAAGGATTTTTAAAAAATTTATTTTAGAAGGAGATCTTATAGAACCATATGCTATTTTATTTTCCTGAGAAACAACTATAACTGGTAAATTATAATTATTTTTAAGTTTATTAGCAATTAGACCTAATAAACCTTTTGGAACATCTTCTAATACAAAAAATAAGAATTTGGAATTTTTTGAAATTTCAGAGATTTGAGAAGCAGCAGATTTTAAAGTCTCTTCTTCTATAAGTTGTCTTTTTTGATTTAAACTCTCTATTTGGTATAAATATTTTTCTGCAGAAGATATGTCAGAAGATGAGAGAAGCTGAAAAACTGCTTCAGGATGTCCTAATCTACCAGCAGAATTAAGTTTAGGTATAATTCGATAAGATATATCTTCCTCAGATAAACCAAATTTTAAATCTGCTTTTTCCAGTAAAACTTTGGTGCAAGGGAAAAAGGGATTTAGAAGGTCTCTAAATCCAAAAAAAGTGATAAGGCGATTTTCTCCTGATAAAGGGACCATATCAGCTAAAGTTGCAAGAAAAATTAATTCCAAATATTTTCTTAAAAAAGGAGGCTCTTTATTTCTAAAAAAGCCTTGAGAATAAAGATAAGATCTTAAAGCTCTTATTAATGCAAAAACTACTCCAGCACCACAAAGATAATAAATAGGTGAAGAGGGAGAGGTAAGTTTTCCTGTGATGGTAAAAGTTTCAGGTTTAGTAATAATTTCATGATGATCAGTAATAATTACATCTATACCAAGAGCTTTAGCAGAGTTGACTGTTTGATAAGCAGAAATTCCAACATCAACAGTAATAATTAAAGTTATCCCTTTAGCTTTAAAATAAGGTAAAAATTTAGCATGAAAACCATATCCTTCTTTATCTTTACTTGGGATTAACCATTCAACAAAAGGAGTAAAATTTTTTAAAAAATCATAAAGAACAAAAGTTCCTATAATTCCATCTGCATCAGAATCTCCATAAATACATATTTTTTCTTTTGAATTTATAGCTTTAGCAATTCGTGCAACTGCAAGTTTCATATCTGGAATAATGAAAGGATCTGAAAAATCAGAAAGTTGAGGGTAAAGAAAAGAATAAGCAGATTTTATATCTGAGAATCCCTTATTTATAAGAATTTTTGCTAAAAGAGGAGGAAAAAATCCATGAGTAACAAATTCATAAAAAAGGTCTTGGTTGGGAATCTTATTTATCCAAAGTTTTGTTGATGTCATATAGATTTTATTGTATCATATCAAGCCTAAAAGTAAAACAATTTCTTTTTAAACTCCAAAAGATATATGGAAGTTTTAAACTTTTCAAACTATTCAAATAAGTTTATAATAAAAAAATTTTAAAAGAAACTCCAAAATTAAAAAAATTTTTGAGATGAATTGGTATTAAAGAATTTTAAAAAGTTAGAGAAAA
Source organism: Thermoplasmatota archaeon (assembly GCA_029258955.1). Taxonomy (GTDB): domain Archaea; phylum Thermoplasmatota; class E2; order UBA202; family JdFR-43; genus JAPDJP01. Next base: position 70,383 of record JAPDJT010000009.1, read on the forward strand.
AATATGAGATTTGATCCTTTAAAAATGAAAGATTGGGAAAAAGCTTATGAAGCTGAGAAAAACATGAAAACTGTATATCAGTTAGGGGAAGAACTGGGATTAATAGAAGAACTTCTGCCTTATGGACATTATATAGCTAAAATTGATTATCAAAGAGTTTTTGAAAGATTAAAGGATAGAGTTAATGGAAAATATATAGATATTACTGCTATTACTCCAACACCTTTAGGAGAAGGAAAGATTACAACATTAATAGGTTTGGTTCAAGGGTTTGGGAAAAGAGGGAAAAAAGTAATAGGAACTATAAGGCAGCCTTCAAGTGGACCGATTTTTAATATTAAAGGAGGATCTGCTGGAGGAGGTCTTTCTCAAGTTATTCCACTGGATAAATTTTCCTTAGGGCTTACAGGAGATATTAATGCAGTAATGAATGTCCACAATCTTGCTATGGTTACCCTTACAGCAAGAATGCAACATGAAGCAAATTATAGTGATGAGATTTTGGCTAAAAAAGGCTTAAAAAGGTTGAATATAGATCCTAAAAGGGTTGAAATGGGATGGGTTATAGATTTTTTGTGCCCAAGCATTGAGACATATTGTTATAGGGCTTGGTGGTAAAATGGATGGATATCCTATGGAAAGCAAATTTTATATTTCTGGTGCTTCTGAAGTAATGGCGATATTAGCAATTGCAAAAAACTTAAAAGATTTAAGAAAAAGAATTGGAAAAATAGTTGTTGCTTTTGATAAATATGGCAATCCTATAACTACAGAAGATTTAGAGGTAGCAGGAGCTATGACAGCTCTACTTGTTGATGCACTTAATCCTAATCTTGTGCAAACAATCGAGGGGCAACCTGTTCTGGTTCATACAGGTCCCTTTGGTAACATTGCTTTAGGTCAATCATCCGTTATTGCTGACTATATAGCTTTAAAACTTGGAAAGTATGTAGTTACTGAATCTGGATTTGCTGCAGATATAGGTTTTGAAAAATTCTGGAATGTAAAATGTAGAATTTCTGGTCTTATTCCTGATGCAGTAGTAATAGTTGCTACTATAAGAGCCCTTAAATGTCATGGTGGAGCTCCTGTTCCCAAACCCGGAAGTTCTATATCAAAAGAATATTTTGAAGAAAATTTAAAATGGATTAAAAAAGGATGTGAAAATCTTTTTCACTGTATAAATATTGTTAGAAAAAGCGGAATAAATCCTGTAGTATGCATTAACAAATTTTATACTGATACTAAAAAAGAACTTGATTTTGTAAAAAAGTTTTGTGAAGATTTAGGGGTAAGAGTAGCTTTTTCTGATCACTGGTTAAAAGGAGGAGAAGGAGCTTTAGAGCTTGCAGATGCTGTTATAGATGCATCTAAAGAAATTTCTCAGTTTAAATTTCTTTATAAACTTGATGAACCTGTTAAAGAAAGGATTGAAAAGATAGCAAAAGAAATCTATGGAGCATAGGAAGTAATTTATAGTTCTGCAGCAGAAGAAAAAATTGAGTTAATTGAAAGGGATGAGGGATTAAAAAAAATGCCTATTTGTATAGCAAAAACTCATCTTTCTCTTTCCAATGACCCCGGAAAAAAGGGAGTTCCTAAGAAGTGGCAACTGAGAATAAGAGATATTCTTATATACAAGGGATCAGGTTTTATAGTGCCTGTGGCTGGAGAAATAAAACTTATGCCTGGAACAGGTTCAGACCCAGCTTACAGGAGAATTGATGTAGATTTAGATACAGGAAAAGTAAAAGGTCTTTTTTAATAAGGAGAAAATAAATGGCAGCAAAAATTATAGATGGAAAATCTATAGCTCAAGAAATAAGAGAAAAGATTAAAAAGGAAGTTGAAGAATTAAAAGAAAAATATGATATTGTTCCTGGACTTGTTACTATTTTAGTAGGATATGATCCAGCTTCAATTTCTTATGTAAAAGGAAAACAAAAAATAGCTCAAGCACTTGGATTTTATTCTGTGGAAGAAAGACTTCCTGAAAATGTTTCAGAAGATGAATTGATAAAACTTATTGATAAATACAATAAAGATCTGAAAATTCATGGGATACTGGTTCAGCTTCCTTTACCAAAATCTATAAATGAAAGAAGAGTAATAAATGCCATAGATCCCAGAAAAGATGTAGATGGCTTTCATCCAATTAATGTAGGAAAAATGATTATAGGAGAACCCTGTTTTTTACCATGCACACCTTATGGTATTTTGGTAATTTTAGAAAAAATTGGATGTCAAGTTGAAGGAGCAGAGGCTGTTGTTGTAGGAAGAAGTAATATTGTGGGAAAACCCATAGCTAATCTTCTTATGCAGAAAAGAAAGACTGTGGGTAATGCAACTGTAACAATTTGCCATACAAGAACAAAAGATTTAGCTTTTCATACTAAAAGAGCAGATATTTTAATTGTAGCAGTAGGAAAACCAAAATTTATTACAGCTGATATGGTAAAAGAAGGAGCGATTGTAATTGATGTAGGAGTAAACAGAATTGGAACAACCCCTGAAGGAAAAGCTATTCTTTGTGGAGATGTAGATTTTGATGCAGTAAAAGAAAAAGTAAGTGCCATTACCCCTGTTCCAGGTGGAGTTGGGCCTATGACTATTACCATGCTTATGAAAAATACCCTTGAAGCAGCAAAAATGTGGAATGGTCTTCCGAATGAAGTAGAATAAGAGGAAAGTGTGGAGATAAAATAGAGCAGAAAAGACTAAAATTAGTAAAGATTTACATTTTTGATGAAGCAATTAAAAAGTTTCAGGATTTAATGTTTAATATTGACAGTTTAGGTAAAGATATAAATGAGTTTCTGTTATGATAATGTATTTTATTTCAAGCAGATCACAGGTTATTTTTGATCCTGAAAATTTAATTATAGAAAACAAAAGAATAAACAAATTTCTTTTTGGAGATAGAATTAAGAAAAAAGAAAAAAACCCGGAGTTTATCAGCCAAAGCTAAAGGTTTTTATGATATGATTATGAGAAAAATTCTTGATAAAAAATTAAAATTTTAGAAAATCGGTCAATTAATTAAGGAGAAAAAGTTAAATGATAGTAATAAAAAGAAAGCCATTAGAAGAAATTTTAAACTACATAGAGGGACATAATAAAATTCTTGTGCTGGGGTGTCAGGAATGTCCTTATGGTTGTGCAACAGGTGGTGAAGAAGCAGTAAAAAAACTTGCTGAAGAGATAAAAAACAAAATGAAAGATTTGGGGGAATCTATAGAAATTTTAGAGAAAACATTAATTAGACTGTGTGAACTTCGATATGTAAAAAGTATAAATGATTTAATAAAAGATGTTAAGGCAATAGTAACATTAAGTTGCGGAGTAGGAGTTAATTTGATAGCGGATATTTATTTTGAAATAGAAGTATATCCAGGAATGAATACTTTATTTTTGGGTGCAGAATTAAGAGAAGGCATTTTTATTGAAAAATGTAGAGCTTGCGGAGATTGTATAGTAGGTTATACTGCTGGGCTTTGTCCAATAACAAGATGTCCTAAAAATATGCTTAATGGGCCATGTGGTGGATGTAAAAATGGAGTATGTGAAGTGAGAAAGGGATTACCTTGTGTGTGGTATCAAATTATAAAAAGACTTAAAAAAAGAGGGAAACTTGAAAAATTAATGGAAATATGGGAAGCAAAAGATTGGAGAAGTCTTTATGGTAAAGGAATAAGAGAATTGAGAGAGGAGTTGGGAGTTGAAAATAAAAACTAATCTTCAAAAAGTGTTGGAATCAGGTCAATTTGCAGTTACTGCAGAAATAGATCCTCCTAAGAATGCAGATCCTGAGTTGATAAAAGAAAAGGCAAAGTGGTTAAAAGGTTATGTAGATGCAGTTAACATTACAGATTCACCAAGGGCTACGGTTAAAATGTCAAGTCTTGCAGGAGCAGTTATTTTACAAAAAGAAAATATTGAACCTGTAATGCATATTACCTGCAGAGACAGAAATAGAATAGCTATTCAATCTGATTTGTTGGGAGCTTCAGCTTTGGGAGTAAAAAATATTTTGTGCCTAACAGGAGATTATGTAACCTTTGGAGATCATCCACAAGCAAAACCTGTTTTTGATTTGGATTCAATTCAACTAATTAGCTTAGTAAAAAATCTTTCTGAAGGTAGATATTTTAATAAAAAAGAAGTAAAAGGGAAACATCCTTATTTTTTCATAGGAGCAGTAGAAAATCCTTTTGCCGATCCATTAGAGTTTAGACCAATAAGATTGGCAAAAAAAATAAAAGCAGGAGCAAAATTTATTCAAACTCAGATAGTTTACAACTTAGAGAGATTTGAAAAGTTTATAAAATTGTGTGAAGATTTTGGTATATTAGAAAAAGTTTACATACTTGCTGGTATTGCTCCACCAAAATCTTTAAAAATGCTTAAATATATAAAAGAAAGCAAAATTCCTGGAATAGAGGTTCCAGATGAGTTGATAAGGAGAATGGAATCTGCAAAAGATGAAAAAGAAGAAGGGATTAATATTGCAGTGGAAATTATAGAAAGAGTTAAAGAAAATCCTGGTGTTAGAGGAATTCATCTCATGCCAATTGGATGGGAATTTATTGTTCCTGAAATTATAAAGAGAGCAAAGCTTTACCCTAGACCAAAAATTTGTTAAATAAGTTTCAAATATAAAGTCCTTTTCCAGCAGTTGTTGGAAGAGTGTGCCTAATTTTTAAGCTTGATGGATAAAGTAAAATAAAATAGTTGACTTTATATAAAATTTTTATATTAAAATAAAATTATAAAAATGCTTAGCAACATAAAATAGGAGGAATTTATGGAAAAAGTAAAAATTACAGTAATTGGAGCAGGACCAGCAGGTATTGCAACAGCTATAGAAGCAAAAGCAAATAATATAGAGCCAGTAGTGGTTTTAGAAAAAGGAGAATCAGTTTGTAACACTATAGTAAAGTTTTACAAACCTGGTAAGAGAGTAGATGCTTATTATAGAAAAAAAGATATTAAACCTATAGGAATATGTTCTTTTGAAACCGAGAGTAAAGAAGAATTTCTTCAAAGAATAGAAAAATGGATAAAAGAATGGAATTTGGATATTAAGTTAAAATCTGAAGTTACAAATATTAAAAAAAATAATCAAGAATATGAAATTTTAATAAAAGATAAACCAGAATATTTATCAGAATTTGTAGTGATAGCTATTGGAATTTTTGGAAAACCTAATAAACCATCTTATCCAATTCCTAAAGAATTAAAAGGTAAAGTTTTTTTAGAACCACCCCTTGAAATTCCTGAGAATAAAAAAATTTTAGTAGTTGGAGGAGGAAATACAGCAGCAGAAGTTGCATGTGCTCTTTGTGAATTAAATCAGGTTTTTCTTTCTTATAGAAGACCTAAATTTTTTAGAATAAACGAAATAAATTTAAAAAATTTAGAAGAAAAAGAAAAACAAGGAAGATTAAAACTTCTTATGGCAACAGATATAGAAAAGATAGAACCATATAATGATAAAATAAAAGTTTTTTTTAAAGATGGTAAAGAGGAGATATATGACCTTATTTATTACTGTTTAGGAGGGACTACACCTAAAAATTTTTTAAAAAGAATAGGAATTGAGTTTAATGAAAATGGAGAACCTTTAATGGATGAATTTTTTGAGACTAATTTACCGAAAGTTTTTTTAGCTGGAGATATTGCTTTAAAGCAAGGGAGTATAATGGAAGCTTTTAATTCAGCTCATATTGTTATAAAGAGAATCAAAGAGAAGTATCTTAAAAGCTAAAAATTTCAGTTTGCCAATTTTAAAATAAGAATTTATATTTATAAGTATAAGCCGGCGTAGCTCAGCGGTAGAGCAGCTGATTCGTAATCAGCAGGGCATGGGTTCGAATCCCATCGCCGGCTATTTATTTCGGTAATAAAGGAGGTGAAAATAAAATGAAACACAAATGGATAGAGCATATGGTTCAGGCTTGGGATGCATTCATGGAAGAAATGTTTTCTTTTATTCCAGAGGAAAGTAAAAAACATATTAAAAATGCAAGAAAAGAAATATTGCTTGCTTTAAAAAGTGTGATAGAAAAGAGGATTGAAGAACTGGAGAAAGGCAAAAAAGAAATTAAAAAAGTAAAGGTTGAAAAGAGTTAAAGTTTAAATGCGAATAATCCTTTTTACAGGAAAAGGAGGAGTAGGAAAAACTACCCTTTCAGCAGCAACTGGTGCATATCTTTCAGAACTTGGTAAAAAAGTTTTGGTAGTTTCTGTTGATCCTGCTCATTCACTTTCTGATGTATTAGAAGAAGATGTAGGACCAGAACCAAAAAAAATTTTTAATAATTTTTATGCCCAAGAGATAGATGTTTATTATTCAATAGAAAAATTCTGGGGGGTTTTAAAGGAATATTTAAAAAGTCTTCTTAAATGGCAGGGGATAGACGAGATTTTAGCTGAAGAGATGTCAGTTTTACCTGGTATGGAGGAAGTTTCCTCGTTTTTATGGATAAACAAGCATGTAGAAGATAAAAAGTTTGATGTTATTATTGTTGATTCTGCACCTACTGGAGAAACATTAAGATTTCTTAGTCTTCCAGATGCAGCAAGCTGGTGGGTAACTAAAATACTTCCTTTACAAAGAAAACTTATGAAATTTGTAAGACCTGCAGCCAGAGTAGTTACTGATATGCCTCTTCCTGAAGAGGAAACATATGATGCATTAGAGGATCTTTTCCGACAGGTTTATAACCTTTATTATCTTTTGCAAAATCAAGAAGTTTCTTCAGTAAGATTGGTTGTTAATCCTGAAAAAATGGTAATAAAGGAGACAGAAAAAGCCTTTACATATCTTCATCTTTTTGGTTTTCCTGTTGATGGTATTTTCATAAATCGAGTAGCTGAAGAAGAAAGTCCTTTTTACGAAATCCAGAGAAAATATGTAGAAAGAATTGTAAAAAGCTTTGAGCCAACCCCAATTTTTATGATTCCACAGCTTTACGAAGAAATTCTGGGTTATGAAAAGCTAAAAGAATTTGGAAAAAGGGTTTATCAGAAAAAAAATCCTGCTGATATATTTTATAAAGATAAGCCTTTTGAAATCTTGGAAAAAAATGGAGAATACATTTTAAAATTAGCTTTAAAAGAAATTCCACAGGAAGAGCTTGAGGTTTATCAAAAAGATGAGGATTTAATTATTAAAATTGGAAATCATAAAAGGCACTTTTTCCTTCCAAGAATATTGCTAAACAAAGAAATAAAGGGTGCAGTTATTAAAGAAAATTTTTTAGAAATAGGATTTAGCTAAGCTTCTTTTTTATCCCAGAAATCAGGTAGTTTTTCCACATAAATTGATGTGCTTGGGAATGCAAAAGAAGCACCATTCTTTTCAATAATTTCCATAATCTTTAAATTAACATCCTCTCTTATAGCTAAATATTCTTCCCATTTAGCAGTATTTGTAAAACAATATACAAATATATTTAAAGAACTATCTCCGAAATCTGTAAAATAAACCATTAAAAGTTGATCTTTAGCAATTCTTGGATGAGTTTTTAACATATCTCTGATTTCATTAAGTATTTTAACCATTTGTTCTCTTGTTGTGCTGTATGTTACCCCTATAATCATTTTTATTCTTCTAACATTTCTTCTGGAAAAATTTTCTAAGGATTGATTGGCAAGTATTTGATTAGGGATAATGATTAAGCTTTTTTCAAAACTTCTTATTTTACTTGATCTTAATCCTATATCTTCTACAATTCCTTCTACATCACCTATTTTTATCCAATCTCCAACCTTCATAGTTTTATCTACAAGAACTGTTAAACCACCAAAGAGATTTGCTGCAGTATCTTTAGCAGCAAGAGCAAATGCAAGACCACCAAGTCCCAAGGAAGCAATAACTGCACTTATATTTATTCCCCATTCCTGAAGAATAGCTAAAACTCCAATTCCAATAGCAAAAATTTTAAAAAGCTTTATTAAAAAACTTCCCAGCTCTTTAGCTATTTCTTCTCCAAACTTTTCTGTAAATCTGTAGATATAAATGCTTAACCCAACCACAAGATTATACAAAGTCCAAGAAATAACAATGATAATCAAGCTTTTAATAAGTTTGGCAATTATGGTGTGTTCCATCCCGAGTATGAGAAAAGCCACAAACAAACCAACTATTATAATTAAAAAACTAAGAGGTTTGGAAGTAATATTTATAAGTAGATCGTCTAACTCAGTGGAACTCTTTTTTGCTAAGCGTTCCACAAATCTTACTACTACCAAAATAAAAAACTTTCTTAAAAAAAGAGAAAGAAAAACAACCAATAATGCTAAAGCAAGCTTATAAAGAGGTATGCCAAATATTACATAATTTAAATAATCTGTCACATTTTTTAAAAAAATTAATAAATCTTCCATAAGGAAACCCTCCTCACTATTTAATTTTTCTTAATCTTACAGCAAAAAAACCATCAAGATTGTGTTTGTGAGGAAAGGTTTTTAAATATAAATCATTCTCTATAAGTTCTCTGATTTTTATTCCGCAAATTTTTTCAAGCACAATCAAAGGATTTTCCATTTCAAATTCCGGATGATTTTCTAAAAATTTTTTAACAACTTTTTCATTTTCCTCTGGCTCTAAACTGCAGGTTGCATAAACCATAATTCCTTTTGGTTTAAGAAAAGAAGAAAGCCCTTCAAGAAGTCTCAGTTGTTTTTCAGGAATTTTTATAAAATCTTCTTCTTTTCTTGCCCATTTTATATCAGGATGTTTTCTAATTACACCTGTTCCTGTGCAAGGAGCATCAATAAGAATTCTATCAAAAAGAGGAGCTTTTAGTTTAGGAAGTTCTTCTACTACATCTCCTTGGAAAACTTTTGGTTCTTTAAGACCAAGTCTTTGAAAGTTTTCTTTTAATTTTTCAAGTCTCCAGGGATAAAGGTCAAAAGCCCAAACAATCCCTTTATTTTCCATTAATTCAGCAATATGTGTGGTTTTTCCCCCAACCCCTGCACAGGCATCAAGAATTTTTTCTCCTGGTTTTGGATTTAATAAAAATGTAACAAGTTGACTTGCAGAATCCTGGACACTTATCCATCCAAAATGGTAAGCTTTTAATTCTGTAATTTTCCCTCTAAAACCATCTAAAATAATTCCTGCAGGACTATAAGGACATGCTTTAGCTTGTGGAACTTCTTCTTTTTGCAAAAAAATTAAAAAGTTGTTTCTGCTTACTTTTAAGGTATTTACCCTTATTACTAAAGGAGAGCGATCATTGCTTGCTGAAAGTAATTTTTCTGTTTCTTCAAATCCAAATCTATCAAGCCATCTTTTTACAAGCCACTCAGGGAAAGAATACTTTATAGAAAGATAAAATACTGGATTAAAATCTGGTGGTTCAGGAAGATTGTTTTTATTTTCTGCAATTTTATGTAAAATTGCATTAACCAATCCTTTTATCCACTCTCCTCTTTTTCTATGAGAAAGAATTTTTAAACTTTCAGCAAGAGCAACTCTTTCTGGTATTCTTGTATAAAGTATTTGATAAACACCTAAGCGTAAAATGTTTCTCACTTCTGCATCCATTTTTTTTAAAGGATGTTCTGAAAAACGAGAAATAACAAAATCTATATAATAAAGATATCGAACTACTCCATTAACAAGTTCTCCTACAAGAGCTCTATTTCTTTCATCAGGAAGCACACTTTTGGTTAAAACTTGAGAAAGGATTTCATCTAAAAGTGGTTTTCCTTTTTCCCAACGAATAAGAATTTTTAAAGCAACTGCCCTTGGATTAGTTTTAGGGAGTTTTGGCATGATTTAAAAATTAGCTCCATTGCAAAGCAAGTTGTTTTAAAGAAAAAAGACGATCTCTTAAAATAGCAGCTTTTTCAAATTCGTAATTTTTAGCTGCTTCTTTCATTTCCTTTTCAACCTTTTCGATTTCAGCTCTTAAAGATTCTAAACTTTCAAAAACTTCGGTAGTCTCTACTATCTTTTCTAAATTCACAAAATCAGCTTCAACCATTCTCATAAGTGGATCATCAAGAGATTTTACCACGCTTTTTGGAGTTATACCATGTTTTTTATTATATTCTTCTTGAATTTTTCTTCTTCTCTCTGTTTCTTCTACAGCTTCTTTTATAGCTGGAGTAATGGTGTGAGCATAAAGTATAGCTGTTCCATTAACATTTCTTGCTGCTCTTCCTATCATCTGGATAAGGCTTCTTTCAGATCTTAAGAATCCCTCTTTATCAGCATCAAGTATAGCTATTAAAGAAACTTCAGGAAGATCCAGTCCTTCTCTTAAAAGATTTATTCCTATTAAAACATCATAAACTCCCTTTCTCAAATCCCTTATAATTCTTGCTCTTTCTAAAGTTTTTAAATCTGAGTGCATATAACAGGCTTTTATTCCAAGTTCTTTATAATAATCTGTTAATTCCTCTGCTAATCTTTTTGTAAGTGTGCATACTAAAATCCTTTCCTTAGCTTCTATTCTTTTTTTGATTTCAAAATAAAGATCTTCTACCTGATTTTCAGAGGGTCTTACTTCTACTTTTGGATCAAGAAGTCCTGTTGGACGAATAATTTGTTCTATAATTCTTCCTTCTGCCTTTTCTATTTCACAATCTCCTGGGGTTGCTGAAACATAGATAACCTGATTAATTCGCTTTTCAAATTCTTCAAATGTAAGAGGACGATTGTCAAGTGCAGAAGGAAGCCTAAAACCATATTCTACAAGGGTTTCCTTTCTACTTCTATCTCCTCTATACATCCCTCTTAATTGAGGAATAGTTATATGGCTTTCATCTATAAAAAGGAGAAAATCATCTGGAAAATAATCTAAGAGAGTATACGGAGGTTCTCCTGGCTTTCTTCCATCTAAATATCTACTATAATTTTCAATTCCTTTACAATAACCAACTTCTTCTAAAAGCTCTAAATCATAAAGTGTTCTTTTTTCTAATCTTTCTGCAAAAAGATAAAGTCCTTTACTTTTAAAGTATTCAACCCTTTCTTTTAATTCTTCTCTTATTCCTTCTATAGCTTTGCGAAGTCTGTCTTCTGAAGTAACATAATGACTTGCTGGAAATATTACGATATCACTTACTTTCCCTAAGACTTTACCTCTAAAGGGATCAATTATTTTTATTTCTTCTATTTCATTATCCCAAAGACTCACTCTTACAGCTCTTTTTTCTTCATTGGATGGGAAAATTTCAATTATATCACCTCTTACTCTAAAGGTGGCACGGGTAAAATCCATTTCAGTTCTTTCATAATGCATTGTTACAAGAGCTCTTAAGAGTTCATCTCTTCTTATCTTAGCACCTCGTCTTAAATAAAGATGTTTTTGGAAATACTCATCAGGAGAGCCTAAACCATAAATACAAGAGACACTTGCTACTACAATTACATCTCTTCTTGAAAGAACAGCAGCAGTAGCTGAATGTCTGAGCCTATCTATAAAATCATTAATAGAGGCATCCTTTTCAATATAAGTATCAGTTATAGGAACATAGGCTTCAGGTTGATAATAATCATAATAAGAAACAAAATATTCTACTGCATTTTCAGGAAAGAGCTTTTTGAATTCATTATAAAGCTGAGCTGCAAGTGTTTTATTAGGAGCAATAATAAGAGTAGGTTTTCCAATTTTTGCAATAACATTTGCCATAGTAAAGGTTTTTCCAGAACCTGTAACACCAAGCAAAACCTGATGTTTTAATCCTTTTTTAACACCTTTTACTAATTCTTCTATTGCTTTTGGTTGATCTCCTTTTGGTTCAATATCTGCTTTTAGTTTGAATTCTGCTTTTTTTCTTAAAAAATGCATGGTATAAAGAAATTAATCTTTATCTTAAGAATTTCAATAAACTAATATACTCTAAAATTTTTAAAAGTTAAAAATTTTTTGTGAAAAATTTTACATGAGATTGTTTTTATTTTTAGATTAAAGATTTAAAAAATATTAAAATTGTAATAAAAAAGTTATATTTAATTGTGAAAAATTTCTTTAAACGTTTTAAGAGACAAAAAATTATGTAACCTAAATCACATAAACTTTTAAAGGAGGTGGTGTTATGAAGCGAAAAAACATTGCAAAGGTTTTATTACCAGTTTTAATGGCTGGAAGTGTATTTGTTAAAACCTCTCTTGCTGAAGAAACACCAGAGGAGCTCAAAGCTCAAATTGAGGCTTTAAAACAGCAAATAGCTGCTATGCAACAGCAAATGGTTTCTATGCAGGCTTTAATTAAAACACTTGAGGGAAAACTTAAACAGGTCGAGACAAAAACTAAAAAAATAACTTCTCAACTTGTAGCAAAAGAATCAAAACCAGTTTTTGGAAAGCCTGGTTTAGAATGGCAACTTTATGGTAGAGTAAAAATGGATTATCATTATGATACAGCACGTATTGAAAAATATAATGACTTTGTTGGAGCAGTTGCTAATAGGAAAAAACATCCAGATTATCAGAACGATTCAACAAACTTTAATCCAAGGGATACCAGATTTGGGGCATTGGTGTTTCATAAAAGAGGAAACTTGGTAATTAAAGGACATACTGAGATAGATTTTTACGGAAATACTAAAGGAAATAATATCATTCCAAGATTGAGGCTTGCTTATCTTGACATTCATAACAAAAAAACCGGAACCAGTGTGCGATTTGGACAGGATTGGATTCCTGTAGCTCAATTAAATCCATCAACTATTGAATTTGGAATTTTAACAGCTGCAGGAAACCTTTGGTGGAGAGTTCCACAACTAACTGTAAGACAAAAAGTATTTAACAACTGGGAAATTCTTGGTTCACTTATGATGCACAGAAGAATTTCTACTGGTTCAGAAGAGCGTATGCCATGGTTTCTTGCAAGAATTCAATATAAAGATGGTATTTTAAACCGGGTTTTTAGTAAAGGAAGCATGTTAGCCATTGGAGGTGGATACAAGCATGAAGCTGTTGATGCTTCCAAACCCTTTCCTCATGAAAGTGATATTGATCGCTGGCTTATTGTCGGTGAATGGAAGCTTAATTTTGAGCTTTTTGATCAGAAGTTTCAGTTTAAAGGAGAGGCATGGACTGGAAAGGGTATTGATAAGGAATTTCTGAGATACGATCTTGGAGTAAACGATTACGGTGAAACCATTGAGGCTTATGGATTATGGGGAAATCTTGTATGGAATATAAATCCTCGCTGGTCCTTCTCCATAGGAGCAGGATTTGACGATCCTAATGATAGTGAAATCCTTAAAGGAAAAAGTGCTGCAGCACTTAATGATCGTCAATTTACAAAAAACACCCAGTATTTTGCTAATCTCTGGTATAAACTCACTGATCATGTGAAAATTGGTGTAGAAACCATGCATATTGAAACTGAGCGTGATGAATGGGTAGATACTGCTAATAGATTTACCCTTTCTGCATTTTACAACTTTTAAAGTTTAAAAAATCTCATAAAAGTCCAATTTTAGATATTCCCTCCCGAAAATTTTCGGGAGGGAATATTTTTTCTCTTGAAATTTTTTTAATTTAGCAGGAAAATAATGAACTTGATAAAAACTTAATTATATAGACTAAAGTATTTTTGCTTTTTTATAAGTTTTGAATAGCAGTTTTTTATATAAAAATTCCTGCAAAAATTTTTTAATGTGAGGTTTAAGCAAAGATGTTAAAGGTTTTGTTAGTATTAATTTTGCTTCTTTTTTGGATAGGATATAAGTTTTATGGAAAATTTTTGGAAACTCAGTATAAGATAAAAGAAGAAGAGGATGTGCCATCAAAGACCAATTTTGATGGTGTAGATTTTGTTCCAACAAATAAGTTTATTCTTTTAGGGCATCATTTTTCTTCCATTGCAGGGGCAGGTCCTATTGTAGGACCTATTATTGCTAGTATAGCATATGGATGGTTACCAAGTATTTTATGGATAGTTTTGGGAACTATTTTTATAGGAGGACTTCATGACTTTTCAGCACTTGTTGCTTCAGTTAGGCACAAAGGCAAGAGCATAGGAGAAATTGCTAAAAATTATATGGGAAAAAGGGTTTATAAAATTTTTTTACTATTTATATGGTTCGCTTTAGTATATATAATTACTGTTTTTGCAGATTTAGCTGCTACTACCTTTGCTAAGGAGCCTCCTGTTGCTCAAGTAAATATCGGTTATATTTTAATAGCTTTAATCCTTGGTTTTACCCTTTATAAATTAAAATTAAAACTCCCAATCGCTACTCTTTTTGCACTTATTATAATTGGATTAATTATATTTTTTAGTTTAGGAAAAAACATTATTGTTTTTTCCAGAGAAACATGGGTTTGGATTTTATTAATTTATTGTTTTTTTGCTTCAATTTTACCTGTATGGGTTTTACTTCAACCAAGAGATTATCTTTCAAGTTATCTTCTTTATTTAATTTTAATTATAGGAATTATTGGCACCCTTTTTGGTAATTATTCTATTTCTTATCCAGCTTTTGTATCCTTTAATCCTCAAATAGGACCTCTTTTTCCTTTTGTTTTTATAAATATTGCTTGTGGAGCTATTTCAGGTTTTCATGCTTTGGTTTCCTCTGGAACTACTTCTAAACAGCTTGATAATATTAAAAATGCAAGATTTGTAGGTTATGGAGCAATGCTACTGGAAAGTATACTTGCTATAATTTCTCTTTCAACAGTAATGATATTATCAAAAGATTTGGCAAAATCATCTAAATTACCAACAGAAATTTTTTCTTTAGGAATCTCTAAATTTGTTTCTATTATAGGATTAAATCCCCATTTAGGATTAATTTTAGGCTATCTTGCAATTTCAGCTTTTATTTTAACAACACTTGATACTTCAACAAGAATTTCACGTTATGTTTTACAGGAATTACTGGGTATAACAGCTTCAACTTTAAAAGTAAGATTAGGAGCAACTTTAATATCTTTGATATTACCAATTATTTTGCTTCATATAAAATTTTATGCCCCTGATGGGACACCTATTCCTGCTTGGAAAAAAATCTGGCCTATTTTTGGTTCTACAAATCAGCTTCTTGCAGCTTTAGTTTTACTTACTATTTATGTATGGGCAAAAAATATTAATCCAGGTAAACTCTTATTTATTTTAATTCCTACAATCTTTATGATTATAATTACTCTTTCAGCTTTGGGTTATATTACTTTTAGTAATTTAAAATTTAATATCATTACTTTAATAGCCTTAATTTTGCTTGTTTTAGCTTTTTATATGATAATAGAAGGAATAAAAGTTCTAAAAAATAGAAAAAGAATTGCTGCTTAATTTAAAATTTTAGTATTTTTTATTGAAAGATTAAAGGAAATAGTGGGAAATAAATAGAGGTGAATCAAAATGAATAAAACAATAAAAACACATCACCAATTAATCTTTGGCGATGCAGAAAATATGAAAGAATTAGAAGATAAGAGTATCCATCTTGTAGTTACTTCTCCTCCGTATTTTAATGCTCCTTTTGATTATCCAGATTTATTTGAGAGTTACGAAGCATATTTGGACAAAATGAGGAAGATTGCGAAGGAATTGCGAAGAGTGGTTGCAGAAGGTAGGATAATATGTATTGTTTGTGATGACACGCTCATTAATGGAAAGAAATATCCTGTTGTTGCGGATTTAACGAAAATATACATTGAGGAAGGTTTCATTTACAGAGACAAGATTATTTGGATAAAACCAGAGGGTTATATTCGTATAAGTAGAAGAAGTGGAGTTATTCTACAACGTCCATATCCAATGTATTTTTATCCAGACAATATTCAAGAAACAATACTTATTTTTCAAAATGGAAAATTTGATTATAAAAGAATTCCAAAGGAATTAAAAGAGAGATCAAAGATAGATGTAAAGGAATACCAACAGAATAAATGGTATCTAACAACGTGGAACATAATTAATGTTTTACCCTTAAAGAACAGAATTGAAGAAGGAATAGCAGCTTTCCCTGAGGAAATTCCTTATAGATTAATAAAACTATTTTCTTATGTAGGTGAGATTGTATTAGACCCATTTATGGGTTCAGGAACGACAAATAAAGTTGCTGCAATGCTTGGCAGAAATAGTGTTGGATACGAAATTGATCTGGAATTATGTGAAGTTGTAAAAGAGAAAATGGGATTAAAACAAAGTTCACTATTTGAGAAAAATTATAAAGTAGAAATAATAATTAGAGAAGATGCTAAACATCTCAGAACATATCTTCAGGAAAAAATTAGAAGACAAAAATCAGTGGTGAAAAATGCCAAAAGAAAAACAACTGGGATTATCTGATAAAGAAAAAGAGAAATTGCTTGATATTTTAGAAAAAGAAGGAAGAGAGAAATGGTATAAAAGATGGAAAGAACATATGGCAATCCCAAGTAATTTGGATGTGTTATCCAAAGATAAGGATGAACGGGAAAAGATATTGAGATATTTACTTTTGAGAGTTTTGATAAATCAACAAGCAAGATTTGATAAGGTGAGAGAAATATCTATTAGAATTTCAGAAGAATTCACAGATATTTTGCTTTCAGAACCTTTTAAAATATCAGAAAGTGAGTTATTTAAAGTATTCAAAGATGTGGCAGGTGAGAGTAGAATGTTTGTTAACTGGATGATCTTTCTTTTTAACGAGATTTGGAAGCAGAAAGTATCAAAAATGGAAGAAACATTGATGATTGTTGATGGACATGTTGGAAAGGTATTCTGCAGGACAGGTTTACTAGAAGAAGTATTGTATGAGGAAAGAAGACCATATATTATTCAGGCAAGTAAAATGAGACTATGGATAGAAGAAATTATTTCAAGATTTGGGAAAATCCCGTTTTATGTTGATAATGGAGCATTTTATCTTTTTGAAGATGGATATTGTAGAGAATTAAAGCCAAATTGTAAAGATTGTCCCCTAAATAAAATTTGCAAGAAATATTTAAAATGGACTGCGTATCAAATATGGGAGAAATAAAAATATCCGCTACATCCGATAATAGTAGATATATCCCTACGCATTGCTTCATCTAAATTTGGCAAAGTCAAACTTCGTATGCGTGAAAAAAACCGTTAAATATATTTTTAAAGTATAATAATTACTGAAAATTTTAGTTATTAAAAAGATTAAATTTTTAATAATAGTTTTAAAGAAGAATAAAAATTTACAAAGATGCCAAATTTAGAGCTTTTACTTATTTTTTACTTTTTTATTTCTAATTGAATGTTATATTTTTTTAGATAAATGATTAAAGGTTTTCGTGGAACAAGTTTAATAGATTATCCAGGTAAAATAGCTTCAGTAATTTTTACATATCTTTGTAATTTTCGTTGTCCTTATTGTTATAATGTGGATTTGGTGTTGCCTGAAAGGGTGAATAAACTGCCTGATATTTCTGAAGATCAAATAATGGAGGAACTTAAAAGGAGAAAAGGATTTATAAAAGGAGTTGTTATCACAGGAGGTGAGCCAACAATTTGGGGGGAAAAGCTTATTAATTTGATAGAAAGAATTTACTATGAAATCGGGCTTCCTGTAAAACTTGATACAAATGGATCCAATCCTGAGATAGTGAAAACTCTTTTGGAGAGGGGAATTGTTGACTTCTTTGCTGTAGATTTTAAGACATCTCCAAAGAGATATGATGAAGTGAGGGGCAATTTTAGAGATGTAGAGAAAACTTTTGATCTTCTTAGAAGAGTGCCTGAAAAAGTAGAAATAAGAATTACTTTTTATCCACCTTTAGTTTCAGAAAAAGATTTAGAAGAAATGCTACCTTATCTTAAAAATTTTAAATTTATTGCTTTTCAAAAATATGTTCCTGGAGAAAATTTAAATAGAAAGAGTGTAGAACCTTATTCTCGAGATTTTTATAAATGGGCAAAAGATTTTTTTAAAAGCCATTTGCTACAGGCAGAAATTATTGAAAGATTTTAAGAATGAAACTTTCCGGACTTTATGTAATAACTGATGAAAAACTTACACCTTATGAGAATGATCAAATTTTAAAAAAAGTTGAAAAAGCCTTAAAGGGTGGAGCTAAAATTGTTCAATTAAGAGATAAAACCAAAACTGATGAAAATTTAATTTCTTATGCTACGGCTTTAAAAAAGCTCTCTCATAAATATGGAGCAATTTTTATAATTAATGATAGGGTTGAGCTTGCTTTAAAAGTAGATGCAGATGGAGTTCATCTTGGGAAAGAAGATTTATCTATTACTTCTGCCCGGAAAATTTTAAAAGACAAAATAATAGGTATTTCCTGCTACGGAGATCTTAAAAGAGCAAAAGAGATGGAAGCTCTTTCTGCGAATTATGTTGCTTTCGGAAGTTTTTTCCCCTCACCCACAAAACCATCTGCAGAGATAGTTGATAAAAGGATTATTTTGGAAGCAAAAAAAGTATTAAGAATACCTGTTTGTGCAATTGGTGGTATAACTTTAGAGAGAGCAAAAGAGTTGATAGAACTTGGAGCTGATATGATAGCTATAGTGAGTGATATATGGATAGCTGAAAATATTGAAGAAAGAGCAAGAAGATATAAAGAACTTTTTGAAAAATATAAATAATTTAAGGAGCAGAACTTGTGTTTAAATTTAATTTTTCAGGAAATTTAATAATTTCTTCTTCTGAAAGAGAGGAAAGTTTAAAACCAATATTTTTAGCAATTTCTAAATATTCTGGATAATTTAGGATTTCTCCTTTTTTATTAATACCTCTCAAAAAAAATCCACCAATATAAACTCCATAGATAGTATCTAAAGCATATTTAAAACCTCTTATGACACCTTCAAAAAGATTTTTTCCTTCAGTTGCTCCAATAGAAAGAATAATACCTTTAGTAGTTTTATTTAAAGGATGAGGAAGTTTAAGAAGATATTTTCTTGCCCAAAAAGCTTGAAATCTTTCAAAAAAAGCCTGAACATAAGAGGTATGATTGTAAAAGAAAATGGGAGTGGAAATTACTAAAAAATCAGCTTTTAAAATTTTTTTATAAAGTTCTTGAAAATCATCCTCAATATTACATTTTCCTGTAGTTTCACATTTTCCGCATTCTATACAGGGTTGATATTTAAGTTCTGAAAGTCTTATTTTTTCAAAAGAGAGATTTTCTTTTTTTATTCCTTTTAGAAAATAATCTAAAAGGATTTCTGTATTTCCTCCTTTTCTTGGACTGCCATGAATGGCAAGAAGATACATCTAATCTTTATTTAAAGTTTTTTTTACCACAGAGAAGACCAGAGTAAAAACTTCTTCAAATGTAGCAGGTGAACATCTTCCCATCTCAATGAATTTAATTACAATTTCTTTAGTTGTTCTAAGAGTTAATTCATCTAAAGTAGAAACAGAAGTCTTTGAAGAGGATTTAATTTTTTGATGGCTCAAATTTACTATTTTCTCTTGGGACATAATTTAAAACAAATGGTGGAGCCGGTGGGACTTGAACCCACGACCTCGTGAATGCCATTCACGCGCTCTCCCGCTGAGCTACGGCCCCATCTTTTATCTTTTGTAACTTAAAATAACCTTTTTATCTGTTTTGTCAAGAGATAAGTTTTTTAAATTCTTCTACAGAAACAGGTTTTGAAAGATAAAAACCTTGAAATAGATCCACTCCAATCTCCCTTAGTGCTTTTGCTATTCTTTCATTTTCTACAAACTCTGCTATTGTTTTGATGTTAAGCTCCTTAGCTATAGATACAATACCCTTAACAATAGTATAACATTTTTTAGACTTGAAAATCTGACGAATTAAATTTCCATCAATTTTTAAAAATTTGGGATTTATCTTTATTAAAGAAGTAAAAGAAGCATATCCAGAGCCAAAATCGTCTATAGCAATTCCGACTTTTTCAGTTTTATTCTCAGTAGAAAGCATTTCAAAAAAATCAAGAAATTCAAGTATGGAAGATTCTGTAATTTCAAATATGCAGGAAATGTCATAATTTTCTGTTATAGTTTTCCATACTTTTAATTCTTCTAATAAAAAACGAACCTTGTCATAAGAGGTAACAACTTTATTTATAAAAAGAAATCTGTTTTTAAAGAGACCAAAAAAATTCGGCTCGATGATTTTTTCTCCAAGTAAAGCTTCCAATTCATCAATATATTTTAACTCATAAGCATAATTTATAAAATCGCATGCACAAATTATTTTTCCTTTATCGTCTAAAATTCTTATTAATATCTCTCCCCCTACTACTGATCCAGTATGGACATCAAATATTGGTTGAATATAAGGAATGATAAGATGTTCTCTTATAACTTTTTCAAAAATATTTTTAAATTTATTCAGTTTTTCGAAATGTTTTAAAAATTTACTCTCAAAAAACATCCATTTAAATTTTCCCTCTTTTTTTGCCATTTGAAGAGCGATTTCAGCATTTTTCAATAAACTATAAGCATCTTTTCCATCTTGAGGATAAAGAGTTACTCCTATTGAGATGTTTAAGCTAATTTTTTTGTTTTCAAATTTAAAACTGTAAGCTTTAACTTTTTCTGTTAGATTTTCTAAAAATTCTAAGACTTCTAAAAAAGAAACTCCTAACAAAGCTATTAAGAACTGATTTTCTTTATTTTTCCCAAAAAGGATATTTGGTATATCGAATTGATTTCTCAAATAGGTTGAGAAATCTTTTAAAAGTTGATTTGTAATTTGAGATCCTAAAGAGAAAAAAATAAGAGGAAAGTCCTCTAATTCAAAAAGAATAAGGGTGATGTCTTTTGTTAATTTTTCCTTTGTAATAAAATCCTGAAGCGTTTCTAAAAAAGCTTCTCTGGACAAGAACTCTGTTAAAGAATCAATGCGTGATTTAAAATATAAATTAAGTGGTTTATCAAAATGAATTGCATGTTCAATTAAAAGATTTTCTAATACTTCTACAATTTCTTTATTTAGTATGGTTTCTTTTTTTCTAATTTTTTAAATAGATATTTTATTTTTTTCTTAAATAAATCATGTTCTCTTTTATGGTGCTCAAAATCCGGATACTTCAGTTCTTCCATAAACTTTTCTTCTTTTTCAAAATAATTTTTTAAAAAGAGAGTAAATTGATTTAAATAATTAGAAATTTTTTCAGGATTATTTTCTTCCACTGCATTTTTAAGATTGGATAAAGATGTAATCAGTTTTTCAAAATTCTCTTTAAACTTTAACTCTAAGGACAGAGAACTATTCATTTCTAAAATTTTTAGTTTAAATTTATTATTTTAATTATTAAATTTTAATTAGTTTTATTTTAAAATGGAAGTCGTTTTTAATGAAAAAGAAAATGGATTTTTAAGAAAAGCCAGAGCAGTATTTAACTGTGTTTCAGTCCCTATGAGTATTAAGATGTCGTTTTCTTTAAAAGTAAGATCTGGTGATGGATTAACTATAAATTCTTCGTTTCTTTTTATAGCTATAATTGTAGCTCCAGTTTTAGATCTTAAATTAAGTCCTTTTAAAGTTAATCCAATTAAAGGACTATTTTTTTTAATTAAATAAGTTTCGCTAACTACGTTTTTTAAAAACTTCAAATTCTCAATACTTTCTAAAAGAGGTTTTTCCAATGTTCTAAAAGCTTTATAATGATTTTTACGAATATTTTCTAAAAGATCCAAAATTACATTTCTTGGGACTTTATAATAATGAAGAACCTTGGTAAATATTTCTATAGAAGCTTCAAATTCTTCAGGTATCACTTCATTGGCTCCAAGCTTTATAAGATCTTCAATTTCTGATACAAATCTTGTTCTCACTATAATATAAAGATTGGGATTTTCTTTACGTGCAAGTAAAACAATTTTTCGTGCAGAAATATTATCTCCAATAACTATAACTAAAGCTTTAGCTTGTTGAATTCCCAATTTTCTTAAAATTTCTACATTTGTGGCATCTCCAAAAAAGATAGGCTCACCTTTCTTTTTATAAGTTTTTACTGTATTGGGATTAAGCTCAACAATTACATAAGGTATTTTAAGAGTTTTTAATCCATAAACAATATTTTGTCCACCTATTCCATATCCTACTACAATAGTGTGATCTTTTAAATAAGGTTTCTCTTCTTTTCTTTTTTTGAGTCTTAAATAACTTTTATAAGATATTTTTTCAAGAAAAAAGTCTGTTAATCTATAAGAAAGGTCAATAAAAAAGGGAGTTAAAAATAAAGTAAAAATGGATGAGCCTATAAAAATTTGATACCAGCCTTCTTCAAGCAAACCATATTTTTTACCTTCTAAAGCAAGAACTAAAGAAAACTCACCTATTTGAGAAAGTATAAAAGCAGTTAATAGAGAAATTCTCAAATTTTTGCTTATTAAAAGTGCTGAAAAGAGTGTTCCTATAAATTTAATTAAAAGAATTAAAATTATAGTTAAAATGGTTAGTTTTAAGTTAAAAAAAAGAAAATGTGGTTTTAAAAGAAGTCCTACAGAGATAAAGAAAATAGCCATTAATAAATCTTTAAGGGGTTTTATTTCAGCTATAGTTTGAAGGGCATATTCTGATTCAGAAATAACCATACCAGCTAAAAAAGCTCCTAATGCCAAAGAAAGTCCCAATTTATAAGAAAAAAAAGCAGTCCCCAAGGATAATATCAAAATGGTCATCAAAAATAATTCTCGACTGCGGGTTTTTACAATTTGATGTAAAATTACAGGAAAAAGATAAAGACCAGCTACAAAAGCACATCCAAGTATTGTAAGAGATTTTCCTAAAATCAGAAATATATCACTTGCAGAACCTTTCTTTCCACCTAAGATAGGAAGAAGAAGCATTATAAGTATTACACATAAATCCTGAAAGATTAAAATACCAAAACAAACTCTACCATAAGAGGTTGTGAGCTCACCTCTATCCATTAAAATTTTTAATACCAAAGCAGTGCTACTCATAGCAACAAGAGAGCCAAAGAAAATACCCGTTTTTAAAGATTTATGTAGAAAAAATAAAGTAATAAAAGAAACTATTAAAATAATTAAACTTACTTGAAATAATCCAGCAATTAAAATTTCCTTTCTATATGCTATTAATTTTTTTATTGAAAATTCAACTCCAATAACAAACATCAAAAATATAACTCCAAATTCTGCAAAAGTTTCAATTAAATGGTAATCATGAATTAACCCTAAAATAGAAGGACCAACTATAACTCCTGTAATCAGAAAACCGATTATAGGTGAGATTTTAAATCTAATGAAAATTAAGTTAATTATTATAGCAAACAAAAAGATAACAAGAAAACTTTTAAGAAATTCAAAAACCATAAATTAAATAATATCAGAAACTAAAAAAAATAAATAGGGGAGACCCCCCAAAAGATTTAAACTATGATATTTTCTTCATCAGGAGAGATAATTTTGAGAAGTTTGATTTGGAAAATAAGATCTTCTCCTGCTAAAGGAGGGTTTAAGTCAAGAACAAGCTCAGTATCAGTTACTTTCACTATAGTTGCAGGAAAATTCATTTCTCCCTGTGGAGTATCTACTACAAGATTTAACATTAATCCTGCCTCAGGTTCTACATCAAGACTTAAAGCATCTCTTGGCACAGTTCTTACTAAATTTTCATCTCTTGGACCAAATGCTTTCTCTGAAGGTATCATAACTTCTTTTTCTTCACCTTCCTCCATACCAATAAGAGCTTCAGAGAGTCCAGAAATAATTTCTGGAGAACCAACTTGAAAAATGAAAGGCTCCCCCTCATAGGTATTCTCAAAAACCTTCCCATTTTTAAGCTTTCCAATACAATGAATACTTACTACATCACCCATTTGAACCTTACGCATTTTAAACTCCTTTTGAATTTAAATTTGATAGAAGCTGAGATTTTAGAGATTAGGACTCTAAAAACTCAAGCCCCTACCTTAAAAAATTAAAGTAACACATTATTTTAAAAAAACAAGTAAAGATTTTGTTTTTATGATTCATGTTTATTTAAGACGACCAAACATAAACATGCTATAGCTTCTTCTTTCAAATCTTTTATCAATCCTTCGGTAGTTCGCGCTTTGATTCCTATTTCTGAAGGAGCAAGTTTTAAGTTTTCAGATAATAATTTTTTCATTTTTTCATAAAAAGGAGAAAGTTTGGGTTCATCACATATAAAAGTTAAATCTACCTGGGAAACCTTAAATCCTTGTTTTTCTACAAGTTCTAAAGTTTTTTTAAGAAGTTTTATACTTTCTATATTTTTATATTGAGGGTCTTTGTCTGGAAAAAGAGTTCCTATATCAGGAAGACCTGAAGCTGAAAGCATAGCATCTATAAGGGCATGAAGTCCTACATCTCCATCAGAATGTCCTAAAAGACCTTTTTCAAAAGGTATTTCTACTCCACAAAGTTTTAACTTTCTTCCAGAAACCAGTTTATGAATATCAAAACCAATAGCGAATTTAAGATTCATTTTATATTATTTTTAAAACCTTAGCTCCCTTTGTTTTTTTCCCTCTTATATCTTTTAGAGCCTGATTAGCTTTTTCAAAAGGATAAATTTCTATTTCTGGTCTAATATTAAAAGTTTCTGCAAGTTGTAAGAATTCCTTAATATCTCTTCTTGTTACATTGGCTACACTTTTAATCTCTTTTTCTAACCAGAGATCCTGAGAATAATCCAGATTTAAAAAATAATCTTTATCAAGCTCTTCTTTTCTTATAGCATTTATTACAAGTCTTCCCCCAGGAACAAGATACTTTAGCACTGATAAAGGTGGTTTCCAGACAGGAGTTGTATCTATTGCACAATGAAGTTTTTTAGGTGGCTCTTCTCCTATATCTCCTGCCCAAAAAGCTCCAAGACTTAAGGCAAGTTCTCTTTGCTTGGGATTTCTTGCAAAGACAAAGACTTTAGAAAAGGGGAAAAGTGCTTTGATTAATTTTAAAACAAGATGTCCAGAAGCTCCAAATCCTACAAGACCTATGTGTTGTTCATCTCTTGGATTGGCTAATTTTACAGATCTATAACCTATAGCTCCTGCACAAAAAAGAGGAGCAACCTCTTCATAGGAGAACATTTTAGGCAAATGAAAAGCAAAAGACTCTTTTATTTTGAAATATTCTGCATAACCTCCGTGTGCGTCTTTTCCTGTTCCTTTAAATTTTGGACAGAGATTTTCCAATCCTCTTTTGCAGTATTCACATTTTTCACAACTGAGATAAATCCAGCCAGCACCAGCTCTATCACCAATTTTAAATTTCTGAACCTCCTCTCCTACTTCTACAACCTCTCCAGCAATTTGATGTCCAGGAACAATAGGGAAAAATGAAGGTAATGCTCTTCCTTCTATTTCATCTATCTCTGTATGACAAACTCCACAGGCATGAACTTTTATAATTATTTCATCTTTAGCAGGCTGAGGGTCTTCTAATTCTATTAATTTTAGAGGCTCTTTTGTTTCAAGAATATTAACAGGTTTTTCTATAACCCAAGCCTTCATTAATTAGCTAAATTTAAAAAATTAAAAAATTTCGTCAACCCCTAAATGAGAATTTAGGGCAAGAATTAAAATTAAATTAATTTAAAAAAAAGAAAAATTGTGTAAAATAGCAAAGCAAGATGGTAAAGATTTTAGTTACTGGTGGAGCTGGATATATAGGTTCTCATGTTGTTAAACTTTTAGGAAAAAAAGGATTTGAAATACTTACTTATGATAATCTTTCAACAGGACATAGGTGGGCAGTTCTTTATGGTGATTTAATAAAAGCTGATCTTGCAGATAAAGAAACATTAAGAAAAGTTTTTAAAGAATTTAAGCCTGATGCAGTTATGCATTTTGCAGCTTCTATTATCGTTCCAGAAAGTGTTAAAAATCCTTTGAAGTATTATAGAAACAATGTTGTAAATACAATAAATCTTCTTGAAGCTATGGAAGAATTTGGAGTTAAAAATTTTATCTTTTCTTCATCTGCTGCTGTTTATGGTATACCTGAAAAAATACCTATCTCAGAAAATGCACCTTTAAATCCTATAAATCCTTATGGAGAAACAAAAGCTACTGTAGAAAGAATACTTAGAGATTTAGCAAATTCAAAAGACAATTTCAGATATGTATCTTTAAGGTATTTTAATGTTGCAGGCGCTGATCCTGAAGGAAAAATAGGGTTTGCTTATCCAGAAGCTACTCATTTAATAATAAGAGCACTTAAAGTAGCTAAAGGAGAAATTGAAAAACTTGAAATATACGGAACTGATTATCCTACTCCTGATGGAACTTGCATAAGAGATTATATACATGTGATGGATATAGCAGAAGCTCATCTTATAGCACTTGAATATCTTTTTGATGGTGGGAAAAGTGATGTTTTTAATTGTGGATATGGACACGGTTTTTCAGTAAAAGAAGTTGTAGAAACAGTAAAAAAGGTAACAGATAGGGAATTTAAAGTAATCGAAGCAGAAAGACGACCAGGAGACCCACCTTTTCTTGTTGCAGATAATTCAAAAATTAAAGAGAAGCTTCAATGGAAACCTAAATATGATGACCTTGAGTTTATCATAAAAACAGCTTGGGATTGGGAGAAAAAATTAAAAAAGAAATTATTGGATTGAAAAAAAAGAAATTTAGTTTATTATCTAAAAAGTAAGATGAGCATAAATAAAGTTATTCTTATTGGTAGACTTGGAGCAGATCCAGAGATAAGATACACTCTTGATGGAAGGCCAGTAGCTACATTTAGAATTGCTACCAATGAAGTTAGAATCAGAAATGGAGAGAAAGAAATTCTTACTGAATGGCATAGAATTGTTGCTTTTGGAAGACTTGCTGAAATTTGTGGGGAATATTTATCCAAAGGTTCACAAGTTTATATAGAAGGAAGACTCAGAACCAGAAAATTTGAAGATAGACAAGGAATTCAAAGGTATATTACTGAAATTGTGGCTAATACATTGCAAATTCTCGGAAAGAAATCTCAAACAGATTTAGAATCTAAAGAAGTCTCTCCAGAGCCAACTTCTAAAAGTTTTGTTGAAGAGAAAAACTTAGAAGAAATAGAAGATTCCCTTTTGGATGAAGAAGATATTCCATTTTAATCTTTTATTGGATTAGTATCTTTTTTGAATTGGAATTTTTTTGAGATTCAGTTTGGGAATCAGAAGATTTTTCTATATTTTCTTTCTTTACTTTTTCAATTTCATAAGATAAAGATTCTATTTCATAATCAGAAACGTCTTTAAAGGGTTCATCAAGCTCAAAAATTTGTCTTATTAGACTTATAGCACATTTTCCTTCTTCGTGATAACTATTTTTAATAAAATTAATAGGATAATAAAGGAGTTTTTGAATCAAAGATTTAGTTAATATTTCTATAGCTTCTTTTTCTTCTTCAGAAAGATTTTTCAGTTTTTTAAAGGTTTTAGCAAGTTCTTTTTGTCTTAAAATTTCTGCTTTTTCAGTTAAAGCTCTAACAGTAGGGTAAAAATCAAGTTCTTTTAGCCATTTTTGAAATTTAAAAACCTCAGTTTCTATTATTACTTGTGCCCTAAGAGCTTCCTTTTTTCGTTCTTTTAAATTTTCTTCTACTACAGATTTGAGATCATCTATATCATAAAGATAAACATTTTCGAGTTTATTAACTTCAGGTTCTACATCTCTTGGGACAGCTATATCAATTATAAAAAGGGGTTTATATTTTCTTGGTTTTAAAATAGAAGCTACCATATTTTTGGTAATTACACAACTTGGTGCACCAGTAGAAGAAATCACTATATCTGCTTTTGTTAAAGCAGTAGTAAGCTCATCTAAGGAATAGGCTTCACCCCTAAATTTTTCAGCTAATTCCACAGCTTTAGAAATAGTTCTATTAGCAATTAATACTTTTCTAATTCCTCCAGAAACAAAATGCATACAAGCAAGTTCTGCCATCTCACCTGCTCCAACAAGAAGAACAGTTTTATTTCTTAATGAACCAAGAATTTTTTTAGCAAGAGTATATGCAGCATAACTTATAGAAACAGCTCCTCCTCCTATTCCAGTTTCAGTTCTAACCTTTTTGGCTACAGAAAAACATTTATGTAAAAGTCTATTTAAAACAATACCAGAAGTTCGATAATTTAATGCATCTTTATATGCAGATTTAACTTGTCCTAAAATTTGAGGCTCTCCTATTACCATAGAATCAAGCCCACAAGCTACTTCAAAAAGATGTTTTATTGCTTTCTCATTTTCTAAAAAATAAAGATGGGATCTCAATTTTTTCCATTTAAAAGAAGATTCTTTCTCAAGAAAAGAAGCAAAATCTGTTAAAAATTTGGTTTTTTGATGATCTTCTAAAACAAAACAAAATTCAACTCTATTACAGGTAGATAAAAAATAAGCTTCTTTAAAAGATGATAGCTCTTTTTTAAGTTTTTCTAAAGGATGAAAAGGAGAATTTTTAAAAGATAATTTTTCTCTAATTTCTACAGGAGCAGTTTTATGATTTAATCCAATTAGTAATATAGTGATTTTAAGAGGCATAGGTATGAAACCCCTTAGAAAATAAATTTATCATAAAAAAACTAATAAGCCAAATACTAAAACCTAATAAAAACATATAAGATGCTTTTTTGCCTCTCCAACCAATCAGAACTCTTTGATGAATTAAAACAGCATAAATTAACCATAAAATTAAAGTAATAACTTCCTTAGGAGACCATCTCCAATAATTTCCAAAAGTTGCTTCACTCCAGACAGCTCCACTTATCATAGCAAAAGATAGAAAAATAAATCCTAAATAAAGACATTTTTCATTAGCTTTGTCTAAGTATTCAAGAGGAGGAAGCTTTTTAAAAAAAAATCCTAAATGTTTTTTTTTAATTTCTCTTTCCTGCAGAAGATACATTAAAGATGTAACTACTCCAAATAATAAAAATCCATGAGAAAGTAAACCTGTAAAAGCATGGAGAGGAAACCAAAAACTTTTAAAAAGCTTGCTAAAAGGAGATAAAATTTGTTGAGGGAAAATAACAGAAAGAATAAGAAGGAGTAAGACTAAAGGTAAAAGGAAAAAACCTGTAGCGTAAGTTTTAATAGGTGTAAGAGCAAAGATAAAATAAATAAGAACTAATTCCCAAGAAAGAAAATTTAAAAGATATTTAAAAGAAAGAATATTTGTAGTAAAAATTTGGTAAATTTTTATTATCCAAAAAATAGAATGAAATAAAAAACCTAAAAATAGAACAAATTGAGCATATTTTAAAACTTCTCTTTTGAGAGTTTTAAAATAAAAACCAAATCCTATCCAAGAAATCGCATATATAAAAAAACTTAAAAAGAAAAACAAATCAGCCATTTAATTTTTTATTTCTTCTTGGCAATGTATATAGAACAAGGAGCAAAGCTAACTACTTTTGAAGCTGTGCTACCAAGAGTGTATCTTATAATATCCGGTCTTACCCCTCTTGCTCCCATAATTAGGATGTCAGCTTCTTCATTTTCTACAAAATTAAGAATCGCTTCAGCTATAGAATAATCAGCTATCACAGACTCTTTTATTTTGAAAGCATCTTTAATCTCATTTTTAGCTTCTTCTAATAATTTTTTCCCTTTTTCTATTTCTTTTTCTTCTTCTTTTTTGTTCATATCTTCTCTTTTACGAACTACATAAAGAAGAACTACTTCGTCAATTACCTCTCTCAAAAATTTTTGAGCTACTTTAAGTCCTTCTTTTGCATCTTGAGATCCATCATAAGCTATTACTACTTTCATTCTCGCCCCCTTTTTTGATATTATTATAACAAAATTTAAATTTTTGATAAGCTTTCTACAAATTCTTTTCTCTCTTTTTCTCCTTTTTTAGTTAATTTTTTACCTAAGAAATGAATAGAGGCATGCATCCAATCAAATTTTAATAAATACTTAAGAGCAGTTTTATAAGAATAAAAACCTTCAAAAAGTTTAAAAGCCATTTTCTGCAGTTCTAAAGGACTCATATTTTTTGGATAAAAGACTACATGATGACCATCATAATAATCCCAATTAGTGCTTAAAATTCTACCCTCATTTAAAAAATCCTGAAAAAGTTTGGTTCCAGGAATAGGAGTTAAAATTAAAAACTGGACAGAATCAAGTTTCATATTCTTAGAAAAATCTAAGGTAGCTAAAATACTCTCTTTTGTATCAGTATCAGCTCCTATTACAAACATTCCATGAACTTTGATACCATATTCATGAAAAGCTTTAATACCTTCTTCTATTTGTTTTTGTGTAATTCCCTTTTTATAAAATTTTAGAGTATCAGGATTAATAGATTCAAGTCCTACATAAACAAGGACACATTTGCTTCTTTTCATAAGTTTTAATAATTCTTTATCTTTATAAGAATCGATTCTTACTTGGGCAGACCAATCACCTTTAAATCCCATTCTTATCATTTCTTCCAATAATTCTTTGGTTCTTTCTTTGTTAGCTACGAAGTTGTCATCATAAAAAAAGACGTGTTGTCCTTTTTTAATATATTTCAATTCTTCTAAGATAAGATCTTTATTTCTGAATCTATAACCTCTTCCAAACATAGGAACTACAGCACAAAAAGTGCAATTATAAGGGCATCCCCTTGAAGTAGAGATAGGATAAATTTTAAGTTTGCGAGGATTAAAACCTTCAACAAGAGTAAAATCAGGCACAGGTAAAGTATTAAGATCTATAAAATTTTTATTTAAAGAATTATGATAAAAATGACCATTTTTTTTGTAGGAAAGATTTTCAATAGAAGAAAAATCACTTGAACCTTTTTCAATACACGATATTAATTTTACAATAGCTCTTTCTCCTTCTCCTCTTATAACAAAATCTGCATATAAAAGAGCTTCTTCTGGTAAAAAACTTACATGTGGTCCTCCCATAATAACAGTTTTTTTATATTTTCTTTTATAATAATTAGCTAATTTATAAGCCCTATTAGCAGTAGATGTAATAGTAGAAATCATTATTACATCAGCTTGTTTAACAACTTCTTCGTCAATAGGTGTCCATTCTTCTAAAAAGATCTTAACTTCATAACCTTTATTTTTTAAAATAGTTCCCAAAAGAGGCATAGCTAAACGAGGGAGTTTAAAAGCTGAAAATACGTGAGTTTTAAAATTTTTGGGTTCAATTCCTACAATTTTCATAACTAAATTATAAATAACAATTTTTAAAAGAAAAGAGGATAAAATTTATTTAGGTATTTATAAGTATTTACAAAATTTTAAAATGAGTTAATTTTAAAAAAATATACTAAATTAAGAAGGTATTTATGAAAAAAGTATTAAGTTTTATTATATTAAGTATCTTTTTAATTTGTTTTAAAGTATTAGCTGAAGAAAATAATCAAGAGATTAAAAAAGTTTTGGTTCTTCCATTTAAGATATATTCTCAGTCAGAATATTCTTATTTAGAAGAAGCTATTCCTGAAATGTTGGCAAGTCGTTTATTTTCTCCTTCTAAAATAGAGATAGTAGAAATAGAGAAGGTTAAGGAAGAAATTAAAAATTATGAAAAAATAAATAAAGAAATAGCACAAGAGATAGGGAATAAATTTAAAGTAGATTATATAATATGGGGAAGTGTTACAATTTTAGGTAAAACAGTAAGTATAGATGCACAAATAATGGATTTATCTGGGAATAAAAAACCTGTTCAATTTTTTCAAGAAATGAAAGATGTTTCTGAAATTATTCCTCAACTTTCAAGATTTGCGCATAAGGTAAGAAGGTATATAGAAAAAGGAGAAGAAGGTTTTTATCAGGAAGAGCCATATTATGCTATGGTTCCTTATGGATTAAGTAAAGAACATCCAGAAAGAGGATATTACTACTATGCTCCTTATCTTTATTCTACAAAACCTCAAAAAACAAAACCAAAAGTAACAAGAGCTAAAAGTCCATTTGGAGATTTTGCAGAGGAAAGTTTAACTAAAAATTTAGTAATAGATATTTCTAAAGGAACTATAGGATGGGCAGAAGATGAAGAAGAAAAAAAGAACAAAGAAAATGCTACAGCTACGGTTCCTAATTATCCACCTATATATCCACCTCAGCCTTATTATCCTTATTCTCCACCTCCATATTATTATTATCAAGAAGATGAAGGAATTCTTTCCAAATTGTGGTCTCGAATATGGCCTTTTGGAGGAAAAGAAAAAACTCCAAAATATTCTACTCAGGTGATAACTGCACCTCAAATAAAAAATTCAAAACAATCTTTATCTCCTCAGACAACCCCAACAAACAAAGAAAACCCATGGAGTTGGGAATAAATAATTAACAAGTTAAATGAAAAGCACCTGCTACTGAAGTATTAGAAGAATAGAGTTCATTAAATCTTTTAACAGCTTGATCAGTTCTATAAGCTTCTATTTTAATATTTAACTCTTTAGCTTTTTTTTCTACTTCAGGGTCAACTTTCATTACTCCATAAGCTCCTGTTCCAACAATCAAAAATTCTACTGGTGTTTTCCAAACTTCTTCCAAATCTTCAATCTGTAATCTATGACCTTCTTTTCTCCACCAGTTGGAAAAAATTTTTTCATCTTTTGGAGTCTTGATAATGATAAGATCCCTATTATAAGTTTTGTTTTTAAAAGTAAGACTACCAAAACTATAATGGGAAATCATTTTTACTCCATTAAATTCAATTTAAGCAGCTAAACTTAATTTTTCCTCTTCCTGTTTTAAAGCCTCAGTTCTGTAGTGAGCAATTAAAGCATCTATAAATTCATCTAAATCTCCATCTAAAACTTCAGGAAGATTGTAAACTGTTAAACCAATACGATGATCAGTTACACGATTTTGTGGAAAATTATAAGTCCGAATCTTTTCACATCTTTCTCCTGTTCCAACTTGGGATTTTCTTTCTTTTTGAATTTTTTCATTTTGTTCCTTTAAAGCAAGTTCGTATAATTTTGCTCTAAGGATTTTTAAGGCAGTTGCTTTATTTTGATGTTGACTTCTTTCATTTTGACAAGAGACCACTATTCCAGTAGGAATATGAGTAATTCTTACTGCACTTTCAGTTTTATTAACATGTTGTCCACCATGTCCACTTGCTCTCATTGTTTCAATCCTTAAATCTTCTGGTCTTATTTTAACTGTAACTTCATCTACTTCAGGTAAAACAGCTACTGTAACAGTAGAAGTATGAATCCTTCCAGATGATTCAGTGATAGGAACTCTCTGAACCCTATGAACACCACTTTCATATTTTAATCTACTATAAGCACCTTTTCCTTCAATTTTAGCTATAACTTCTTTAAATCCCCCTAAACCAGTTTCATTAACATCAAGAATCTCAAATTTCCAACCATGTCTTTCTGCATATCTCTGATACATTCTTAAAAGATCTGCAGCAAATAAGGCAGCTTCTTCTCCTCCAGCTCCGGCTCTTATTTCTAATATCACATTTTTTTCATCATTTGGATCCTTTGGTAAAAGAAGAATAGGGAGCTTTTCCTCTAATTTTTTTAAACGCATTTCCAGTTCTTTAAGTTCATCTTTAGCTAATTCTATTAATTCCTCATCTGAATCTTCTTCTATAATCTGTTTATTTTCTTTTATTTGTTGTAAAACTTTTTTATATTCTCTAAAAGTTTCTACAATTTCTGAAAGTTCAGCATGGTCCTTAGCTAATTTAGTATAAGTTTCAGGATTGGAGATAATAGAAGGATCAGACAATTTGAGAGAAATTTCTTCAAAATTTTTTTCTAAAGTTTCTAATTTATTTAGATAAAATTTAGCTAAACCCATTTGATTTTAAATTTTATTTTTCTTTATTTTGTTCTTGCTGTTTATAAAAATCAGCATATTTTTTCATGAATTTTTCAATTCTTCCTTCAGTATCTATAAATTTCATTTCTCCTGTAAAAAACGGATGGCATTTAGAACAGATTTCAACTTTTATTTCTTTTTTTGTAGAACCTACAGTAAATTTATTTCCACAAGCGCATTTAACTACTGCATCATTATAATACTTAGGATGAATATTTTTTTTCATCTTATCACCCCTTTTAAATTTAGAAAATCTTTATATTTGAAATATAAACCAGAATTAAAATTTCTCAAGAAAGCGCCCCTGGAGGGACTCGAACCCCCAACCTACGGCTTAGAAGGCCGCTGCTCTATCCTATTGAGCTACAGGGGCGATTTACTTATTTAAAATTTTAATCAAAATTTTTATTTTGACAAGAGATTTTTTTGAGTTTATAATATCACAAATATGGAAATAGCTTTAGACCTATTTTTTGAAAATTTAGAAAAAGAAAAAATTGCAGAATTATTTAAAAATGCTTTTCCTTGGGATCCTTTAAAAACTTTAAAAACCTATCTTTCAGATACAATTCCTGATTTACCTAAGGAAATTCCTGTAGAAATTCCACTTCCTAAAAGTTTATTTTTAACTGTAGAAGGTGAAGTTATACCTTTTGAAGAATTAAAAGTTTATAATGGAGAATATTACTTTAAAGGAGAAAAATTAGAAGGAGCTATTTTAAAAGCAGGCACAATTTTGATGGGTAAAAAAATATTTTTTGAGAAAGATGTTATAGTAGAACCTTTTTCCATAATTTTTTCTCCAGCTTATTTTTCTCAAGGAACTCATATAAGGCATGGTGCTTATATTAGAGGAAGTATTTATACAGGAGAAGAAGCAGTAATAGGACATACCACCGAAGTTAAAAATAGTATATTTTTGAGTTTTGCTAAAGCTTCTCATTTTGCTTATGTAGGAGATAGTATCCTTGGAAAAGATGTAAATTTAGGTGCAGGAACTAAACTTGCTAATTTAAAATTTACTAAAAAAGAAATAATTTTAACAATTAATAATAAAGTTATAAATACTGCTCTTAAAAAATTAGGTGCTATTTTGGGAGATAGAAGTCAAACCGGATGTAATTCTGTTTTACAACCAGGCACACTTTTAGGTAAAGATTCTTTTGTTTATCCTGGTAAAGTTGGTGGTCCTGGTTATTTTCTCCCAAAAACAAAAATAAAATAAAAAGGAGGAAGATTTTATGAAAAATTTAATTCTTACTTTTGTAATTTTATTATTTATTGGGTGTTTTTGTTCAAATGTATGGTCAACACAAAAAAAGGTATTAGCTGAAGTTGGGTCTTATAAACTTTATGAAGAAGATGTAGAGGACTTAATAGAAAAGGATACTCAAATTCAAAAAATTTTGGAATCAAAACCTGAACTAAGAGATGAAATAGTTAGGGCATTAGTTAATAGATGGGTTAATTTATCTTTATTGGCTTTAGCAGGGAAAAAAGAAGGGATTGATAAAGATCCAGAAGTAAAAAAGGAATTGATAGAAATAGAAAAAAGTATTCTTGCTAAAAAATATTTTGAAAAAAAAGTAAAAAAGTTAAATATAAATGAACGTGAAATAAAAGAGTATTATAAAAAAAATAAAGAGCGCTACAAAGAACCAGAAGGAGTTCATGTTAAACATATTTTAATTTATATCCCAAAAGATGCTGATAAGGCTACTGAAAAGAAGGCATTAGAGAAAGCTAAACAGATTAGAGCTCAAATTTTGAAAGGAGCTAAATTTGAAGAACTTGCTAAAATTTATTCTGATGATGCAGGTTCTAAAAAAAAGGGAGGAGATCTGGGGATTATTAAAAAAGGGCAGACTATTTCTGAATTTGAAAAAGTAATTTTTAAACTTAAACCAGGTGAAATAAGTCGTCCTATAAGATCTTCTTATGGATATCATATTGTAAAAGTAGAAGAAAAAATACCTGAAAAAATTCTTCCTTTTGAAGAAGTTAAGGATTTAGTTAAAGAAGATTATTTACAAAAAAAACAAGAAGAATTGATGAGACAAATCTTGCAAAAACTTTATCAGGAATATCAGCCGAAGATTTATTTAAAATTAGGTAAAAAAGATATACAAAATGAGGGTAGATAATTTATTAAAGGAATTCGAAAGAGAATTTAAAAAACTTAATTTATCTGAAAAAGAGAAATGGCAAGTATATTTTTATTTTCCTTCTCATATCTTATTTGTGGATATAGAAACTGAAGGATTATCTAAGGAAAAGAATGATATTACTTTAATTGGAATATATAAAGAAGGTAGATATTATCCTTTTATAAAAAATTTAAATTTAGATAAGGCTTTAAAATTTCTTGCTTATACACCCATTTGGATAACCTTTGGAGGAGAAAATTTTGATGTTCCTTTTATAAAAAAGACCTTTCCTCAATTAAAAACACCTCTGATTCATATTGATTTATTTTTTTTAGCTAAGGAGGTGGGATTAAGAGGAGGGTTAAAGAAAATAGAGAAAATGTTAGGTATTGTTCGTGAAACAGAAGGATTAAATGGTTATGATGCAGTAAAGTTATGGAAAAAATGGGTAGAAGAAAAAGATAAAAATGCTTTAAAAAAGCTTATTATTTACAATAAAGAAGATGTAGTAAATTTAAAAAAGATAATGGATTATGTAATAATAAAATTGCGTAAAACGGAGGAAATGAAATATGAAAATGCTACTGAGAAATTTTTATAAACAAATTTTTATTATAGCTTTTTTAGCTTTTGCTCTTGGAATGTTAGCCAAAACTTTTATAGACGAAACTGAAATTTTAAAATCTAAGGAATTAATTGCTGAAGATGAAGTAAGAATTTCTACCGAAAGTTTAAAGCTAGCTCGAGAACTCTCAGAAGCTTTTTCTTATGTGGCAGAAAAGGCAGCACCAGCAGTAGTTTATATAGAAACTGAAAAAGTAGTTTCAATTCCTCGAAATATATTTCCTTTTGATTTTTTTGGTGATGAGTTTTTTAAAAGATTTTTTTCTATTCCCAGGTATAGGCAAAGGGGAGCAGGATCTGGGTTTATAATTTCTTCAGATGGATATGTAGTTACGAATAATCATGTTATTCAGGGGGCTCAAAAAATTACTGTAAAATTAGTAGATGGAAGAACTTTCAAAGCCAAAATTGTAGGAACTGACCCTTTTTCTGATATAGCTTTACTTAAAATAAATACTAACAATCTTCCAGTTTTAAAACTTGGAAATTCAGATCTAATAAAAGTTGGAGAATGGGTAATTGCTATTGGTAATCCCTTTGGTCTTTCTCATACTGTGACAGTTGGAGTAGTTAGTGCTAAAGGAAGAAGTGGAATAGGTATTTCAGATATTGAGGATTTTATACAGACAGATGCAGCTATTAATCCAGGAAATTCTGGTGGTCCTCTTTTAAATTTAAAGGGAGAAGTAATAGGTATGAATACTGCCATATTTACAAGATCTGGTGGTTATATGGGAATAGGTTTTGCTATTCCAAGCAATATTGTGAAAACAGTAGTAGAACAGTTAAAAACAAAAGGAAAGGTTGAAAGAGGCTTTCTTGGAGTATATATCCAGGATTTAACACCAGCTCTGGCTAAGGAATTGGGATTGAAAATCAAAGAAGGAGCTCTTATTACACAAGTGATGCCTGGCTCTCCTGCTGATAAAGCAGGATTGAAAGAAAAAGATGTAATTATAAGTTATAATGGGGGACCTGTTAGAAATGCTTCAGACTTAAAGAATTATGTTCTTTTAACTAAACCTGGCACAAAAGTGATTTTAAAAATTATAAGAAATGGAAAAGAAATGCAATTGAAAGTAAAAATTGGAACTCCACAAAAAGGTTTGTTTGTTTCTAAAGCTGAATTTAAAAATTTACAAGAATTTTTAGAAAATTTAGGTTTGGTAGTAGATAATATTACTCCTGAAATAGCTAAAAGATTAGGACTTTCTACTACCAGAGGAGTAATTATTACTGAGGTTTTTCCTGAAACACCAGCAGATTATGCAGGTCTTACTCCAGGATTGATAATTGATGAAGTAAATCGTAAAAAGATTAAAAATTTAAGAGAGTTTTATCAGGCTTTAAGACCATCTTTAAAAACTAAAAGAGTTTTATTAGGTATCAAAACAATAAGAGGAAGATATTATATTACTTTAAGTTTAGAAAATGAAGAATAAATTATGAGTAAAAAATTTTTTTTCTTTCTGTTTTTAAACATCTTTATACCTTTTTGGTATTTAGCTTTTGCTTCTGAGACTATAAATAAAATAGTAGCAGTGGTGGGAGATGAGTTTTTAACCCTTTATGATTTAGATGAGTTATGTAAACCTTATTTTAAAAGATTTATAAGACCTTATCTTCCTTTAAAAGAAAAAGAAAAGATTAAAAATCAGATAAGAAAACGAATTTTAAAAGGATGGATAGAAGAAAGTGTTTTAAAAATAGAAGCTAAAAAATATGGATTTACAGTCAGTGATAAAGAGTTGGAAAGATTTTTAACCAATGAAATAAATTTAAGAGGAGGAGAAAAAAAGTTTAAAGAATATTTAAAAACTCAAGGAATAAGTTATGAAGAATATAAAGAAAAATTGAGAGACCGTTTATTGAAAATCAAATTGGTTCAATTTCAAGTAAAGGGGAAAGTTCTGATTACTGAGGAGGAGCTTAAAAAGGCTTATGAAGAGGTAATTAAAAATTATGATACTGTCCCTAAATATTGGATATCGGTTTTGATAATAAAAGGGGATGAAAAATTGGCTTCTTCAATATATGAAGAAATACTTCAAGGCAAAAGTTTTGAAGAAGTTTATAATACCTATTCTCAGAATATTCAGTTTATAAAGGAAGAAGTTTTTAAAAAAGATGAATTAACTCCAGAAGTTTTAGAAAAACTTGAAAATATAAATCCTGGTGAAGTTACACCTTTAATCAAAAAAGGAGATGATTACTGTATTATAAGGCTTCTTAAGACTGAAGTAGGAATTCCTCCATCTTTTGAAGAAATGAGAGAAAAGTTATATCAGAAATTATTTGAATTAAAAGCTCAAGCAGTTTTGGAAAAATGGATTAAAGAACTCGAAGAAAAAAGATATATTAAAATTTATTTATAAATGATTTTTTCTGTAGAAGCTTTTGTTCTTTCTAAGGAAAAAATAGGTGAGATTGATTCATTAATAGAACTTTTTACTCCAAAAGGAAAAATTTGGAGTATTGCTAAAGGGGCTCAAAAAAGTCGCCGAAGATTTGTTAATCTTTTAGAAGAATTTAACTTTATAAAAGCTCATTTAAGAAAAACTTCTAAGAGTAAATTTCTTATTTTAGAGAAGGCAGATTTAAAATTTTTGCCAGAGAGTATAAGAAATGATTATAAGAAATACATATTGGTTTCTTATATAGGGGAAATTCTTTCAAAGATAAGTTTTTCTGGTCTTTCTGTGGATTATTTTTCATTTATAAAAAATCTGTTAGAAGAGATAGAAAAAAATAAAGTGTTAATTTTATTAAAACCCTTTTTTGAACTAAAAATTTTAAAATTTTTAGGATGGGCTCCAGAGTTATTTCATTGTGTAAAATGTGGATATAAACCTAAAAAATTATTTTATTTTTCTATTTATGAAGGGGGGATAGTTTGTTTTAAATGTAAAGATGGAAACAGTGAAATTTTAGATTTTAAAACACTTGAAATATTAAGAAAATTAATCAATATGTCTGTCAATTTTAAAGAACTGCAAAAAATAGAAGAAGATTTAAAAAAAATGATTAATGTAAGAGAGAAAATTTTAAAAATTAGTGAAAAACTTTTTAAATTCTTTTTGCCTTTTGAGATAAATTCTTTAAAATTCTTAAAAGAATATAGTTTGGGAGTGTAATAGGTGCAGAAGCCTTTTAAAGGTAAATTTTTTGAAGGAAAGCAGTATGTTCTTGAGGAACTTGCGGCTAAGGAATCTTGGAGATTATTTAAAATTTTAGCTGAATTTGTTGAAGGATTTGAAGTTTTACCAAAGGTTTATCCAGCAGTAACTATATTTGGTTCTGCAAGAGTATCTTCTGATCATCTAGATTATAAAAAAGCAGAAAAAATTGGGGAACTTTTGGTAAGAGCTGGATTTTCTGTGATTACAGGTGGTGGCCCTGGTATTATGGAAGCAGCTAATAAAGGAGCAGCAGAGGCTGGAGGATATTCTGTAGGGCTTAGTATTAAATTACCTTTAGAAGAGGAGCCTAATTCTTATGCTAATCTTAGATTAGAATTTAAATATTTTTTTATAAGAAAAGTAATGATGGCAAAATATTCTGTGGCTTTTGTTTTTTTTCCTGGTGGTTATGGAACAATGGATGAAATGTTTGAAATTCTTACTTTGGTTCAGACAAAAAAAATTAGACCCATCTCTATAGTTCTTATTGATAAAAATTTTTGGAATCCTCTTTATAAATGGATGACAGATTATCTTATCCCAAATAATAAAATATCTTTTAAGGATGTTGAACTTTTTAAAATTGTTAATACACCTGAAGAGGCAGTAAAATATATTAAGGATTATTTATGGATTTAAAAAATAAACATCTTCTTGATATTGCTTCACTTTCTAAAGAAGAAATTGAAGATATTTTAAATTTAGCAGAGAATTTAAAAGAAATTTTATATAGACCAATTCCTAAGGTTCCGACTTTAAGGGGAAAGTTAATAATTCATCTTTTTTATGAACCCTCTACTAGAACTCGTTTTTCCTTTGAGAGAGCTTCTAAAACTTTATCTGCAGATACTTTAACTTTCACAGGTAAGGGAACAAGTGTTGAAAAAGGAGAAACTCTTCTTGATACTATTAAAAATTTAGAAGCTATAGGAGCAGATTTATTTGTTATAAGACATCCTATAGCTGGAGCTCCGTATTTTATAGCTAAATATAGTAAAGTTCCTATTGTAAATGCTGGAGATGGAACACATGAACATCCTACCCAGGCTCTTTTGGATCTTTTAACTGTTAAAGAAAAATTGGGAACTCTTTCAGATTTAAAAGTAACTATTGTGGGAGATATTAAACATAGTAGAGTAGCTCATTCAGATATTTTAG
Organism: Thermoplasmatota archaeon; assembly: GCA_029258955.1. Classification (GTDB taxonomy): domain Archaea; phylum Thermoplasmatota; class E2; order UBA202; family JdFR-43; genus JAPDJP01. Next base: position 111,164 of record JAPDJT010000009.1, read on the forward strand.
CATTTCAAAAAATGGGTTCTACTGTTTGGGTAACAGGTCCAGCTCAACTTCTACCGGATTTGAAAGAAGAAGATTATTATAAAATTACTAAAAATGGTTTTAAAATTTGTTATAACTTAGAAAAAGCTATTAAAGAAGCAGATGTAGTTATAGCCTTAAGAATTCAAAAAGAAAGACATGGAGAAGCATTAGTTCCAAGCTTTTTAGAATACCACGAATTTTTTGGTTTAACTCCAAAACACTTAGAATTAATTAAAGAAAATGCAATTCTCATGCATCCTGGACCTATAAACTGGGGAATAGAATTGGCTTATGAAATGGAAAAATATCCATCTCAAGTAATTTTAGATCAAGTAGAAAATGGAGTAGCAATAAGAATGGCAATTTTGTTAAAACTTTTAACAGGTGAAAAGGTTTATGAGAGTTTTGGTTAAGAAAGGTAGAATAATTGATCCATCTCAAAATCTTGATTTTGTTGGAGATTTGTTAATTGAAGAGGGTAAAATTTTGGGAATTGAAAAAAATATAGAAATTAAAGAAAAAGTAGAAGTGATTGAAGCAAAGGATTTATGGATATTACCAGGATTAGTAGATATACATGTTCATTTAAGAGAACCAGGAGAGGAATGGAAAGAAGATATAGAAACAGGGACAAAAGCAGCTTTATATGGAGGAATTTTAAGATTAGCTTGTATGCCAAATACCAAACCTCCTAATGATTCTCCAGAGGTTACAAAATATATTTTAGAAAGAGCTTTAGAAAAAGCACATGTTAAAGTTTATCCTATAGCCTGTATTACTAAAAATCAGGAAGGTAAAGAAATTACTGAATTTGGAAGGTTAAAAAAAGCAGGAGCTATAGGTATTTCTGATGATGGGAAATGGGTTCAGAATTCAGATGTTATGAAAAGAGCACTTCTTTATGCTAAAAACTTTGATTTACCAGTTATTTCTCATTGCGAAGATATAAATCTTTCAAAGGGTGGACAGATTAATGAAGGTTATTTTTCAGCAAAACTTGGATTAAAAGGTATTCCTGTTTCTGCTGAGACTATAGCAGTAATAAGAGACTTGATTTTAGCTAAAGAAACTAAAAAATTTATTCATTTAGCTCATCTTTCAACTAAAGAAGTTATTCCTTTTTTGAGATGGGCAAAAGAAGAAGGGATACCTTTTACAGCAGAAACTTGTCCTCACTATTTTACTTTAACAGAAAAAGAAGTAGAGAATTATAATACTTTAGCTAAGGTTAATCCACCTTTAAGAACTCAAAAAGATGTAGAGGCTATAAAACTTGCTCTTAAAGAGGGACTAATAGAGGTAATAGCAAGTGATCATGCTCCACATAGCCCACTTGAAAAAGAGATAGAATTTGAACTTGCTTCACCTGGAATGATAGGTCTTCAAACTTTGTTACCTTTAAGTCTTAATTTAGTAAGAGAAGGATATTTAACGCCTTTAAAACTTGCCGAATATCTAATTTTAAATCCTTCAAAAGTATTGGGGATTGAGGCTCCATCTCTCAAAAAAGGTTCTTTAGCTGAAGTAATAATCGTTGATCCTGAAGAAGAATATATATTTACTGAAGAAATAATCCAATCAAAAAGTAAAAATACTCCATTTTTAAATAAAAAACTTAAAGGCAGAGTTAAAAAAATTATTTTTAATAAAAAGATTTTTGATTTATCTTTTTAAACTGTGTTTTTTATAACACACCTGTTCACTATTTTATACACTTAACTTTTAAATTAAATTTTAAGATTAAAGAAAAATCAATATTTAAAAACAGGCATAAATATTGCTAAAAATATTTTTAAAATTTAAGTAGGAAGAATTAAGATGGAATATCAGAAGACAATAGCAAAAAAAATAGTTTTAGAAGGAGAAGGAATTTTTTCTGGAAAAAATATAAAAGTAGAAATAGAACCAGCTAAAGAAAATTCAGGTATTAATTTTATAAGAGGAGATTTACCAGAAAAGCCAGTTATTCCTCTTAAAATAGAAAATGTTATTGGTCTTGATGGAGCTACTGCAGTTACTGACGGAAAACATTTTATTTATTTAGTTGAACATATCCTTTCTGCTCTTCATGGACTTCAGATAGACAATGCAAATATTTATGTTTATGGAGAAGAAATACCTATTTTTGATGGTTCAGCTTATCCATGGGTAAAAAAAATTCAAGAAGTAGGTTACAAACTTTTGTTTTATCCAAAGAAAAAATTATATCTTCGTAAAAGTTTTCAGTATCAAAATGGGACAGGTAAAATCAGTTTCAAACCCTCTAATACTTTAAAAATTAAAGCTTCTATATATTTTGAACATTTTCTAATAGGACATCAAAGTTTAGAAATAAACATAACTCCGAGATCTTATATTCAGGAAGTGTCTTTTGCAAGAACTTTTGGATTTAAAGATATACTATTTGAAAGGAGAAACAAAGGAATACTTAAAGGTGGAAATCTTTCTAATGCTATTATTTTAGATAAAGATTCAATTCTTAATCCTGAAGGATTAAGAATTTCTGATGAATTTGTAAGGCATAAAATTCTTGATATTATTGGAGATATATTTACTTTAGGGCAACCTTTAGTAGCTGAGATAGAAGCAATTTATTCTAATCACAGGCTTCATATTGAAGCTTTAAAAAATATTTACAAAACCGGGTTGTTAGAAGAAGTTGAAAGCAGGGCTTTAACTTTTTTGTTAATTTCTAAAAAATTTAAAAGAACTGAATAAATTTATTTTATAATTTTACCTATTTTATAAATAAAACCATCTGGTTTTTCTATAACCTTTTCCAAAGTAAATAAATCTATTTGGTATTTTAATTTTTTTCTTTCTGTAATAAAATCTAATTTTTGAATAATATGCCCAAGAGGATTTTTAACAAAATTTTCTATATCTGGAAAGGCTTGTAAATATATTTCCCCATTTTCTATAGCAATTTTATAAGGTTCATATACAATTTTTACCAGAGTTCCTATAGATACATTTTTGAATAAAAATTTAATATCCTCTGGATAAAGACGTATGCATCCATGGGTGCTTCTTCTACCAATACTATATATTTTATTTGTTCCATGAATTGCATAAAGCCCTCTGGATAAATAAAGAGCATAATCACCCATAGGATTTTCTGGTCCAGGAGGAACTACATCAGGTAAAGTAGGATCCTCAGTTTTTATAGAAGGAGGAGGATACCAAGTGGGTTTTTCTTTTTTATTAATAATAGTATATATCCCAAGGGGAGGAAGACTTCCTTCAGCACCTATTCCAATAGAAGCTATAAAAAAATTTTTATTTTTGAAATAATATAATCTCATTTCTGGAAGATTAATAATAATAAGATTATCAGACAAAAAAAGAAAATCTTCAGGTATCAGGATTTTTTTTGGAATAATAATTTTCTTTCCAGGAGGAGGAACCCAGGGATCTATTCCAGGATTAGCAAGGGTTAAGTGATAATAGCCTACTTTAAACTTGACAGCTAAATCTACAAGGGTGTCTTTTTCCTGAAGAGTATAAGTTAAATTTTTAAAATAAATAAATTTATCAGGAACTAAGGGAATAAAAGAAATAGAAGATTTATCAATTGTTTTTACTTGGCAAGTGCCTAAAGTAATATAAAATAAAATGAATAAAAAAATTGGAAAAAATTTATGAAATTTCATAGTATTTTACAAAAAATCGGTAATACTCCAATAATTAAACTAAGAAAGATAAAAGTCAAGCCATCTGTGGAAATTTGGGGGAAATTAGAAAGTCAAAACCCAGGGGGCTCAATTAAAGATAGACCTGCACTTTTTATGATTGAAGAAGCAGAGAAAAAGGGGCTTTTAACTCCTGAAAAAATTGTAATTGAGGCTTCAAGTGGAAATACAGGAATAGGACTTTCTTTAGTATGTGCACTTAAAGGATACAGATGTATCATTGCTATGCCTGAATCTGTTTCTATTGAAAGAAGAAAGATTATGCAAGCCTTTGGAGCTGAAATTCTTTTGACTTCTGCAGAAAAAGGAACAGATGGAGCTATAGAAACAGTATATGAAATTGCAAGAAAATATCCAAATAAATACTATAATCCTGATCAATTCAGTAATCCAGCAAATTGGATGAGTCATTACAAAACTACTGCTCCAGAAATTTTAAGAGATACAGAAGGCAAAGTTACTCATGTAGTTTGCGGGCTTGGAACTACAGGAACTGCCATGGGAATAGCAAGATTTATAAAAGATAATAAATTGCCTTTTAAAGTTGTGGGAGTTGAACCTAACCCAGGTCATAAAATTCAGGGTCTTAAAAACATGAAAGAATCTTATTCTCCCAGTATTTATGATAAAAAACTTCTTGAAAAAGTAATAAATGTTGAAGATGAAGAGGCATTCTATTGGGCAAGAAAGCTTGCCAAAGAGGAAGGAATCTTTGTTGGGATGAGTTCTGGTGCAGCTTTAGCAGGAGCTATAAAATTAGCAGAAGAAATAGACGAAGGACTTATTGTGGTTATATTTCCCGATGGAGGAGAAAGATATCTTTCAACTCCACTTTGGAGTTTTGAAACAATAAAACCGGAGCTCTCAAAAGAAGTAGACCTAATTCTTACTAATACCTTTTCAGGAAAAAGAGAACCATTTCAGCCTTTAAACCCTAAAGAAGTTAAAATTTATACCTGTGGACCTACTTTAAATACAAGACCTCATATAGGTCTTTATAGAAGACTCCTTACAGTAGATATTTTGAAGAGTTATTTGAAGTTAAAAGGTTATAAGGTTACTCATATTGTAAATTTGACAGATTTTGATGATAAAACTATTCATACAGCTTTAGAAAAAGATATTGATTTAAAAGAGCTTACATCTCAAATAGAACAGAAATTTTATAGAGACCTTGATTGGTTGAAAATAGAAAAAGCTGATTTGTATCCTAAGGTTAGTGAGCATTTAGATGATATGAAAGAATTAGCTTTAAAAATATTAAAAAAAGATAGAGCTTATGAAAAATATTCAAGTCTTTATTTTGATATTTCAAGATTTTCTGAATATGGAGAACTTTCCAAAATAGATTTAAAGTTTCTCAAACCAGGAGCAACTATAGATTTAGAAGAATATGATAAGGAAGAACCTTTTGATTTTGCACTTCTAAAAAGAGTGCAAATTCTCGAATTGAAGAAAGGATATTTTATAGAAACTCCATTTGGTAAAGTTAGACCAACTTGGCATATTCATTGTGCATGTTTAGCTTTAAAATATCTTGGAGAAGAAATAGATATTTTTACAAGTGGAGCAGACCTTATTTTTCCTCATCATGAAAATACAAGAGCTGTAGCTAAAGCTGTAACAGGAAAAGAAATTGCTAAATATTGGGTTCATTCAGGTTTGGTATTTTATAATGGAAAAAAACTTTCTTCTGAAAATAAAATAACTATAGAAGATATTAAAAATAAAGGATTTACAGGAAGAGTTTTAAGATTTTATTTTTTGAGGACTCATTATAGAAATCGTTTTAATTTTAGTTGGAAAGGACTTGAGGAGACTTCTAAAATTTTAGAAAAGTTTGATAAATATATAGCTTATTTAGAAGCGAGTCCTGAAAATGAGACAAATTCAGAAAAAGAGAATCTTTGGAAAATCTTAAAAGAATTTGAAAATAACTGGCAAAAGGCATTAAAGGAAGATCTTAATACACCTTTAGTTATTTCTGAATTTATTTTATTTTTCAAAAAAATTTATCCCTATTTAAAAAATGGTTTACCTTCAGATTATAAAAAGGAAATATTTAAAAATTTAAAAATGCTTAATCAGATTTTGAAAATATTTAAATTTCCTGAAAAAGTTAAAAACAAAGATATTTTAGAAAAAGTTAAGTTAAGAGATCTTGCTAAAAAGGAAAAAAATTATGAATTAGCAGATAGGATAAGAGATGAGATTGAGAAAAAAGGATTTTGGATTTTTGATTTTCCTTCAGGCACAGTGGTAGTGTTTTTAAAAAAGAAGCATGAAAAATATTGCTAATATATTAAATGATATTTATGAAAAACTTTATACTTATTTTGGGCCTCAAAATTGGTGGCCTGCAGATACACCCTTTGAGGTTTGTGTTGGGGCTATACTTACTCAAAATGCAAGCTGGAAGAATGTAAAAAAAGCTATAGAAAATTTAAAGAAAAAAAATCTTTTAGATCCTTTAAAACTATATGATATTCCTTTAAATACTTTAGCTCAAATTATAAAACCTTCAGGTTTTTATAATATTAAGGCTAAAAGACTTAAAGATTTTGTTAAATTTTTGGTAGAAAAATATAAAGGGAATTTAGAAGAACTTTTTTCTAAAGGGCTTTATGAGGCAAGAGAAGAATTACTTAGTTTAAAAGGACTTGGAAAAGAGACAGTAGATAGTATTCTTTTGTATGCTGGAAATTTTCCAATCTTTGTAGTAGATGTTTATACTTACAGAATTTTAAATCGTCATTATCTTGTTCCTGAAGAGACAACCTATGATGAAATACAGGCTTTATTTATGGAGAACCTTCCTCATGACCCTAAGCTTTTTAACGAATTTCATGCACTTTTGGTTGCTTGTGGGAAAAATTTTTGCAAGAAAAGAAATCCTTCCTGCACTCCCTGCCCTTTAAACCATCTCCACACTTAAATTACACATTTATAAAGTGCGAAATGCTTATTTGGTGCTTATTTGCAATTTTGGCAGGTTTTTTTGTTGCTTTAAGTGATGCTTTAAATAAAAAATATTTATCTTCTGTTGGCTATCCTTATATGGTTATTGCAAGAACTTTAGGAAGTTTCCCTTTTCTTTTTCCTATTTTTTTATTTCTAACTCATCATTATAATGGATTAAGTTACTTCAGTTTTCAATTTGTTTCGAATGTTTCTTTACTTCTCATTTTGGAAATAACTGCTACTATTCTTTATATGAAGGGAATTAAAGTGTCCCCCCTTTCCCTAACACTTCCTTTTTTATCTTTTACTCCTATATTTATAATACTTACAGGCTATATTCTTCTTGGTGAAAAGATTTCAAAAGAAGGAGCCTTAGGAATAATTTTGGTTGTGGCAGGGAGTTATTGTATCAATTTTCCTTCTATAAAAGAGGGTTTTTTAGCTCCTATCAAAGCTATTAAAAAAGAAAAAGGAAGTTTTTTACTTCTTCAGGTAGCTTTTATTTATTCTATAACTTCAGTTTTAGGTAAAAAAGGTTTATTATTGAGTAATCCCATATGGTTTGCATCTTTTTACTTTTCTATTTTAGCTGTGGTTTCCACTTTAAGTATTAAAATTCTTTATAAAATAAAACTTTGGGAGTTTATAAAAAAATATTATCAAGCAATTTTAGTGATAGGTTTAACTCAAGGACTTATGTGTTATTGTCACATGATAGCCCTGAGCCAAATAGAAACAGCTTATATGATAGCTTTAAAGAGAACAAGCATTCTTTTTGCAGTAATTTTAGGATATCTTATGTTTAAAGAAACTTATTTTTTAATAAGATTTTTTGCAGTAATTCTTATGCTTGTAGGAATTTTAATAATAACTTTTTTGAGATAAAATTAAGTAAAAAAATGAAAAAATTTAAAGGCTATATCCAGGTTTATACAGGGGAAGGGAAAGGTAAGACCACTTGTGCTATAGGGTTAACTATAAGAGCTGTAGGTGCAGGGCTAAAGGTTGCATTTTTTCAATTTTTTAAACCTGATACCTCAAGTGAAGTAAATATATTGAAAAGTTTTTATCCGCAAGTTTATTACAAAAATTTTGGTAAAGAAGGTTTTGTAAAAAATAAAATAAACTCAGAAATAAAAAAACTTATTTTGGAAGGATGGGAAGAAACAAAAAAATTAGTAAACTCAAAAAGTTATAATATAATAATTTTAGATGAAATAATTTATGCCTTAAATTGGGGAGTAATTGAGTTAAAAGAATTTTTAAAAATTCTTCAAAACAAACCAGAAGAATTGGAGATTGTTATAACAGGAAGATCAGCTCCTGATAAGCTTATAGAGATAGCAGATTTAGTAACAGAAATGAAAAAGATTAAGCATTATTATGAAAAGGGTGTGAGAGCAAGAAAAGGTATAGAAAAATGAAAGAAAGAATTGTTAAAAAAATTTTAAATGGAGAAAGACTTGATGAAAAAGAAGGTCTAAAGCTTTTTAATTTCGAATTGTTAGAATTAGGTTATTTAGCGAGAACTGTTAGATTTAGAATTAATCCAGAAAAGATAGTTACTTATGTAGTAGATAGAAATATTAACTATACTAATATTTGTATTTCAGGTTGTAAATTTTGCGCTTATTATAGATCTCCTGGTTCACCAGAAGGTTATGTTTTAAGTTTTGAAGAATTAGCTAAAAAAATAGAGGAGACTATAAGTCTTGGTGGATATCAGATTTTACTTCAAGGAGGACTTCATCCACAGCTTCCTTTTTCTTTTTATGAGGAAATGTTAAGATTTATCAAAAGCAATTTTCCTCAGATCCATTTACATGCTTTTTCTCCTCCTGAAATTGTGCATTTTAGCAAAATTTCTGGATTAACTATAAAAGAAGTTTTGAAAAGATTAATAAAAGCAGGACTTGACTCTATTCCTGGAGGAGGAGCAGAGATTCTTTCAGATAGAGTAAGAAGACTGCTTTCTCCTAATAAGTGTTCTTCAGAAGAATGGTTAGCAGTAATGGAGACAGCTCATAAGCTTGGACTTAAAACCACAGCTACCATGATGTTTGGGCATATAGAAACAAGGGGTGAAATAATAGAACACCTTTTAAAAATTAGAGATTTGCAAGACAAAACAGGAGGTTTTACAGCTTTTATACCATGGACTTTTCAGCCTAAAAATACTCGTTTAAGACATTTAATCAAGGTTGGTTCTGCAGAGTATTTAAGAGTTCTTGCTATTTCAAGAATTTTTCTTGATAATATAAAAAATATTCAAGTTTCTTGGGTTACTCAAGGTTCTCATATAGCTCAAATTGCATTAGAATTTGGTGGAAATGATTTTGGAAGTACAATGATAGAAGAAAATGTAGTTGCAGCAGCAGGAGTATCTCATCGATTAAGTGAAGAAGAAATTAGACATTATATAAAAAGTGCAGGATATATTCCAAAAAGAAGAAAAATGGATTATACCCTATTAGAATAAATTTCATGCAAGAGATACAACTTCAATCTTATCACCATTATATTATTAGAGCAAAATGGATTATTCCAATTTTATCCCAACCTATTTTAGATGGAGCTATAGAGATTAAAAATAAAAAAATAATAAGAGTAGGAAAATTTAAAGAAATTTTTAAAGAATCAACTTTTGCAAAACTTATTGATTTTGAAGAAACAGTAATACTTCCAGCTTTAGTTAATGCTCACACCCATTTAGAACTTTCAGCTTTAAGATTTAGACTTTCTCCTTCCTCTGAGGGTTTTATTTCTTGGGTCAAAAATGTAATTAAATTAAAACAAGAACTAAGTTTGGTTGAGATTAGAGAATTTGCGAGATTAGCACTTGATAATTTATGGAGGGATGGAGTTGGGATTATTGGAGATGTTGGAAATACAGCTATAACCTTAGATCTTCTTTGTAAAACTCCATTTTATGGATATTTTTTTCAGGAAGTTCTCAGCTTTAGAGGAGGATATAATTTAAAAGAACTTCAAATAAAGGCACCTTCTTCAAATTTTAAAATTACTTATTCAGCTCATGCACCTTATAGTGTTTCTCCACTTTTATTACAAGCTATTAAATCTTATAATAAAAAAAGAAAAAAACTTTTTTGTATTCATTGTGCAGAATCTACTGAAGAAGTAGAGTTTCTAAAAAAAGGAGAAGGTCCGCTCTTAGAGCTTTTAAAAGAAAGAGGACAGTGGAATGAAGACTTTGTTTCTCCTAAAGTGAGCCCAATTAAATATCTTAATAGTCTTAATCTTTTAGACGAAAATACTCTTCTTATTCATGTAATCCATATAGATGAAGAAGATTTAGAAATACTAAAAAAGACTCGACCAAAAATTTGTGTTTGTCTTAAAAGTAATTTATTTATAGGAGTTGGATTTCCCAAGATAAAAGAATTTATCTCTGCTGGACTTGATGTTTGTATAGGAACAGACAGCTTAGCAAGCAATGATTATCTTTCTGTCTGGGAAGAAATGAAAACCATTTATACCTATTATCCAGATATTTCTCCTGGAGAGATTCTAAAAATGGCAACCTTTACAGGTGCAAAAGTTTTTGGATTTGAGAAAATGGGAGCTTTACTTCCTGGATATTATCCCAATATGCTTGTTGTAGAAATAAAAGATTATTTAAATGAAAAACCAGAAGATATATTAAGAAGTTTAATAAATGCAGAAAAAGAAATAAGATTTAGATTTTATGTCTAAATTGAAATTAGGAAGCCCTTTATATATTAATACTCTTCCTTTATTATTTTATCTTCCTCAGAACAATTCTTATTTTGAAATAATCCTTGAAGTCCCTAAAAAGCTCAATCAGAGTTTAGCTAAAGGAGAAATTCACGGAAGTCTAAGTTCAAGTATTTTTTATGCTAGAAATTTTCATAAATACTTAATACTTCCTGATATATCTATAAGTGCAGTAGGTGAAGTAAAAAGTGTAATACTTTATCATAAAGAACCTTTAGAAAAACTTAATGGCAAAAAAATAGGTATTACTCCTGAAACAGAAAGTTCTTTTAATTTATTAAAAATATTATTGGAAGACTTTATTGGAGTAAGACCTCAATATGTGGAACTTTCTAAAAATTGGAAAAATTTGGAAGAGGAAAAAAATGAGCTTTCAGGATATTTAGCTATAGGTGATGAAGCCTTAATCTTTCAATTTGATAATAAAGATACAAATATGTCAGCATTTATTACAGACCTTGCTGAACTTTGGTTAAAATACACACATTTACCTTTTGTATTTGCACTTTTTATAGTAAGGGACGATGTAGCTAAAAGATATAAAAAAGAATTGAAAGAATTTTGCTTTAATCTTTATCATTCCAGGGCTCGCTCTTTTTCTAATTTGAAAGAAATAGTTGAAAAAAGCTATTTGAATCTTCCCAAGGAATTTATATTTAACTATTTAACTCATTTAGAATACGATTTTTCAGGACTGAAACAAAGAGCTTTTATGACTTTCTGTGAATATTTGTTAAAAAAAGGTTTAATAAAGGAATTGCCAGAGCTTAGATTTTTTGAAATTTTATGAAAGGGCTTAATGAAAAAAGACAAAAAATTTATTAAAGAAAAATTTGATAAAATTGTCAGAAGATACGATTTAGTTAATTTAATAGGAAGTTTAGGACAGGACAAATTATGGAGAAAAAAAGTTGCTAAAATTTTAAAGACATCAAAACCACCCATTCTTGATCTTTGCTGCGGCCCTTATACCCTAAGTGTAGAAATTTCCAAAGAAAATTCAGGGCATCTTTTTGCTCTTGATTTTAGTTTTCCTATGCTTTATTACGGAAAAAAGCGGATTTTAAATAATTTTATTTATCCAATTTGCGGAGATGCAGAGATTTTGCCTTTTAAAGATAATACTTTCGGAGGAATAAGTATTGCTTTTGGTTTAAGAAATCTGCCTAATATAGAAAAAGCCTTAAAAGAGTTTTATCGAGTTTTAAAATTTGAAGGAATGCTTGTTATTTTAGAGTTTTCTTGGCCTAAAAATAGAATTTTTCAAAAAATTTATAAAATTTATTTAGATAAATATATCCCACTTTTGGGAGGTTGTTTAACAGGAGATAAATCCGCCTATTTGTATTTGGCAGATTCAATTAAAAAATTTCCATCTCCAGAAGAGATTAAAGAACTACTTTTAGAAATAGGTTTTAAAGAGGTAAAATATAAGTTTTTAACCATGGGTATTGTAACTCTTTATACTGCTTATAAAGTATAAAAAATTTCATGACCGAAATTAAGAATGAAATTTATTTTTGATTAAAGAATAAAAAATTTTTGAAAATAAATTTACTTTTTACTTTCCTTTGCTATATAATTATAAAGAAAAAATTCCTGCTATGAAAATTAAGACCGGAAAAAAAATAATGATGTTTGAGAGAAGGAGAATATGTGAACAGTTCGTATACACTTCTTATTTGGGAGAATATCAGAACTATTCGGATGTGAACGAGTTAGGCGACATTTCACTTGGCGGTATGAGGGAGGTAGAAATATATGAATGAAATCCATATACCATCGAAAGAAGAATTCATTAAGGGAATTGAAGAGTTTGAAAAACATGAAAAACGAGATGCAATGTATAAAGTAGCAACTTTTCTTGTCCATCATTTTTGGGGTAATCCATCAGATATGGCAGATGGTTTAGGGGTGTTATTATTAACGTGGAACCAAGCATTTTATAGGTATGGAAGTTTTGACTTTGATAAACTTGAAAAATGTATAGAGAACAACTTAGAAAAACTTAAAAGATTCAGGAACAGGGATATAACCACATTCTCTGAACTTGATGAATCAGACATAAAATCAATATTTAGTAAATTTTTAGATGCCTTACAAATTGATACAATAAAGTTCAGTGATAGTAATAAGAAGAAATTTACAATTGAAAATTTAAAAGAACTTTTAGATAAGTGGAATATAAAGTTTAGTGGTAATGATACCAAAAGCATTTACAAATCTATCAAAAGCGATGAGAAGGTTAAAGACGCCATTGAGTTTATTGAAACTTCAAGGAAAAATTACATTCAAATAACAATTAGCAGGTTAGAAGAAAATCAAATAGAGAAACTTAAAGAATATAACTTAATTATGAAAAGCCCTGTAGCAGTAGCAAAAGCTTTGCATCTCCTAGCCCCAAATTTCTTTCCTCTTTGGGATGACCAGATAGCTAAGGCGTATAGATGCTATTATGATAATGAACCTGCCAAAGAATATATCAAATTTATGAAGATTATAAAAGAAATGTCAGAAAAAGTGAAAGAATATGTTGACCTATCAAAATGTTCAAAAACGCTCCTCAAATTGATAGATGAATACAATTACTCAAAATATACTAAGAATTGGATTTAAAATGAAGCCGCCAAGCGAAACACTTCGCCACTTTCGTGGCTTGCCCTTCGGGTCGCCTAATAGGAGTATATGTGGCTCGTTATCGCTCGCCCAAATTTGCTCTTGCGAGCAAACTTCACATATCCCCGGAACGTTATACTCAATTGACTTCGAGGCACAAAATGGGGGAAACCCATGAATCCTATTAGAAGTTTAGAAGAAGTAAGAGAGAATTGGGATATATTCGAAGGCAAATGGAGATCGCTTTATGCCTTTTTCCTTTATACAAATGAGGATAGAAATATCGCTCGTTATATAAGAGAATACTTTCATGAGTTAGACAGACTTTCAGGAAATGAGGTTTTAATTTTCCTTATAGATAAATCACCTAGAACATGGGAGGAGGAAGCAAAAATACGAGACTATTGGAGAGAATTTACCTTTAGAACTCGAGTTTGGAAAGGTTTTAAAGAAGTTATACCTTATGATAGGTCAAGAGCTTATGAGATCGCTGAATTTTTTGGAATTCGTCCGAGACTCATTCCTTGTATTGTTTTCTTCCGCAATATTAATGAGAGAGAAATATTATTCTATCCATTAGATAATTCATGGTCTGATAAAAGATTAATTAATGAATTCCGAGAACTTTTTTCTGCTGTACGAGAGGGATGTGAAAATATAGGTGATGATAATGAAAGAAAAGAACAAATTTGGAGAAATTTGGGGAGATTTATTAAAAGAAGAAGCATAAAACAAAGAATAGTCAATTTTATAACCCATCCCTTAGCAAGGAGTGTTAGAGATGTATTTAGAATATTATTTAGCTCGTTATAGTGCCTCTTTGTTAATAGCGTATAACAAGAAGGTATTTGATTCGGGCTTTCAGCCCTCGCCCAAATCGCTTTCAGCAACTTCAGATACCTGCCAACCGTTGTCCAAAACTGCTAAGAAATCTTTATGGGAAATTTAATATCAAAGGATTATAGAGGGTAAAATAATGGATAATTGGGCAAAAATAGTAATTGGTGATAGTAGAAAAATGACAGAAATCAAAAACAACAGTATAGATTTAGTTGTCACCTCTCCTCCTTATTGGCATATTAAAGATTATGGAGTTCCTGGGCAGATTGGTTATGGACAAAGCTTACATGAATATTTGAAAGATTTATATAGAGTTTGGAAGGAATGTTACCGTGTTCTTAAACCTGGACGGAGGTTATGTATAAACATAGGCGATCAATTCGCACGTTCTATAATTTACGGTAGATACAAAGTTATACCTCTGCATGCTGAGTTTATAGCTCAATGTGAGGACATTGGTTTTGATTATATGGGTTCAATAATCTGGCAAAAGAAAACTACGATGAACACAACTGGCGGAGCGAATGTAATGGGCTCATATCCCTATCCTCCAAATGGAATGATTGAAATTGACTATGAATTTATACTTATTTTTAAAAAACCAGGAAAAAGTGAAAAAATCCCAAAGGAAATCAAAGAGAAATCAAAATTAACAAAAGAGGAGTGGAAAAAATACTTCTACGGACATTGGTATTTTGGTGGAGCAAAGCAGATAGAACATGAAGCTATGTTCCCTGAAGAACTACCAAAAAGACTAATAAAGATGTATACATTCATAGGTGATACAATTCTTGATCCTTTCCTTGGAAGCGGAACCACAGTAAAAGAGGCTTTAAATCTGCGAAGAAATGCAATAGGTTATGAAATAAATGAAAAGTTTTTAGAAATAATAAAAGAAAAACTTGGACTAAAACAAAGCTTATTACCATTCAGTGAAAACATTCAGATAATAAAACGTCAAACACCAATAAAAGTAGATAAAATTAGCTATGTTCCAAAGATTAAAGATGCTAAGCCCAAAATAGATCCTAAAAAATTTAATTTCAAAAAAGATAGACTTTACAGAGTTATTGATATTATAGACGAGCAGACTATTAAATTAGATACTGGTTTACTCGTCAAGTTTTTGGGTGTTAAAGTAATTAATAAAGAAAAAGCATTAGAATATTTGCATAATCGTATTTTGAAAAAAGAAGTTTATCTTAAGTTTGATAATGGATCTGTCTTAGATAAGAATACAGTAAGTGCTTATGTGTATTTAAAAAATAAAATTTTTATAAACGCTTATTTAATAAAATCTGGAATAGCTGAGGCAGATACAACAAAGGATTATAAATACAAAGCAAAATTTATTGAATTAGAAAAAAGGTGAAATAATGGCAAAAGAATGGATATTAAACATAGCAACAAACAGATGGGGATTGAATAAGAAAGATAGTGTTGGACCAGTATCTCAATGGATACGAGAATGTAGTCCAAAAACAATTGAAGATTGGGAAGACTTTTATTACAAAAAGCTTGGTGATTTTCTCAAAAGCAAAGGTATTTCCTTGACCCCCAAAGAGTATATTGAAGATTTGGGTAGAAAATTATATATAAAAATTACAGAAGTTATTCAGGCAGAAATTGAGGAAGTGACTGAAGAAGACTGTATCCAGTATATTTACAATCTTGTAATTAACAGAACCTATGGTGGCTATTTAACGGAAATAAAAACAATATATGGGAAATTACAGAAAGATTTAGGTGTTGAGATAGAACCTGCTCCTGATGAGTGGGATAGGCTTTACAATGTGGACTTTTATATTCAGATTGGAAATAAATATATTGGTTTACAAATAAAACCTATAACCTATGAACAAACTCCAGAGATTTACAGATGGAAGGAATGGCTTGGCAGGACACATAAGAAATTTGAAGAAAATTTTGGTGGAAAAGTATTTATTGTATTTTCAATTAAAAAAGACAACAAAAAAGAAATTTATAATCCAGAAGTGATTGAAGATATAAGAAAGGAAATAAAAAGGCTTAAAGAAGAATAAAATGGGACTCTGGGTAACTTTTTGTTTGCTTCGGTGCTTTTGGACTTAGACAACAGGCGGATATGTGACTCGCATACGCTCACTCAAATTTCGCAAGACAAAATTTTATATATTCCCAGAGCGTTATATCCAAATATTACTCGGCAGATAATGTAAGATGTATTGCCTATATATAATAACAGTATTAGCTTTAACACTTTCTTTTATCGCAAACCGCAAGAAGACACTTATGGCAATTAAAATAGCGGTTAAGAAATTTATAAATATTTTACCTGCTTTTTTAACTATGCTCATTTTTGTTTCAATTGTTCTTTTTCTTGTTCCAGACAAAACCATCTCAAATTGTCTCGGGAATAGCAATAAATTTATTGGTATGATTTTCGCTTCTGTTTTGGGCTCCATTACACTAATGCCCGGGTTTATTGCCTTTCCGTTGTGTGGAATTTTGTTGAAAAAAGGAGTTCCATATATGGTTTTGTCTGCTTTTACAACTACTTTAATGATGGTAGGAGTTTTTACTTATCCGATAGAAAAAGAATATTTTGGAATGAAAGTAACTGTAATAAGAAATATAATCAGTTTCTTTATAGCAATTATTGTGGCTTTAGTGACTGGCATTTTCTTTGGTGAGATGTTTTAATGAAGCAAAATGTTATTAAAATAGTAGGTATATTTGCTTACATTGTTTTTATACTCTTTTCTTTCATAACTGGATTTGATCTTGGGAAACAGATAGGTAAAAATTTCGTTACTTTTTCAATAGATATGCTTAAAATCCTGCCGTGTGCATTTATTTTAATAGGTTTGTTTGAGATATGGGTGAAAAAAGAAACTGTTGAAAAGCATTTTGGGGAAGGGTCTGGTATTAGAGGGTATATGTGGGCAGTGCTACTTGCAAGCACTACAGTTGGTGGTTTATATGTAGCTTTTCCTGTTGCATATTCTTTGTATAATAAAGGAGCAAAGCTTAGTATTATTTTCACATACATAGGGGCTTCTGCAATTTGCAGGGTTCCAATGACGATATTTGAAGCATCCTTTATGGGAATAAAATTTTCAGCAATAAGATTATTGGTATCTTTACCATTGGTGATTATATCTTCAATTTTATTAGGTGATTATTTGGAGAAAAGAAACTATAAAATAATGGAAGGAAAATGAAGGTATATAATATAGCCTAAAAGATTTGCGCATTACGGCTTTTACCCATATTTTGCTTTACAAAAAGTTCTTTTATGCTAAAGAATGTTAGCAGAAATTACTCACGCTGCTTTTTAAAATAGCAGATGTTAGATTCAAAATGAGTAAAAGGTAAGTATAATGATACCACAAGTTAGTTGCAAAATATATGAATCAGAAAAAATAAAGAAAGAAGTTTTACGAGAAAGGCTAAAAGATTATCGAAAGGAATATTATGAGAAAGGATTGTCTAAGCCTATAATCGAGAATATAGAAAAATTTTCTTTAGTAGATAATGGAGTAGAATTTGTATTTCTATTTGATTATATAGTACCAATACCTTATAGAGAAGAAACACAAAAAGTATTAAAAACTTCTAAAGCAGAAGTAAAAATAATAAATTTACAAAATCATAATTTGTATTTAATCTATTCCTCGTCAAAAATTGCAGATAGTGTCAGAATTCGCTTAAGTAGAATTTTATCTAATACCGATGATTTTGTTGAGAAAATTAAAATACCTACAAGTATTTTAAGAGATATAGAAAAGAATGATGCCATTGAAATAAAATATGGATGGTGGGATGGTATTGAAACCTATGCCAGAAAGGGTGCACTTAAAGGGAATCTTTCCAGAAGTAGATTTTATAGCGAGTTTGAAAATTTTGGAGACCCTACACTGATAACTTTTGAATCAAGAAGCACAGGAAGAACTATTAGAATTACCTCTCAAGGAATAATTACTTTTTATGGAGAAAATATTACAAAACAAGAAATAGAAAATTGTATAATAGAGTGGTTAGTCCCGAGGTTAAGGTTATGAACGAATTAAATAATCTTTTTTGGATCATTATAAGTGCAATAATTTCCTTTTTTGTTGGATTATTCTTAGATGCATTCTTACCAGAAAAATGGAGAATAAGGCTTCAGCTTAAAAAGAAAAAATTTTCTAAGTGGTTTAAAAATCCATCATATATTATTGGAATTTCTTCAAGGGTTGATTTAAAACAAAACATAGAATTAGAAAAATTTAAGATTACTCTTAAAAATTTCTTCGCCTCTAATAATCCAACAATAAGAAGCTCTGAAATTCACTTCATAAATTCTCAATCTGAATATGATGTCAACATTATGTTACAGCCTGCTTATGAAGAAAGCAAAGACGAAGAGTTGGGCGGAGCATTACAAGTCTATAGTCTGAACATAACTACTGAGTCAAAAGTCAAATATAGAGATTTACGAAATCAAATAGATGATTTGCGAGCAATCCTTGATAATATTGAGAAAACAATAATAAAATATTTTGATGCATACGTGGCAAAAAGAATTTTATATGTTGAGATAGAGCATTTAGAAGAATTTTCAGAAATTTTAGAAAATTTAAAAGCAAAACAAATTGAAGGAATTGTCAAAGATACCAACATTAAATTCGCATATTACGATAATAAACTTACAATTGAAGATACTGTCAATTCAAAAACAATTCAATGGTTTAAAGATATAATCGCATATATGGGATGATAATGTAGGGACGTTACCTTGCAGCGAAATTTTATATACTTCAGGAATATTATACGATATACCTCATAAGTTTTTTTAAGAGGTAAAAAGAATATAAATTATGAATATAAAAATCAGTCTCCCTTCTGACGAAAAGGGATTCATAGGAAGAGAATGTCCTAAATGTTATGAGTATTTTAAAGTAAAATTTGGCACTGGACTCCCTACCTCAATATGTCATTGTCCTTATTGTGGTTATACTGGAGACCATAACGAATTCTTTACCAAAGATCAAATTGAATATGTTAAAAGCATAGCTTTAAAAGAAATAATGGAGAAAGTAGTAGAACCGCAGTTTAGAAAATTAGAACGTAGTTTTAAAGAGCTTGAGAGAGCAACAAGGAGAAGATTTATCCAAATAAAAGTTAAGACTAAATGCTCTCCGATGAAAATTCCACTTAAATACTACCAAGAAAAAGAAGTTGAGACATATGTTAAATGTGATAATTGTGGATTAGAATTTGCTATATACGGCATTTTTGCTAATTGTCCAGATTGTGGGAAGCTTAATACTTCGATTATATTTAAAAAATCTATTGAAGTAGCGCGTAAACGGATTCATCTTCTTGATGTAATAAAAGATGATGACGAGTTACGAGAGGCTATTTTGGAAGATGCGCTTTCTGGCGGTGTATCTACTTTTGATGCATTAGGAAAGGCTCTTCAATCGCGTTATCCTATATCTTCCCACAAAAACCTAAAAATTTGTTCCAGAACTTAAAAGCACTTTCAGATGCTTTATCAAAATCCGTAGGGAAATCCCTTTCCGATATAATTGGCAGAGAAAATTTTGAATTTCTTTTTAAAATGTTTCAAGTACGACATATCTATGAGCATAATGTGGGAGTAATAGATGACAATTTTGTTCGAAAGGTACCTAATTTGGAACATTTAAAAGGGCGAAAATATCCTTTAAAACAAGACGAAATTGAGAAATTTCTCGCAGTAATATTAGAAATAGGTAATAAAATATTAAAAATAGTAGAGGACAAAGTAAAATGATTAATAATAACCACAATAAAAGTGGCACTACTTATAACAGAGCATATTCCAGCTTTATACCTTCGGTATTTATTTCCAATCTTGCTATCACTTTCCCAAATTTGTTTCAGCAAACTTCACATATTTTTGGAACATTAACTAAATAATATTTGGCAGATAAAAATATCATAGTTAAAATTAAATA
>JAPDJT010000004.1 GCA_029258955.1 Thermoplasmatota archaeon
TTTGCTAAAGCATCTACAATGTAGCTATAGTTTGTAGATGCTTCTATAGCTACTTTTACATTCTTTAGTCCATATATGCACATCCATACCTGCATACAACATTTTACCGCCTCCTTCATGCTTATATAGAGGCGGGATTTAACATGTCATCAACCTCGTTTAACAAATAATTTATACAAAAGGAATATACCCTTGTGGAAAGAAAAGTTATTATTTATGCCATCATTGCATCCTCACTCTGGGGAGTTTCTTTTCCAATTACCAAGCTTGGCTTGAAAGAAATTTCCCCCATTCTTTTTGCTTTTCTCCGTTATTTACTGGCAAGTTTTTTCTTTCTTTTACTGGCTATTATGCATGAAAATTTTTTTGATGTTGATTACAAATATTTGGCTATCTTTGGCATGGTAAGCGTTACCTTGCCTGTTGTATTGCAAAATATTGGACTTAAATACACATCTGCCTACATCTCGGGATTTATACAAAGCACTGGTCCAATTTATACTCTAATTCTTGCCTACATATTTTTAAATGAGAAAATAACAAGGCATAAGCTCATTGGTTTGGCTTTAGCAATAACTGGCACATATTTTATTGTTAGCCCAAAAGGAGGAGGAAATTTATTTGGAAATTTACTTGTTTTAGCTTCCGCTATTAGCTATTCAATAGGAGGAATAATGGCAAAAAATTTGTTGAATAGAAATTACCATCCTATTCAAATTATAGCCTTCGCCTCATTTTTTGGTACTATATTTTTAGCCCCCCTTACATTCATTGAAAAAATAGTATTTAGTATGGCATCTATACCTTTCATTTTATATCTGGCAGTTTTTCCAACATTCATAGCTTATATTCTATGGTATTCTGCAATGGAAAAATTAGAAGTTTCAAAGCTTTCTTTTTTTGTATATATGATTCCAATTTTTTCCTTAGTTTCCTCATATATAATTTTAAAAGAGGAATTGAAATTGCTAACAATTTTTGCTGGATTCATCGTAATTATAGGAATAGCCATAGCGCAGAAGGCATAGAAATTTAAGCTAAAATTGCATATATGGTTATGATGCAAGCAAAATTAATAAATGATATTACTGACTTAGCATGGCTTTCAAGAGCTTTTGATACAGATGTCAAAAAGCAAGTTTTCAATGAAGTTTCAAAAGATTGGAGAACTATGGAAGAAATTGAAGAGAAATTCGGCGAGGAAGGTGCAAAAGCATTAAAATTTTTTGAAAAAGTAAGAATGGTTGAAACTAGATGGACAATGACTCAAAATGGAAAGGCAAAAAAAGAATATCATGCTTTCTATACAGCTTTTCATATTAATGTTATGACTTCCATAGATATGATAAGAGATGTTTTTTCTATTGTTCTAATGGATGATAAAAAGTTCAGGGAGATAGAAGAAAAAATTTATGAGTTTGTTGGAGATGATGGAGAGCTAAGTAGAGAAGTGGAAAGAGAATTCTCTTTTTCTCCAGTTCAAATGAGATGCATTGTAAAGAGAAGCGGAAAGTTAGAATACAGAGGAATGAAAATCGAAAGATATGAAGAAGCCAAAAGTTATTAATATATTACATTTTACAAACTAAAAAATGATTGCTCATTTCCTTGGCGGCGGAAGGGAAGTAGGCAGAGTAGGTATATTAAGTAAATTTGATGATACACAGCTTTTAGTAGATTATGGCTTAATACCAAGTGAACCTCCTCAATACCCCCAAGAAGCACCGCCAATCAAAAATGCAATATTGAGCCATGCACATCTTGACCATTCTGGAATGATTCCATGGGTTTGCACAAGATACAATGCAGATGTTTTTACTACTCCTTTAACAGCAGAAATTTCTGAAATTCTATACAGAGACACACTTAAAATTGCAGATGCAAAAGGACACCCATTTCCTTATGGAGAAGATGAGTTAAACAATTGCTTAAGTAAATTTTTGTATATAAGTCAAAATGATGAAGTTGAGTTAGATGGCTTAAAAATTAAATTTCACCCTGCAGGTCATATTCCTGGCTCTGTTATGATAGAGATTCCAGAATATGGTGTTGTGTATGCCTGCGATATAAATACTATAGATACTCATTTGCTTAAAGGAGCAAAGCCAATTAAATGCGAAACATTGTTTATAGAAGGAACTTATGCTGGAGTTGAACACCCAAATAGAAAAGAGCTAGAAAAGCAATTTTTAGATGAAGTTGAAGAGGTTGTTAATAAAGGAGGAAAGGCAATAATTCCAGCATTTGCAGTTGGAAGAACACAAGAACTGGCAATGATTTTGCAAAAAAGCGGGCATGAAGTGTGGGTTGATGGAATGGGAATAAAAATTTCAGAAATTATGCTTAGGCATAAAGATTATATTCGTTCTCCAGAAAAACTGAAAAAGGCATTGAAAGAAATGAATATAGTTTATTCAAATAAAGGAAAGAAAATGGCTTTAAAAGCAGGCGTTGTTTTAACAACAAGTGGAATGATGAATGGAGGTCCTGTTTTGTGGTATATAGATAAGATAAAGGATGATCCAAAATCAGCAGTTTTTATAACTGGCTACCAAGTAGAAGGAACAAATGGAAGAATGCTTTTAGAAAACAAAGAAATTGAATTATATGGTGTAAAAACAAAGGTAGACTGCCAAGTAAAATTCTTTGATTTCTCTGCCCACGCAGGACATAGCCAGCTCGTTAAATTCATAAAAGATTGCTCACCAGAAAATGTTGTTATATTCCATTCTGATAATCCCGAAGCCTTAATTAAAGAAATAGATGCGAATATTTTCATCCCTCAAAATGGAGACATAATAAAAATAGAATAAAAAGTAAGGAAAAGGGTGGCTAACCAATTAAATCAATGCCCATTTTTTGTCCATTTTGCCATTTTGGCAATACAACACTTTCCCCTTCTGAAGAAAGAATATAAGGGGAAGAGACGCCAGTCATTATTGCCATTATTCTACAACGTCCATTATAATCCTTATTTACTCTCGCGCCCAGTATAACATTTGCATATGGATCAAGTTCTTGAGTCATATATTCTGCAACTTTTTCTGCAAATTCTAATGACATGTCTGGCCCACCTGTTATATGAATTAGGCAACCTTTTGCTCCTCTGTAATCCACCTCCAGCAATGGATGATGCATTGCTTCATGCGCCAATGCTTCCGGTCCATCCCTTGTTGCACCCTCCCCCCAAAGCATTGCTGCAACATCTCCTCCAGAAACAATTGTTTTCACATCTGCATAGTCCAAGTTGATTAATGATGGCTCCACAATTGTTTCTGCTATTCCTTTCACTGTCTCTGCAATTAGCTGATCCATAACAGAAAATGCTTTATCTATTGGCAAATGAGGAACAAATTCAAGAAGTTTATTGTTATCTAAAATAACAACAGAATCGCATTCTTTTCTTAGTTCTTCTAAGCCCTGCTCTGCTCTTAGCATTCTTCCTCTCTCCACCTTAAATGGTATTGAAACCATACCAACTACTATTGCTCCCGCTCTTTTTGCAATCTTTGCTATGATTGGAGAAGCTCCAGTACCTGTTCCTCCGCCCATTCCAGCTGTTATGAAGACTAAATCTGGTTCACCTATTATTTCTTCAATTTCATCTCTCGATTCCTCTGCACATCTTTTAGCTACTTCTGGATATCCTCCCGCTCCTAATCCTCTTGTTATCGCTTTGCCTATGAGTAATTTTTTATCTGCTCTTGCCATATCTAAAGCCTGCTTATCTGTATTAATTGCTATTGTTGTCGCTCCTTTTATGCCAATGTCTTGAAGCCTTGTAACTGTATTTCCTCCTGCTCCTCCAACCCCTATAACAAGTATTTTTGCTATACCAAACTCATCAAAATTAACATGCTTTTCATCTTGGCTATATTTTAAAGCATTTTCAACTATACTCTTCATTTTATCTTCCTCCCCGGGCTGGTAGCGGCATCCCATCCCCTCCCATAACGACCGCTACCTCACTTCTTTTTCAACTTATTTATTTCTTCTGTCATTGCCTCGAGCTCTTGCAATTTCCTCCACATCTCTGCTCTTTCTTCAATATCGTGCATCATGTCATCAACGAGCATTTTGATTGCTCTTCTTATTGCCTCTGAACGTGAGCCAAATTCTCCCATCTTAACAAAGGTATCAATAGCCCTTACGAGATGCACTGGAAGTCTTACTGTTATTTTTTCTGTTTCCATATTACCACCACCAAGATGGCATCAGGACATCCCGGTTATGGACAATGTCCTTCCTATGCCATCTTTTGTCAGCTTTTGTCTGACAAAAGTAATATATTGTGAGTTTATATACTTTTCTATTTACTAAATATGGGACTGTCAAGAATTTGAAAATTTAAAAAATGAAAAATACCCCTCCTGATGGAGAATCAGGAGGGGATGGAAATGCTACACCAGTTAATGGAATTAGTTAGAAAGAAAAATATTTTTCGCTGGGACAAAAAGAAGATAGAGGTTAAGCTAATTGCCACTATTCTTTACTATGCAGGAATTTCTCTAAGAAAAACGAGTAAATTCCTCAAAGATTTTGAGAAGTTCAGTCATGAAGCGTTAAGGCAATGGTATCATAAACTTGCTCAGTTGTTCACTAATTCAAGAAAATATAGGCGTTGTATAGCAATAGATGAAACAAAAATAAAGATAGGAGATGAATGGCATTATATATGGGCTGCAATAGATGTAGAAACTTGGGAAATTTTAGGGGTAATGGTAACGAAATGGAGAACTTCCATTGACGTAATAAGATTTGTCAATAGCTTTCTGATCTATTGCAAGAATAAGCCATTGATTAAGATAGACAAAGCTCCATGGTATAGATGGGCATTACAAAGAATGGGCTTAAAATATGAGCATGAAACATTCGGAGAAAGAAATGCAATAGAGGGATGGTTTAATATTTTAAAAGCAAGATTGAAGAGATTCTGGAAACGCTTTCCTTCAAATGCCTCAAAGGAAAGCGTTGAAAAATGGATTACTGCATTTGTAGTTATCTATAATCTGGAGGTGAGAATTTCTTGACAGTCCCACAACATTTCTAACGATAAGTTTATATTGACTAAGTAATTAAATAATTATGAAAGTTATTTCATTATTAGTTGTTGCTATTTTACTTATGGCATTTTACCCCGTCACAATATCTGCAGATACTACACCTCCAGAAATAACTAATGTAAAAACTGTGCCAAGTGAAACATGGCAGGGAGAGAAAGTAAAAATAACGTGTGTTGTTACTGATAATGTTGCAGTAAATAAAGTGAAAGTGGTAATAAAATATCCTGATAGTTCAATTGCAAATATGACTATGCAAAAGGTAGGCACAACAAATCAGTATGAATATACAGATACGTATGATGTTGTTGGTACTTACATCTTTTATATATGGGCAAATGATACGAGCGGAAATTGGAATGTTTCTTCTAATTATACTTTTACAATTAAGAAGGATGATATTCCACCAACAACTTACTGTAATTTATATGGAACTTTCGGAAATGATTCATGGTATGTAAGCGATGTGATAGTTAAACTATATGCAAATGATACTGGAATAGGGGTTAAAACGACCTATTATACAATTAATGGAGAAATCTGGTTAGAATATACTGCTCCATTCAAAATAGATAAAGAAGGAATTACAAAGCTTTATTATTACTCGGAAGATTATGCAGGAAATAAAGAAAAAACAAAATACAAAACGATCAAAATAGACAAATCAATGCCTGCAACAACTTGTAATTTTTCTGGAGAAAAAGGAGCCAATGGATGGTTCATTTCAAATGTAACGATAAAATTGGTCGCAAAAGATGAGATTTCTGGAATAAATAAAACATTCTATAGAATAGATAGTGGGGAGTGGAAAGAGTACAAAGGAGCAATTGTTTTTTCTGAAGATGGCGTACATACTATTTCCTTTTATAGCACAGATAATGCGGGAAATATTGAAGAAGAAAAAAGTGAAACATTTAAAATAGACAAAATTCATCCACAAGTTCTTATTCATAAACCAAGAGAAGGTTATTTGTATATTGAAAACAGAGAAATTATGCCAACAATTACAGGAAAAACAGTAATTATAGGATATATAACCATTGAAGTAGAAGCAACTAATCATGAATCTGGTATAAACAGAGTGGAATTCTATATCGATAACAATTTCCAGACGGCAGATTTTGATGAGCCTTATGAATGGACCTGGGATTACCTTTCTTTTGGAACACACCAAATAAAAGCAGTAGCATATGATAACGCAGGAAACTATGGAAGCAATGAAATAACAGTGTGGATAATCAATATCTAATCCCTCTTTTTATAGAAAATAAAATAAGCTGTTGATAGTTCAGATGAATAAATGTAGTTTCATCCAATAATCTTTTTCATTTATTTGATGTTCTTCAATTAAAAAGGTTTATTGAACAAATAGAAGAAATGGCTATCATTGGTCACTATTGCCTGAAAGAGAACCTACTATGACACATCCTATTTCATTTAATTTTCGACAGACCCAATTAAAATTAAAAAAGAAAGTTTTTAAAGCTAAGCAAAATTTAGTGAAAAATGATGATTGAAGATATGCTTGGAAAGAAAAAAATGCATTTTTCATTAATAGATCCAGATAAACAAGAGCCAGAAAAAGCAGGAGAAATAGCTAAAATATGTGAGGAATATGGAAGCGATGCGATAATGGTGGGGGGTTCAACAGTTAAAAAAAGAGAGATGGTACACGATACAATAAAAGAAATAAAGAAAAAGTGCCATTTACCAACTATTTTATTTCCAAATTCTGCTGAGGCAGTGGCTAGTAATGCAGATTATATATTCTTTATGGATTTGCTGAATTCCTTAGAATATAAATACAGGAAAGGAGAACAGTTAAAAGGAGCAAAACTTGTGAAAGAATGGAGAATAAAACCCATTCCAACAGGATATTTAATAATAAGCACAAGTAAAAATCCGACAACAGTTGAAACAAAAACAAAGTTAGATATTATAAGAGAGGATGATGTAGAAAAAGCTGTAGAATACGCAATGTATGCAGAATGTATAGGATTAAAATGCCTCTATCTGGAGGCTGGTTCAAATGCAGAAAAACCCGTTCCAGATGAGATGATAAGAGCAATAAAAAATAAAGTATCCCTCCCTCTTATTGTTGGGGGAGGAATAAAAACACCAGAAATGGCAAGGAAAAAAATTGAAGCAGGCGCCGACGTTATTGTAAATGGCTCCTTAGTCGAAGAAAACATCGAAAAACTAAAAGGAATAATAGATGTTGTTAAAAACTGGAATAGTTGAAAAAATCTATTTAAATTTTGATAATTGGAAAGAAATTACTGCATGTGAAAGAATTTAATATGCAACATCCTTTCCTATTATTCAATGAGTGTGGTTTTTATTGCTAAGTTAAATGAAAAATAGTTACTAATCTACTCTCTATAGAAATACACAATAAAACAGTTAGGTAAAAACCTTACAACATTAACATCTTCCGGTTGATTCACCCTTTTTGATTCCAGTTGCAATTAAATGAGCAACTCTTAATGGCTCGGGAATAGCTCCTCTTATTATTGAAATTTTAATAGCATTGATAGCTTCCTCTTCATCAATTCCAAAATGCTTAATATATACAGGGTATCTCAGTTTAACTTCTTTTGTCACCCCTTTTTCTATTATTTTTAATCTCTCCTCCCAGTCATTAAAATGTTTTTTTAAAGCTTCTTTTATTTTTTGCATATCAGGCTTTTTCCTTGTAATAGTTATTACAGGCAAAGAAGTTTCTAAATAAATTTTCTCTCCATCAACAACATTAAATCCTCCCAAAGCAACGCCATCTATCATTATAAGCTTTAATTGCTCCTTATGCTTACTTCCATTCACCATTTCAATGATTTTCTCTGTTGCATCCCTTCCATCAATTTCTATGGTTGTTTTGAGAATTCCCTCTAAATATATTCCTCCTCTCATTACAACGCCAACAATATCCACCTTTTCCTCTCCAAAAGAAAAAGGCATGTCATCAATTCCCAATATTCTGATTTCTTTTTTCATTTTAAAGGAAGATGCCCTGTTATTTTATCTATCTTTTTTTCATCATCTGGTCCTATCGCAATAGCAGTCAATGTGCCTGGCTCCAATTCTGTTAGCCCAGCATCTCTAATTATACTAGTAATCAACTTCATTTTTTTTGCTTTTTTTTCTATTTCTAAAATTTCTTTTTCTTCAGCTTCCAAAACAACTTTTTTCTGCCCCTCTTCAAGCCATTTTTTAACTATATCTGGCCTTCTTTTTAATGCCTTCAAGGTACAATCTACAGCAGCATGCGCTACTTGAGCAGCCAGTTTTCCACAAGACATTTCAATCTTGTTTACCACTATAACCATTTTGAGCATTTTTCCATCTCCTTGCAAGCTCTTCAGCTTTATCCCATTGAATAACTCCTTTTATATGAATTTCATTTTCTTTAAGTTCTACATGCTTAAATGGAATGGCATAAAATTTATCATTTTTCTTTATTATCAATAAATCTTCAAATACAGAAATACTTTCGCCAATCCTTTTTCCTTCTGAATCTACAACAAATCTGGCAAGATAAGAAAATTTATCCTTTCTTTTAAATACCATCATTATTAAATATGTTCATTACTTAAATTTGATGCAATTTGATGTTGCCATAGTAGGAGCAGGAATAGCGGGAAATTCAGTTGCTTATGAATTGGCAAAAAAAGGATATAAAGTTATAGTTTTAGAAAAAAAGAAAGAAATAGGAGGAAAAATTTGTGGGGGATTAGTCAGCAGAAGGGTTATAAATTTGCAAAAAACAGATGCAATTGTAAATGAGATAAAAGGAGCCTATATTCATTTTCCAAATGAAAAAGAAATTTGTATAGGAGGAGATAAAACATATGCGTATGTAATTGATAGAGATAAATTTCTATATGAAATGGCAGAAAAAGCAATGGCAGAAGGAGCAATATATAAACTAAATTTTTCTGTGAGGAAAATATACCAGAACAAAATTTATGGAAAGGAGGATATAAAATTTGATTATTTAATAGGGACGGATGGTGCTAAAAGCAAGGTTGCAGAACTTTTTGACATGGGTAAAATAAATTATATAAATGCTATACAAGGAGAAGGGAAAAAATTGGAGGAGGATTTTGTGAGGGTTTATTTGGATAATGAACTTTTCCCAAATTTCTTTGGCTGGGTTATACCAGCAGATGAAAAAGCTCGAATTGGGTTGGGGTGCCAATCAAAAAAACTTAAGGAAAAAATAAATATATTTGCTAGGAAAATCGATAGAAAAATTAGCAATTACAAAGCTGGTCTAATTCCGTGCGGAATGAGGAAATTTTATAGAAAAAATTTAGCATTAATTGGAGATGCTGCTGGACAGGTAAAAGCCACATCAGGAGGAGGCATATACGCATCCCTGCTTGCATCAAAAATTTTAGCAGAGAATTTTCCAAATTTTAAAATGTATGAGAGAATTTTTATGGAAAAATTTGGGAAGGAATTAAAAAGGCATTTGTTAATGAGAAGAATTTATAGAAGGCTAAAAAATGATGACTTAAATTTTATAGCAAATTATATAGAGAAGAATGTAAAGTTAATAAATAAATATGGAGACATAGATTATCAATGGAAAGTAGCAAAAGAATTTATTAAGAAAAATCCAAAATTTTTAGTTTCATTAATATGGAAAATATTGAGATGAAATTGGCTATAGTTGTAAATAAAAGAAAAGCTGAAGAAATAAAAAACAGGCTTATTGAAATGAAATTGTTAGATGATAGCAGAAAAATAAAAAGATATGGTGACAAAGTGGAGATACCAGTTAAAGAAGTGCCAAATATTAACGAAGAATTTGAAATTATAGAGCAAAAGGATTATTTAGAAAGAAAAGTATTTATTCCCATTGAAGAAATAAAAAAAGAACTTCAAGGGAAGATTAGCAAGGAAGATTTTGAGAAATTGCCAAGAAAATGGGAGAAATTTGGAGATGTTTTGGTTTTAAAGTTAAATGGAATAAAAGAAAAGGAAAAAGTGGCAAAAGCATATGCAAAAGTTTTGAAATGCAAGGCTGTGCTAGAAGATATTGGAGGAATAAAAGGGATAGAAAGAAAACCCCAATTTAAATTGATATATGGAAAAGATACAGAAACAATCCATATAGAAAATGGGATAAAATATAAATTTGATGTTGCAAAAATTATGTTTTCCTCTGGCAATATAGACGAGAGAATAAGAATGGCAAAAATAGCAAAAAGAAATGAAGTAGTTGTTGATATGTTTGCTGGGATAGGTTATTTTACATTACCAATAGCTGTGCATTGTAAAGCAAAAGTATTTGCCTGCGAAATAAACCCCACAGCATACAAATATCTGCAGGAAAATATAATGCTGAATAATGTAGCAAATCTTGTTGAAGCAAGGCTTGGTGACTGCAGAGTGGTAGCGCCAAGAAACGTTGCTACCCGTGTCATTATGGGATATCTTGATTCATTTCCATTTTTACCTTATGCATTGGATATTTTGAAAGGGAGAGGCATTATACATTTTCATCAAAAATGCAAAGAAGAAGAATTTCCACACGAGTTATTTAAAAAAGTTAAAAATTTAATCAATGAATATGGGAAGGATGCTGAGCTTGTACATTTTAAAAAAATTAAATCATATGCCCCACGCATAATCCATGGAGTATTGGATATTAAGGTTTTTTGATATAAAAGCGAAAAAGGATGTTGCCAAGTAAAATTCTTTTCCCATGCAATAATAACCATGATAATATCTTTTCCATTTATTCAATGAAATATGAATAGCTAATTTTTGCTAACATGGCAACATCATTCATTTATTTCGAGCAAGTTAAAAATGACATCTTTCAATTTTGGTACTGTTTCATATTTCACAATTTCCTCTGGATAAATCCATTTGTATTCTGTGTGTTCCCAATCTATTTTAACATCTCTTCTTTTTGCTTCAAATAAGAACGGATGAACTCTCCAACTCATTTTTTCCTTTTCATCATAAAATTCTATTGGCTCACCAGCCTTAATTAATTTTACATCATCTCTTTTTAATCCAGTTTCTTCCTCAATTTCTATATACGCTCTTTCTAAAGCTTCCTCATTTTCTTCCAAATAGCCAGATACACAAGCCCATTTTCCTTTATAAGTTCTAACTTTATCTCCTCTTTTTAGAATAAGGATTTTATCTCCATTTTTCAATACTGCAGTAACAACATCAATCATTTTATTCTAACAACTAAATTTGCATTTGATGCAATTGCATCCATAATTTTCTTTCCTAATGGAGAACTTCTTTTTATCTTAATATCTCCTTGACTTGATATACTACCAGAAAATATTATTTCACCATCTATAACAATTTCCGCATCTTTTCCAGCATATGCTTTTCCTATTTTCAAAACTAAGTCTTTTTTCTTCTTAACTATATTTGGAATAATCTCTGCTTTTTTTAGCAATGGCTGAACACTTATTTTTATTCCTGCCTCCTTTTCTATAGAAGCTATTGTTTTTCCTCCTCTTCCTATTAAATGGGGAATATGCTCTTCTTCAACATATACAACAGCTGTATTACCATTTATCTCCACTTTTGCATCAGCATCAACATATTTTTCAATAATGTATTTTAACTGCTTTTCTGCCAATTTTTTCAATGGGTTCTTTTCTTCTCCTCTTATAGGCATTACAATAACTTGCTCACCATAGCTATAAATTTCATATAAAGCTCTCTTAGTATGAAAATCTCTAACAACTATAACTGGACGAGCTAAATCAGCTTCCTCCATCCCATGCGGAATTTTAACAGTAAAATCTAATTCCAGAACTTCTTTTATTTCTCCTCCAACTATGTGTATTACTGTATCAACAACTTGAGGAATCATTCCAAGTTCAACTCTTCCAATGAGCCTTTGTATAGCATCTATTGCTCTATTTGCATGAGTTACTCCTATTAAGCCTACTCCAGCTAGACGCATATCCGCAAATATTTTGAAATCCTTACTACGCCTAACTTCATCAAAAACAACAAAATCTGGTCTAACCAAAAGAAGAATGTCTGCAGTTAATTCCATATTTTTTTCTAATGGAGCATACTGTGTAATTTCATCTCTCACTTGTAAATCTCTGGGACTCTCCATTGTTTTAACTATGGCTCCCAAGCTATACAGATATTCCGCCACTGCCTGGGCAAAAGTAGATTTTCCAGAGCCTGGCGGACCAGAAACTAAAATGCCTCTGTGATAATTTTTCAGTCTTTCTTTTAATTCCTCATCTAAATTGTAGTCATCAATACTCAGCTTAACTATTGGGCGAGTTGCCGTAATTTCGAATTTGTCTGAAAAAGGTTGCCTCGCAATAGCAATTCTCATGTTCCTAAGTTGAATAACTGTTGCACCTTTTCTTTCTATTTCTATAAAGCTATCGGGATCTCTTTTTGCATATTCTATTATCTGATGAGTAATTTCTGATAATTCTTTTTCCGTAAGTTTTTCATCACTTAGCTCAACAACTCTGAAATTTCCTGGCTTGCCTTTTTTAGCATAAGGTTTGCAGTCTTGGCGGAGATGAACACTCATTGTTTCATCATCAAAATATTGTAGAATTTTCAATTCCTTTTGTTCTTCGTAAAGAGGAGGAATATAAACTACATTCAACCCCTTTGCTTTTGCAGTTTGAGCCTGTATTTTATCAGAAGTAAATAATGTTGCTCCAATTTCCTCGGCAACATCTCTTATTATTGCATCTATTCTATTATACTCAATTTCTTCTTTAGTTGGATATTTCCCGTGAAAATGGATATAAATTTTTCCTTCCTTGCTTAAATTTTGCAATTCAACTATCTCATTTAATCCGTTCATTCCAGTTTCTTTTCCCATATTTGCTTGATGTTCCAACTCTGCCAAAACAGCCATTGGTATAATTATATCTGCTTTTTCAATCTTCCCGTTTCTAATTAATTCAGTTATTCTGCCATCTATGATTACTGATGTATCTGGAACTATTTTCATCATTAGTAAAATCTATGCTACTATAAATCATTTCCTTTGAATTTTAATATAGATATTAAATGGGGCCATCAAGAAATTCTCGCCTCAGATTTGTAAATAACAAATGCAGTTATTTTTCAAAGCTTTAGAGCATTAGAAGAAAGCATTTGAGAATTTTACTCGTTTTTCCCAAATTGTTGGAGCCTCCGTTCGATTGACAGTAAAATTTTTAAACCAATTTCACCACCAAAAAATTATAAGCAAAGGCAATATTTTATTACATGCTAATAAATGCTTCTCCAAGCTACCTATACTGGCAAGGTAAGGTTCAGCCTGTTGAGGAAATGCACATGCCTTACTTTCTAGTATTTCCTCCAGAAGGAGTTGATGTAGTTGAAGCAAGGAATAAAGTTATAAGAGAGTTAAGCGGAGATACAAGAATTAAAAAAATAGGAGAGATAGAAGAATATACCTCATTTTGGAATCCTTCTATTAAGAGAAAAGTTTTTAAGATATATACAAAGCATCCATCAAACGTGCCAGAAATGAGTGATAAAATTTTCAAAATGGGATTATATACAGCTGAACACGATATTCCTTATCATGAAAGAGTACTAACAGATTTAGCTGCAAAAGGTATATGGATTTTTGATACAGATGGTAAAGAAAGAAATGTTAGGGTGCTTGTTTATGATATAGAAATGACTAAATATGGCAAAGAAAGAAATGTTCCTATTGATATTATTGGTTATTCAAAACTTACCCTTTCTTTTGTTTCAAGAAAAGATTTACAAAATGAAGATTTCTTTTTTGAAATAACAAATTTGCCAGAAAGTGAAAGCGAAGTTGAGCAACTTATATCAAATGATGAACATGAGGAAATAAAGAATTTACTCAAATTTATAAATATTTTATCATCATCTGATATAATAGCTGGGCACAATATCTCTGGCTTTGACAATCTAGAAATTTATAGAAGAATAAAAGATTTGATGAGGTTTTCATCTATCCTATCTAAAGATGAAATAAAGAAGTTTAAAGAATATTTGGATATCTATATAAGGAAAGACCAATCTTTCCATTTTGGGGTAGCAAATGATATAGCAATTATATATCCAACTACTTTTGATACATTTCATGCAGCAAGAAAATTTTATGCAATTGATGATTATAGCTTAGAGGGATTAGCTCATTTTCTTGGAGTAGAGATTAAAGGGAGATTGCATGTATCTCCAGAAAAGATGGCAATAGATGAAAGAACCCTTAAATACAATGAGCAGGATGTTATAGAAGAAGTTAGAATTTTCCTTCATTTAGTTCAGCAGGGATTACCATTAGCTTTTATAACTGGGATGCCCTTTGAATTACTTTTTCCTTCTGGCGCCACCAAAATGTGGGATTATATGGCGATGATAAGGGCAGCATATCATAAAAAAATAATGCCTCCATTGTGCAGGGTTTACGATGTTGCTAAAAAACTCTTAGAATATAAGGGGAAAAAGAAAGATATTGTTGAAAAAGTTAGGAGAGATGGTGCAAGCAAAGAAGTACTTAGAGTAGTAAAATATGGAGATGAAATGCCTGATTGGGTAGAGTATCCATTTCTCATATATGATGAGAAAAATAAAGACATTGCATATCATTTTCCAGGTGGAATGACAATTAAGCCAGATAGGGATGCAAACAGTCATTTTGTTCCATGGTATAAAGTTATTGTAGCTGATGTAGGAGCAATGTATCCCACAATATTAAGAGCAATAAATGCCGGCGCCGATACGGTGAGATTGGCAAAAGATGAAGAGCCTGACGATTGGATATGGCTCAAAAAAGTACCAGAAAGATTTATTGATGAGGTTAAACCAGTTATTAAAGAGGGCACGGAAGAATTCATAGATAAAGGTGTGCTGATGGGAGTTAAAATATCAAAAGAACCTGGTGTAGTTAATCTTGCAATGAAGGGAATAATGAACTTCATTAAAAAATTGAAGCAGGAAATGAAGGAAAAAAGTGGAAAGGAAAAACAAATTTTGAGTATGATGTATCAATCATTGAAAGCTGCAAGAAATGCAGGAACTCACGGAATTTTATCTGCTCCAACTGTTTCATGCAGACAATTTAACTTGTGGGGTGCTGCATTGATAACAACTAAGGGGCAAAAAATATTATATGATACCTTAAAAACTTTAGAAAGAAATGGAGCAAGAGTAGTTTATGGAGACACAGATGGAATTTATGTAGCTTGTTCAAGAGCTGCTTCCAGAAAATTAAGAGAGGCATTAGGAGCTATACCAGATGGAGAAGACTGGATTATACACCCCAGCAAGGTTTTAGAAATAATAGATTATTGCAACAAAAAATGGAGGAATGCATTAAATTATGAAGAATTTGAATTGGAAGCAGAGGAGCATGAAGCAATGATATTTGTTAAACATAAAAATTATCTAATTTTCGATGTTGAAGATAGGAATGTAATAATGATTACAAAAGGAAACAATTTTAAAGGAAGTGATAAACCAGATATAGCGAGAATCGTTCTTAAGGACATAATGTTGGATGTTTTGAAAGAAAATTTAGAATGGAAGGATGAGGAAGAGGCAAGAAGAAAAGTCAAAGATTCTATAATGAAAGTTACATTAGAAAAAGTTAAAAACTTAGATATAGAAAAATTTGATTTAGATGCTTTTACTCTAATTCAATCTGTTCAGCCTCATGAAAGGTATAAACCAAATCCAGATGGTTCACCATCTGTTTATGGAGAAAGAGCAGCAGCATTAGAAAAATTGGTTGGAAAGTTAGTGGTAAGAAGAAAGTTTAGATTTGTAGTGACGAAAAAGCCATTACCTGGAATAAGAAATCCAACAAAAAGCGGGGTGAAGCCAATTCATTACATGTATCCTGTTGAATTGTTAGAAGATAGGAATCAAATTGATATGGAGTGGTACAAAGAAATGATAAAGAATTTTGTTCAGGGAGCATTTGGCTTACCAAGTTTAGAGAGTTGTAGGCAATATGGATTGGATAGATGGATGTGATAGCAAAGTTTATAACCTAT
This sequence comes from Thermoplasmatota archaeon, assembly GCA_029258955.1. Classification (GTDB taxonomy): domain Archaea; phylum Thermoplasmatota; class E2; order UBA202; family JdFR-43; genus JAPDJP01. The sequence continues at coordinate 16,073 of JAPDJT010000004.1, forward strand.
GAGAAGTATATTTCACATGAAAAAACTGGGTTTGCTTTTAATTATCTTGCTATTCTCCTCTGCTGTTGCAGCAGTAGAAAAACCTGAGTGGAAGATAGGAATGTATTGGAAATACCAAGTAACACCAGCAGGATATAATTTTACTGTTGAAATAACAGGTAGAGAAAATATAACTGTAGATATAGACAATAAAAATTATGAGGTATGGAATTTAACACAAACAACAGAAGGAAAGACAATTGTGGAGAAAATGTATACTTATGTGAGAGTGGATGATTTGGCTGATGTGATGCAAATTACTTATTTAAAAAATAAGCAGAAAATGAAAGATATTTACTCTCCACCAATACCATTTATAAGATATGGTGTAAGTGTTGGAGACAAATGGAATGCAAGTTATCAACTTTTATCATATGATGGAAAAAAATGGCAAATAACCGTTGTAAAAGAGAATTGTGAATGCGAATCTAAAGAAAAAATTAAGATACCTATTGGTGAATTTTTATGCTATAAAATTGTAAAGAATATGTCATATAAAATGGAAAATAGTAATAGATATTTTAATTCCACCCAGGTAATATATTATTCTCCAAAACTTAAAAATTGGATTAAATCTGAAAGTTATGTTTTGGGAAATAAAAAATCTGAAGTTGTACTTATAGAGACGAATTGTTTGGAAAAAGAAAAAAAATTTGCGTTGCCGTTGTATCTCGTAATAATTGCTTTTGCAATAGTTGGAATTATTAGTAAAACCAAAAAGTGAGAACAAACACCTAAAAAATATATGAAAATAAATTTTGACATTTATACGAAGGTGAAGATTAATGAATGAGATGTTGCTATAGTAAATTTCTTATGCGATAAATCCGATAACTTTCCTCATTTATTTTTCCGTGGCACCCAAAATTAAAAAATTTTTTTACTATTACATAATACATATTTTACTGCACAAAAGGAGGAGTTGGTATGGAAAGAAAAGGCAAATTTTTTTGGATATGTGTATTTATATTAGTGATTTTTGCCATTACAATTTTTGCAACAGAAAAAACAGATGCAAAAGTATTGGTATTTGAGAACTGTGATGATACGAGTGGATGGGGTACTGGAGGCAGTTCAGCAATTCTTTCACTAGACTATGTAGATAAAATTGAGGGAAGTGCGAGTTTCAACCTGACTTCAACTAGCTACGGATGGGGGCATATTAAAATTACTAACTATGATTTTTGGGATTGGAGTGATTACAATTATATTTCATTCTGGGGGAAATATGATGGACGCATTGAATCTTATATAGCACCCTATTTAGAAATAATAACATATTATAATGGCGACATTCAATATCATGATTGGTATCCCTCATATTCCTCTGAATGGAAACTCTTTACATTCAATTTAAGGGAAGCACCAGATTTATATTATCCTCAGGTAGAAGTAGTTGATTTTGCGGTCTATTTCTGGAACAGTGGAAAACATTTGCATATCGATTACATCATCCTTTCCCAGAATGCAACACTGGTTGAAAATATGAGGACACGTGCACTATATGATTCCATACAGGAAGCAATAAATGATGCAATACCGGGAGATACACTCATTGCCCATACCAATTCTTATGATAGCATATATGAAGAAAATGTGGTTATAAATAAATCAATAACTCTAATAGGAGATGGCGCTATAATAGAGCCACCTTCTGGAGATGGAATAAAGGTGGAGACAAGTAATGTTGTTATAAGAGGATTCAAAATAGGTGGAACAGCATTAAGTGGAAATGGAATTTTAATTGGCACTGGATGCAGCAATGTTGTTGTAGATAATTGCGAGATATACGGTTTCACTAATGGAATAGGACTCAATGGGGCTGTAAACTGCATTATAAATAACACAAGAATACATGGGAATACATATGGGATATATTTATCCACTCCCGGGAATAAAATAAAAATGACCAATAATACTGGAATTTATAGCAATTCTTATGGAATATACCTCATAAATGCAAATAATAATGAGATAGATGGTGCCATTGTTTATAGCAATTCCAACCATGGCGTTTATTTACTCAACTCTAATTATAATACTCTAACAAACGCTACAATTCATGACAACTCACAACATGGCATATATTTCTATAGCTCCAATGGTAATATCATCAAGAACAGCAATATTTATAGCAATGCTGATTCATCTTTAGATTATTGTGAGATATATTTGGAACGCTCCTCTTATAATACAATCCAGGATAGCGATATCCATGACAATAATAACTGTACCATCATGCTGAGATTCGCGAACTTTACTTCTATCAAAAATAATGACATATACAATAGCCAGTATGGAATATACATTCTCGATAGCAACAATGCTACAATAAATTACAACAACATATATTCAAATACCAGATATGGGGTTTTTGCAACAGATAGTTCAAAAGATATAGATGGACAATTTAATTACTGGGAAGATAAAACAGGTCCATATAATGAAACAACACATCCAGAAGGAAAAGGAGACAACATAACGGCGAGTGTTGACTACTCCCCATGGCTTGGTTATGCATGGCCAATCAGCCCAATGATATTCTATACCAATGATGTTATTCAGGATGCAATAAATGGAGCAAGAGATGGCGATATCATCAAAATCTTTCCTGGCACATATAGAGAGAACATTGTTATAGATAAATCTTTGAAATTGATTGGTGATCCAGCCATAGATGCAAACGGAAGTATTGGAATAACGATCACATCAAATGACACACTCATATATAATATAACGGTATATAATGGAACTATTGGCATATATGTTTATAATCCTTCATATTTCATAAAAAATGTAACTCTAGTTGATTGCAATGCATACAACAATAGCCAGTATGGAATGTTTTTCTATATGGTAAATGATAGCGGAATAAAAGGAAATTGCAGTATCCATAATAATGGAAATGGAACGTTTTTCTGGATCGGTAGCAACCTCTTTATAAATGGAAATATAAGCGTATATAACAGTAGCAACAATGGAGTATATTTTTCGATGGTTAATGAAGGCAACATTACAGGAAAGGTGCATGTCTATAATAACAGTATTAATGGAATTTATTTCTATGCTGTTTTTAACACCACTATAAATGGCTCTGGCGTTTACATCTATAACAATGGTTTTGAAGGATCTGGAACGACAGGTGCAGGAATTTTGTTAGAAAATTCCAATTATAATTTTATAGATGGAATAAAATGCAGCAACAACACATATAGCGAAATACATCTTTACTATTCTAATGGAAATACAATAAACCATACAATTCTGCAGAATGATACAGAATATGACGGGATATGGCTTGAACACAGCAATTCAAACAGAATAACAAACAACACTATAAGATGGAATGCTTATGATGGAATTTATTTAGATTTTTTCTCCTCTTTCAATCTCATCTATAACAACACCATATATGAAAATGGAAAAGAGGGAGAAGAAGGAGGAATTTCTATACATGATGCCAGTAATAATATAATTAGGAAAAACAAGATATACGACAACTGGAATAACGGAATAAATCTCTGGGGAGAAAACAATTCAGGCGGTGGAGGTGGAGACAATAACATCATTGTTGAAAATGATATTCACAGTCATGATATTGGAATCTATATTGGGGATGGCTGCCTCAACACAACTATTATTTACAACAACATTTACAATAATGCAGACTATGGTATCCTGAGCAATGTTACTGTTCCCGCTTTATTTAATTACTGGGGAGATGAAACTGGCCCATATAATGCTACAAGTCATCCTGAAGGAAAAGGAGATAACATAACAGCCAACATTATTTACTCTCCATGGCTTGGTTATGCATGGCCAATCAGCCCAATGATATTCTATACCAATGATGTAATTCAATATGCTATATTTGCTGCAAAAGATGGAGATATTGTGAAAGTTTATCCAAGTGTATTTGGTGTATATCGAGAAAATGTCATAATCAATAAATCAATAATTCTTACAGGCGACCCAGCCGTAGATGCCATGGGAGGAATAGGAATAAGCATACTAGCAAATGACACACTCGTAGAAAATTTCATAATATATAATGGTTCAATAGGAATTGCAATAGGAGATATTAATTTAAGCCTTGGACAGATATTGCATAATATAACGCTTAGGAATATCACCCTTTATGGCAATACAAATGCTATAAATAATTCAACAATAGTTACACTTCTAAGCCTGATCAACACATCTATAGCTTCTGCTGGAATGGATTTGCTTGTAAAAGGAGTAAATTACCTCAATATTTCAGATGTTGCTATAACAAACAATGGAAGCTGGGGTGCTTTGCTGTGGGGTGTTGAAAACCTAACTTTCAACAATAGCTATATTCATAATAATACCCAGGGTCTCTATCTCTTCTGGGTTAATAACAGCGAAGTATATAACAATACATTTGGAAGCAATTATGCATGGGCTGTAACAGCTATTCTTTCTCGCAACATAAGCTTCATTAATAATACATTTTCACAAATAAATCCAACAAAAGTAACATTTAGCTACAATGGTAATATTTCTGTAAATGGTGTTGATTATCCACCTTGGCCTCCTGCTGGATATAGTGGAGTAGGCCAGTACATCAATATTTTAGCTGATGGTTGGGTGAATTTATCAATGTATTACAATGAGTCAGTAAATGGCAGATTTCTCAAGATATGGAAGTTCAATGGCATATGGATTGAAGATGGATGGAATGGAACACGCTATTTGGATATAAATAAGAAGATAATAGGGGTGAATATAACAAATGTTGGCGACCCAATATTTACTCCTCTTATCGATGCTTCTCCTCCTGTTACAACTGTTCATCTTGGAGAGCCAAGCTATAGAAATTACATTACATCATACACTCCAATAAATATAACTGCTTATGATAACATTTCTGGAGTAAATCATACATACTATCGTCTATGGTGGCTTAATGGAAGTGTATGGGAGAATATAACTGGCATAGTTGAGTATGGAGGTAACTTTAGTTTTGCTGATTATGGTCATCTGCAAGAATGTGAGCATCGCATTGAATACTGGAGTGTGGATATAGTAGGAAATGTTGAAGAACACAAAAATATGACAGTTTATATTGACAACACTCCACCAAATGCCTACATATATTATAGTGGGCAGAGCTATTTGGATAAATATGTGAGGAGCGATACAACGATAATAATAATTGCAGATGATAGGGGAGAATGTCCTGTAAATGTGACATATATTCTTTATAACATATGGAACGGCTCTGCTCATCACTGGGCTACATGGCAAAGAGTAGATGGAGATACAGCATATGTTGAACCTCTCCCAGCAGATGAAGGAGAATACTGGCTGGAGTATATAGTAAGTGATGCTCTTGGAAACAATCAATCATATAACAAATCATTCTGGATTGATAATAGTCCTCCAGTATCCACCATGACACCAGATAATAACTCATATGTTTCTGCCTCAACCTATCTTGAAATTTCTGCACAGGATATGCCTCCTGGAGAAGGAGCAGCAGGAGGAATAACAACAAGATATCGTATATGGAATGGTTCTTGGCAGGAGTGGCAAACATACGATCCATTCACTAAATTCCGCTTTACTGAAGCTTGCATCCATTATGTGGAATTCTATTCATATGATGCCTTGGGTAATACAGAAGAAACGCACAATTATACATTTTATGTTGATACAACTCCACCATCAACAAACATTGATGCAGGAAATCCAAATGCAGAAGCAGGAGAAAATAAATACTTTGTTACAACTCACACCCCAATTTGGCTAAATGCTACTGATGCAGGATGCAATGGAGGAGCAGGAGTAGCAGAGCTACATTATACAATCATATACAATGGCTATCCATATGAGTTTGTTGTATATGATAATGAAGAAGGAGATTGGGATAATGCCATAGGAAGCATATCTGTAAATATATCATTTAATGAAGAATGCAATCATACATTAATTTACTGGGCTGTTGATTATGTTGGAAATGTTGAATTGCAAAATACAACATATTTCTATGTTGATGATACACCACCAATAATAAATTTAACAATTGGCTCTCCACAATACAACAAGGATGGCAAGCTATTTATTAACTTTAGCACACCGATATGGGTGAATGCTACAGATGATGGCTTAACAGAAGAATGTACAGTAAGCTCTGTTGAATTATATGTGGAAGTATGGAATGCAGAATATGGATATATGATGTGGGAAGGACCACTTTATGATTATGTTGATGATGGATGGGCAAGTATTTACTTCAATATTGAAGAAGAATGCGAGCATTGGATTAACATAACAGCTATAGATAATTTAGGCAATACAGCATATTACAACTATACTGTTTATGTAGATAATAGCCCACCAGTAATAACAAAAGAAATAGGAGAACCAAAATATATTATGGAATTTTTCATGCTTGAGGATGGTTTCGATTTTGGTATCCCTGTGTATATCACCTCTTCCACACCAATTTATCTTAACATTACTGATGATGGCACAGAGCCATGTATAGTAGGCTCATTGCATGTAAGGGTTGGCATATGGTGCAATGGAGAATGGAATTATACATGGTACAATGTTACAGATAGTCCATTGAATCTAACGGTTTATTTGCCAGGAGAATGTGTGCATTATTTGAATATAACAATGTATGATGATTTAGGAAATGTTGCATATGACAATGAAACATTCTATGTTGATAATAGCAATCCAGTTAGCAACATAGATGCAATCATTCCATATTGTCAAGAAGTTAATGAAACAAATCCATTGAGAATAAATGCAAGCGTTTATGACTTGCCAGAAATATGTGCATCTGGAATACAAAAAGTAGAATTGTATTACAGATATGCTCCATACAACCATTCGTTTGGAAACTGGACATACTTTGGAAATGCTTTATATGATGAAATAAATGACAAATGGTATTGGCAATTTACAGCTCCAAAAGGACCAGGCTATTATCAATTCTATAGCATTGCGTATGATAACTTAGGACATAAAGAAAATATGACAGTAATGGAGGAAAGTTTATGTATTAAACTAAACATGACAATACAACTCCATCAGGGATGGAATTTAATAACAATACCAATAAAAACAAATTGGACAGCTTATGATTTAGGAACAAATATATCAGGATGTACCTTAGTTGTTAAATGGGATGCATCTCTACAAAAATACATTGCTCATTATGTACCATGGGAAACAATAAATAACTTTGATATTAAGCCAGGAGAAGGTTACTGGATATATGTTGAGCAGGATACAGAATTAAGGATAGTTGGGTGCTTAATAGAAGAGATAAATGTAACCCTATATCCAGAATTGAATTTACTTGGATGGGCTAACTTAGACGATACAAATATGTCTGCAGTAGTAAATGAAGGAAAGGGAATATCTGGAGTAAGTTATGGAGACATGGTTGCAGTATGGAATTCATCATTACAAGATTGGGCAATACAAATCATAGGAATACCGCAAATGCCAGATGATAAAGCATATGAATTAACAATAGGAGAAGCATTCTTTGTGTATAGAAGCGATGGCACAGCCTACTGGAATGGAGGAAGAGAGTACTAGTTCCTTTTTTCATTTTTTGAAATAGAAATAGGATATTGTCATGCATATTCTTCCATGTGATAATAGAATGGAATATTTTTCATCTAATCAATAATCCCAAATGACTATTTCTTCTCATTTATTTTAACATTCTAAAAATTAAAATTAAGATAAAATTTTAAATATAGAAATTCTATATCTTTCGATGTTAGCCTTCATAGCATCCTTTATATTTTGCTTGATTCTCTGGCTTGCATTGACTTTCAATGGCAGGATGTGGGGATACGATGAAATATTGGCTGGTATTATCTTTTCCATTATAGGAGGAGCTATTGTAAGAAAAATATTCATAAAAGACTATAAACTGGCTAAAAGATTCATTTTCCTCATAGCATATCTTCCTCGCTTCTTCTATGAAATGGCTAAGGCAAATTTTGATGTTGCTTATCGAGTCATAACGGGAAAAATTAAGCCAGCTATAGTTAAAATATCTCCTGGCTTAAAAAGTGATTTAGCTATAACAATTTTAGCAAATTCAATTACCCTTACACCCGGAACGCTTAGCGTAGATGTAGATGATGAGAAAAATTTGTATGTCCATTGGATTTACGCAAAAGATGATGTTTTGGAAAAAATGCCTCGCGATTATAAGCCTATTTGCTCTACATTTCCAGATTGGGCAAGGAGGATAGGAGAATGAACCCGTTTATGATAGCCTTGGTAATAATCTTTGTGTCGATTGCAGTAGCAATAATAAGAGTTTTACTTGGTCCCACCGTTCCAGATAGAGTGGTTGCATTGGATACAATAAACACTCTTGTTATAGCTGGAATGATTTTATTTGGAACAGCAACAAAAATGCTTATCTATATAGATGTGGCAATAGTTTATGCACTGCTTTCATACATAACAACCCTATTTATAGCAAAATATCTGCAAGGTGGTGAGCTATGATTTGGGAAATCATTTATATATGCTTAGGCATAGGCGTTGCCTTTAATTTACTTGGCTCTTTAGGTTTGCTTCGTTTTCCAGATGTTTACACTCGTTTGCACGCTGGAACCAAATGCACGACGTTTGGAAGCATTTTCATTTGTTTGGCATCTATAGCATATGGTCTATGGAAATGGTATGACGGCGATGAGCAAATGATTTCCTTAGCCATTCATTCATTCTTTGCTTTACTTGCTATATTGCTAACAAATCCAACAGGAGCACATGCAATTGCAAGAGCTGCTCATAGAAGCGGAATAAAGCCTGTTAAAGCAGTTGTAGATGATTTGGAGGAGAGAAAATGATTGAAATAGGGCTAAGTTTATTTGAAATATCCTTAATTCTAGTATCAATATTTACTGTAGCTTCAGCCATTATTTCTGTAGTGTTTAAAGATTTGCTAGCTGCAGTTGTTGCATTGGCTGTAATGAGCCTGCTGTTATCCTTATATTTCTACATGCTTCATGCTCCAGACGTTGCTATTGCTGAAGCTGGAGTAGGAGCTTGCATAACGACTGCTTTATTCATCATTGCCATAAAGAATACAACGAGAATGGAGGAGGAGGTGGAGGAGGAATGAAAAAAGCAATCATATTCATCATATTTGCAATTTTCCTCTTCTATACTGCTTATGAGTTGCACCCATTTGGAGAAATAAAGGAATCAAAAATGGATGATTATATTATTGAAAATGCACAAAATGAGACTGGCGCAAATAATGTTGTAACAAGCGTTGTCTTTGATTATAGAGGTTATGATACGCTTGGGGAGGCAACAGTATTATTTACAGCTATAGCTGGAGCATTGGTTGTGTTGAGGAGGAGAAAATGAAGGAAGAAAGAATGAGTATAATTGTGACAACAATAGCGAATCTCCTATTTCCATTCATAATCATATTCTCATTCTATGTGATAATGCATGGACATCTTACACCCGGAGGAGGCTTTCAAGGAGGAGCAATTGGTGCATCCGCCATAGTAATGCTTATTGTCGCTTATGGAGCAAGAGAAATTAGAAAGAAAGTAGGAGAAGAAAATCTATCAATTTTTGAAAGTATCGGAGGTTTAATATTTGTTATTGTTGGCATACTTGGCTTTATAATGGCATCAACATTCTTATATAATTTCCTAATAGGAAGCGAGCTATTTGGAAAAATACCTCCATTGGGAAGCAATCCCGGTTATTTAAACACGGGAGGAATTTTGCCTTTACTTAACATTGCTGTTGGAATGAAAGTAATTGGAGGGTTGGCTTCAGTAGTGTTGGTAATGGCATTATTCAGGGGTGATAAAGAATGATTTACAATATCCCATTTTACACAGTTATCGCATTAATTTTGATAGGCTTGTATGCCATTTTATTTAAAAGAAATTTAATCAAGATAGCAATAGGAGTAACTATACTTGAGAGTGGAGTCAATTTATTTCTTATTACATTAGGATATAGAAAAGGAGGCGTAGCCCCTATTTATACAAATCTGCCTCCCAGCATAGAGGTTCCAGAAGGAATGGTTATGCCTGTTCCTCAAGCATTAACGCTTACAAGTATTGTTATAGGAGTGGCTGTATTGGCTTTAATTCTATCTTTAGCAATAATGATTTATCGTCATTATGGAACCTTAGATAGTAGAAAAGTAAGGAGGTTGAAAGAATGAATATGGATTGGCTTATAACACATTCCCCAGCTCTGCTCATTGCTTTGCCATTATTAGCAGCTTTTTTAACACCTATAATAGATAGAGTAAGCAAGAAGGCAAGAAATGCTTTTGTTATTGCTGTTCTTATCATAGAAGAAATTATAATGATTTTATTTGCATGGGATGTTTTCACCAATGGAATCCATATTTATACGATGGGCGCCTCCAATCCAACAGAAACAGTTCCTAGCCAAGCAGTAGTACCAGTAAGAATTGTCTTGGAAGTAGATGGAATGGGCGCATTCATGGGGCTAATAAGCGCTACAGTCAGCCTTGCTGCGGGAATTTATTCATTGGCTTTTATTGAGGAGGAAAAAGGAAAAGGAAAGTTCTACACTTTATTACTTTTGGTTTTAGTTGGAATGGTTGGAATGGAATTTACAGGTGATTTATTTAACTTGTTTGTTTTTCTTGAGGTTCTTTCAATAGCATGCGCTGCTTTAATTGCTTATCGTAGCCATTTTGGAGATGCCGTTGAAGGCTCTTTCAAATTTTTGATTATATCAAGCATCGCTGCATTATTTGTTTTGTTTGCGGTAGCTTTATTTTATGCTCAATATGATTTACTTAATATAGCTGCTTTAGCAAGCGTTATGCAATATAGCCACCTCGACAAAATAGCATTGGCTCTGCTTGTTGCAGCATTTGCAATGAAATGTGGAGCTGTGCCAATGCATTTCTGGACACCTGATGCATATAGCGTTGCTCCAGCATCAATTACAGCAATGCTTGTTGCAGCAAGCCAAGCAAGCTTATATGCTCTCTTTAGAGTTTGTTTCACTTTATATGGCTTAACTTTGAATTTAGAAGTTATAGGAGGAGCATTGATTATATTTGGCTTGCTTTCAATGTTTGTTGGAGTTACAATGGCAATTCCTCAAAAAGACATAAAGAGGCTAATGGCTTACCATGCTATTAGCCAGACAGGTTATATGCTTCTTGGTGTAGGAGTGGGCTTATATCTTTTGGCAAAGCCGGAATTTAGTAGCTATGGAATAAAAGCAATGGAAGGAGGAATATTCCATATTATAAATCATGCAATGTATAAAGGTTTGTTATTCCTTACTGCAGGCGCAGTTTATTATAGGCTTAAAACAAGAAATTTAAATGAAATGGGAGGGCTGGGGCATACAATGCCATATACAGCAATCTTCTTTATCATTGGAGCATTAGCTATAGCAGGCATACCTCCATTTAATGGATTTGCATCAAAATTGCTTATATATGAGGCTGCTTATAAAGTGAGTCCCATCCTATCCATAATTGCAATGCTCGTCTCCATTCTTACGCTGGCATCCTTCGTTAAAGTTTTCCATTCTGCTTTCATGGGACCAAAGATTCATAATGTGGAGGAAGCACCAAAAAGTATGCTTGTTGGAATGGCAGTACTTACCTTTGTAATAATCTTCTTTGGATTATTCCCAGGATGGGTAGTTAATCATATAGTTCATCCTGCTGCTCAAGCTCTGGCAGATCAAGCTTCATATATACAAGCTGTAATGGGTGGTTAAAATGTTACGAACAACTGGAGGATTTTGGGACCCAGTGCTTTGGATCATTGCATTCATAGTTATTGCTATCATAGCTTATATAATCAGAGGATTTGGAAGAAAAGATTATAAAAAAGGAGAGCAAGCAAAGCCTTATTTATCCGGCATAGAAGAACCATCTAAGGAAGAAGTATATGTAAAAGCTGGAAATATTTACTGGGGCTTTATTGAAGCTTTACGTGGCTATTATGATGCAATGATGAAGATTCATACCGGTATAATAAATGATTATGTTGCATGGTTTGTTGGAATAACTGTCATATTATTTATAGCAATCTTCCTTGTGGAGGTGATTTAATGATTTCAAAAGCCTTCAAGAGGGCATTATGGGTATTTCATGTTAATAGTGGCTCCTGTAATGGATGTGATATTGAAATAATTGCTGCTCTTACGCCAAGATATGATGCAGAGAGATTTGGAATAAAATTAGTTGGCTCACCAAGGCATGCAGATGTTATTGCTTTTACAGGTCCAATAACAAAAGATATGGTGGATAAAGTTAAGCGCATATATGAGCAAACACCGGATCCAAAAGTTGTGCTTGTAGTTGGAGCATGCGCAATAGGCGGGGGAGTTTTCCATGAATCATATCATTTAGAAGGACCAATAGAAAGAATAATACCAGATGCAAAATGCATTTATGTTCCAGGTTGCCCGCCAAGGCCAGAGGCAATAATACAAGGCGTTGCCAAAGCATGGGAATATTTGGAGGAGGTGGAGAAGAAATGAATGCTGAAGAAACAATGCAGAAATTCCAGCAAGAAGGATATGAAGTAAGGTTGCAGGAGAGAGAAGCAGGAGTAAAAAATAAAGTGAAAAGAAAAAGCCTATGGATTAAAGTTAATAAGGAAAAGATAAGAGAGGCAGTAGAATTTTTAATGGAGATTAGCGAAGAATATCCACACTTTAGCATAATTTCTGCAAGTGATGAAGGAAATGAAATTATTCTGAACTATCATTTTACCCTTGGCTATGGAAAATTGCTTGAAGAATTTGCAGTTACATTTCAAGTAGCATTGCCAAAGAATGATTTAAATATAAAATCTATAACTAATTTGGTGCCAGCTGCAATATTTTCAGAAAGAGAAATAAGGGAAATGGTAGGAGTTGAATTTGAAGAATTGGCAGATAAGCGACATTTATTCCTAACAAAAGATTTTCCAGATGGTGTTTATCCATGGAGGAGAGATGAAACCGGTGTAAAGGAAACAAATAAGCTATATGAGACATGGAAGGAGGGAGTGAAATGAAATATGAAATTCCAGTTGGTCCAATACATCCGGCTTTAAAAGAGCCAATATTGATTAAATGCACCATAGAGGGAGAGAAAATTGTAGATGTTGATGTTATTTGCAGTCAGAATCATCGAGGAATAGAATGGATTGGAATGAATAGAAATAATCCAGTTCAAAGTCTTTATTTGGCAGAAAGAATATGTGGAATTTGCAATATTTGTCATCCAGCTTGTCTTGTTTTGGCTGTAGAAGAAATTGCTGGAATAGAAGTCCCAGAAAGAGCCCAGTATATTAGAGTTATACAAGCTGAGTTAGAAAGAATCCATAGCCATTTGCTTTGGGCAGGAGTAGCTGCTCATGAATTGGGCTTCGATTCCTTATTGCATTATGTATGGATGGTTAGGGAGAAGGTAATGGATATTCTAGAGCTGATTAACGGAAACAGAGTCACCAAAGCAATAATGATGTATGGAGGTGTAAGAAGAGATATAAAGGAAGAGCATGTGCCAAAGATAAAGAAAATGCTTGAATACTATAAGGAAGCTTTTGGAAAGCTTGCAAAGCTCTTCTTGGAAGACAAAACAATAAAAATGAGGACAAGAGAAATAGGAATACTAACAAAAGAAGATGCTTTAAAATTAGCTGCTGTAGGTCCGACTGCAAGAGCAAGTGGAGTTAAAAAAGATGTCCGCCAAGATACGCCATACTTTGCTTATCCAGATTTTGAAGTTAAAGCCATCACTCCAGATACGCTTACTGGTGAAACCATAGGAGATACTTATGATAGAATTGTAGTTAGGCTTTTAGAAGTAAAGCAATCTATAGAGATAATTGAAAGAGCTTTAGATGAAATGCCTCCTGGCGATATACTAGCAGAGCCAAAAATAATTAAGTTAATAAATCAGATAAAGAAGGCGGAAGGAGAAGCAATAGGAAGACATGAAGCGCCAAGAGGAGAAGACATTCATTATGTAAGGCTTAAATCTGGATTTGAATATTTCTATGCCTGGAAAGTTAGAGCCCCAACATATATAAACATTTTATCATGGCGTCCTATGTTGCTTGATATGCAAATTGCAGATATACCAATTGTTGCTGCTTCTATTGATCCATGTATATCATGTACAAATAGAGTCGTTGTTGTTAAAAATGGAAAAGAAAAAACGCTTACTGCAGATGATTTGCACAGGCTATCTGTTCAAAAGACAAGGAGGTTAATGAGATGATAGGAACATTGTTATTTAAAACGGTAATAGGAAGCATAGTATTAGCTTTAATAGCAATTTTCTTTGGCTTATTATTTAAAGGTATAGATAGAAAATTGGTAGCAAGGATGCAAGGAAGAGTTGGTCCACCAATAAGACAGCCATTCCTTGATACAATAAAATTAATGAATAAAGAAACTATTATGCCAGAGAATGCTGTAAAATGGATGTATAATGCTGCTCCAATTATATGCTTAACAGCTTCCATTCTCTTGCTTCTATATATCCCAATAGCTGGAATTAAGCCATTGTTATATGGACATGGAGACGTTATTCTTGTGCTATATATCTTTATAATTCCTGCATTGGCTATGGTTGCTGGGGGATTTGCTTCAGGTTCACCTTTTGCAACGGTTGGTGCCCAGAGAGAAATGGTTACAATGGCATCATACGAATTTCCTTTGGCAGTTATTATAATAGCTTTGGCATGGAAATTAAACGAAAAAGTAGGAGGAGATGTTTTCAGTTTGTATTTCATTTCTCAGCATCCAATTTGGCAGAATGTTGGCTTACTTGGATTTATAGGAGCTTTAATTTTATTATTTGCGTTAGTTGTTGTTACCCCTGGAGAGCTTGCAAAAATACCATTTGATGTTGCAGAAGCTGAGACAGAAATAGCTCATGGTTTGCTGGCAGAATATTCTGGTAGGAATTTAGCTTTATTTTATATAGCCGATGGCGTGCGTATTTTTGCAATGGCATCCTTAATAATAGCATTATTCTTCCCATATAACCTTACTCCATTACTCAAACAATACATAAGCCTTGATTTTCTTGGAAACTATTCATGGATTTTTGCAATAATAATTAATTTTCTTTTCTTCTTACTTAAAGTATTCTTAGTTATGCTATTTGCAATAACTTTGGTAAGGGCAGGGATGGCAAGGTTAAGAATTACGCAAGTTGTAACAGTTTATTGGATTACTATAACTTTAATTGCCTTGCTTGGCTTAGTTTTACTAATGTGGGACAATCAGTTTTATGTTGAAATGGGGTGGTGGTAAAATGTTCCCAATGTTAAGTCAGCTATTTAAGCAAATGTTGAGCAAACCATATACAAATCTATTCCCTGCTAAATATGCTCCAAAAAGCATTAAAAAATTTTTGAAAGCTGTTGAAGAAGGAAAAGCAAAAATAAATCCTCCTGTAGAATTGCCAGAGTGGTTTAGAGGGAAAATTGTTTATGAAAGAGAGAAATGTATAGGGTGCAGAAGCTGTATAAAAGTTTGTCCAGCAAAAGCTATTGAATTCAAGGAAGAAGAAAAGAAAATTAGAATTTATGTAGGACGTTGCATCTTCTGTAGCCAATGTAATGATGTTTGCCCAGTTAATTGCTTGCATATGGGCAAGGAATTTTTATTGGCTACAGATAACAAACTGGAGGAAAATCTTATTGTAGAATGAAGGTGCTGTTAACTTAACGAAATTTTTCGATAAAAATATGCACTCCATCCCATTGATCTCATTTTGAGGTGAACAAAATGAAAGAGGATGGGGTGCAATTATTAAAATACTTACTGAAAGAAAAATTTGTCGTTATAAGAGAAAGAACACCTGTCGAGATAATGTTATACAGTGTTTTCCTTTACCTCTGCAGATTTTCTTTAAGGAATGTTACAGTAGCAATTGCTATCTTCATTAAAAGAAGTAGAACAGCCGTATGGAAATGGATACAGAAATTTGGTAAAATAGTTAAAGAACATCTTGCAGATGAAATGCCAGATGCTGTAATAATAGATGAAACAGCACTCAAAATAGGAGACACGAGATTTTGGTTCTGGTTTGTTTTTGGATCCTAAATATAGGAAAATAGTTTTGTTTATGATAAGTAGAAGTAGAACTGATTTGATTTGTAGGAAGCTTATACAAAAGGTGATGAGTTATATGGAAAGCTTCCTTCTGTAGCCATAACTGATGGAGGATCATGGTATAGAATATTAAGGAGATATGGAATCCAACATAGGATTGTTTCAGGAGGAATTAGAAATTATGTTGAAAGAATAATAGGAACAATAAAAGATAGAACAGTAATATTTGATCATTATTTCCCGAGTAAAAGATGGAAAATCAATCATGTTGAATTCTGGTTATCCCTTTACATCTTCTACTATAACTGGATACGGAGTCATTCAAGTTTATCAAATAATTCTCCAATCTTTTATAGCAAAAGAATTAGAATAGAAATTGAGTTTGAAAGATTCATTTTAGCATTACAGGAGATACTGCAATGCTAAAGTTAACAGCACCAGAATGAATAAGAGGAGCGCATTGCTTGCAGTTTCTCATTGTCCGATAAAGTTGAATGGTTGGGGTAAAATACCATAATTTTTCCCAAAACTTTGTTGTACAATATATTCAAAATTTGCTCATAAGTAATAAGATTTTATACCATATTGCCAAACAATTTTCACGTATGTTAATATTTGTCACAAACTTTAAAAGGAAATATGTATTACTTTTTTGGAGGAGGTAATATGAAAAAATTTACTGCCTTGCTATTGTGCGCAATTTTAGTAATATCTCTGTTTGCACTGCCAAAGGCTACACAATCTAGGAATACTCCAGTAGAAAAAGAAGAATTAAATGATCCAGAAGTTGGGATGGGCTCAGCGATTGATTTACCATATGAGCCCCCAGCAATACAACCTATGGTAAAGTATCTTGGAGAATGCAATGAACTTATTCCAGCTACCTATAAATCACCAACTACGGGAAAAACAATATATGTAGATGATGATTTTGTAGATGATCCACTGCACCATAAATGGAACAGTATAGCTGAGGGTATAAAAGATGCTAATGATGGAGATATTATAAGAGTATATGATGGGATCTACCATGAAAATAGTTTATTTATTGATAAGTCAATATCTCTTATAGGCAATGGTAGTACAACAACTATCGTAGATGGCGATAACGCAGAATGGAGAGATATTATCCATATAGTGGCAGCAGGCGTTATGATAGAGGGTTTCAAATTTATCAATGCCGGCGACGACGCCATAGAAGTAGAGGGTGCTAGTTTAGTTACGATAAGAAATTGTGAATTTGAAAATAACTTGGCTGGAGTGTGTGGTGGGTGTAGCTTGCAACTTTCCATTGAAGCATGCACTTTCTACAATAATACATATGGAACATATTTTTACAATGTAGAATCTGCAGAAGTAGAATCTTGTGACATATCAAACAATGTATATGGTTTACTTTATATGGATAGTGATGCTGGAAAGATAATTGATAGTACAATTTATAATAATGTGGTGGGACTGTATATGGATCATGCAGATGAGATGGAGATGTACAATGTTTCTTTTGTAGGAAATACAGAATATGGAGTATATGGAGAGCATGCAGAAGATATGGTGGTAAAAAATTGCGAATTCATTGATAACAAAGTTGGATTTTATACAGCACATGGTGGAGGATCTGTATTGAGAAATAACACATTTAATAACAACCTCTATAATTTTGGTAACTGGGGATCAAAAACAAGTGATTTCGAATGGGACATAGATACTAGCAACACAATAAATGGAAAACCAATTTACTACATAGTTGGAGAAAAAGATTTAGTATTTGATGACACAATGGACATAGGCTTCCTTGCATTAATCTCCTGCGACAATATTACTGTAAGAAATGTAAGCATTAGCAATAATTATGATGGAATCGTTTTGATAGATACTACCAACTCTATCGTAGAAAATTGTACTGTTAGCTATTGTCATTATGGCTTATCCGTGGCTGTGTACTCAGAAAATAATGTAATCAGAGATTGTAAAGCCTTCAATAATTCACATGGAATATTCTTTAATAAGGCATCAGCAAATGTGCTAAAAAATTGTGAGTCATATAACAATATTTATGGCATATGGCTTCACTATTGTCCCTTACCAGCCAATGTATTGAGAGGCAATAAAGCTTGGAATAATGAGCAGAATTATATAATGAGAGGAAGTGGTATAGATGACTTTAGACACGATATAGATACAACTAATAGCGCAGATGGTAAAGCAGTTTATCAAGTAATGGATGCAAGTGGGCTATCAATTAATGGAATGAATTTAGGTTGGCTTGTATTGGTAAATTGTAGCAATGTAGAAATAAGCAATATAGAATTGTCACACACCGACCAAGGAATGTTATTGGTAGGTGTTACTGATAGTGTAATTAAGAACTGCATTGTACATGATACAGGAAGAGGAATTTCATTGTACTACGACTCAAACAATAATATTATAGAGAATTGTACATCATACAACAATGGCTTTGGAATATACTTCTATTCTACATCTGATTCGAATATAGTGAGAAACTGTAACATATACAACAATTCCATAGGATTATATGTATATAGGTATGGCACAAATCATCATATAGAGAATTGTATTTTCCACGATAATGAAGAAGGAATACTTCTCTATTACCGTTCCAACGATAATATAATAAGTGACTGTGATTTCTATAACAACGGATATGGAATAGACTTTTATTATAAATGCTCAGACAATACAGTAGTAAACTCAACAATAATAGACAATGAAATTGGTATTGATATATACTACTTAGACAAGAATATGAATATTCAGGAATGTAATATTTCACACAATTCGATGGTAGGCATTAGATTTTATAAATCCACTGATAGCACAATAACAGATAATTACTTCATAAGAAATTATTATGCTATATATCTCTACACAGCCTCCACAGATAACAAGATTTATCACAATTACTTTATAGATACCGCTACCTGTAAACATGTGAGAGATGAATGTGGAAATGAATGGGACAATGGATATCCTTCTGGTGGCAATTTCTGGAGCGATTATGAAGGAAAAGACGAATATAAAGGAGCGGCGCAAGATCAGCCCGGAAGCGATGGAATAGGTGACCAACCCTATATCATATTGAGCGGATGCCCAACAATTTATGCCCAAGATAACTATCCACTTTTAAATAGACCACCTATCTCTTATCTATCCATATCCGCGACATATGGAGGTTATATATCTCCATCTACAACCATCGTAATAAAAGGAATGGATGATGATACATCTGGCAATGAATATTATATACATTATATTATAGACGGTGGTGCAGAAAAGGTAGGAGGTTTAAATGAGGATATTACATTGAAGTTTAATCATGGCGACCATGTAATAGAATATTGGGCTGTAGATGGCCTTGGATTTGAAGAAACTCCACACCATAAATGGGCATTTAAAGTAGACTCAACACCTCCACTTACCCAAATAGTATTCTCTCCATCAGCAGATTATATCGATGGTTACTATTGTATTTCTCCAGAGACACAAATTTCCTTTAATGTTACTGACATAGGAGTGGGAGTGGCATATACAGCATATGCTATAAATGGAAAAGAAACATTATATACAGGACCATTTACACTTGAAACTGGAGAATACATAATAAGATTTAGTAGCACAGATATGGTAGGCAATGCGGAATCAGTAAAAATGGTGCGAGTGAAAGTAAGTGAAGATTTGGCTCCAGTAACTACATATGATTTTGACAGCATACCAAATGAAAATGGATGGTTTAGGGATGACGTGATAGTAAAACTCCATGCTGAAGACAAGGATGGTGTAAAAGCAACATATTATAGAATAGATGGAGGTAAATGGAAACAATATACAGGACCAATTACTATTGGCACTGAAGGAATCCATGAATTAGAATTTTACAGTGTAGATATTATGGGCTGGCAAGAAAACATTAAGAAAGCAATAATCAAAATAGATAAAACAATACCAGTTATAGAGATTGATAAACCATTGCAAGCGTTATACATATATGATAGAGAAATTGTGCCACTGTCAAAGGCAGTTATAATAGGAAAATTGACTATTGAAGCGAGAGTTGATGACAATATGGGTATTGATAGTAGCATACTCTACATTGATGGAAAAGAAAAAGCAGAATTCACAGAGGAAATAAAATATGTATGGAATGAATTTGCAGTTGGTATACATGAAATAACAATTACTACTAGAGATATAGCAGATAATGAAAACACAGAAAAAATCAGTATTGTAACTATAAACTTTGGTATTTAAACTCCTTTCCCCCTCTTTTTTAAATTTTTAGTAAAGAAAAAAATTAATACTACATTTGTTATTGAATAACATGGAAAAAGCGTTGTTAGTGATATTGCTTTTGCCATTTATAATAGGATGCGTAAAAAAGGAGGGTAAAAAAGAATTGGTGGTAAAATTGGAATTTGATAAGTTTCCAGCTAAATATACTTGCGATGGAGAAGACATTTCTCCAAAAATTTTAATTGAAGGACTGAGTAATGAAGTAAAATCCATTGCCATCATAATGGATGACCCAGATGCCCCCTTCCGCACCTTCACCCACTGGCTTATCTGGAATATAGAACCCACTAATGAAATACCAGAAAATATACCAAAAGAAAAAGAAATTAGCGAGCCAATAAGAGCAAGACAAGGAATAAATGATTTTGGAGAAATTGGCTATGGAGGACCTTGCCCGCCAGCAGGAAAGCCACATCATTATCATATAAAAGTATATGCTTTAGATACAATGCTTGATTTAGAGGCAGGAGCAGATAAGAAGAGTTTAGAAAAAGCTATGGAAGGACATATTATCCAGTATGGAGAGGCAGTTGCAACATATGAAAGAAAATGAAATGAATTAATTGAGCCTGCCAAAATTAAAATGAATGGTAGTTGTTGTAGCAAATCTCCTCATACAACAATAGCGTTGACAACCCCCCTTCCATTTATTGATGATTTTACCCATATGAGGATTGCGAAAATAAAATGAAATGGACTATAGTTTAGAATATCTTTCCATGCAATAATAGCCATTGGCAAACCACTATTCAACAAACTATTTCGTATGAAATTCCTGAAGTTAATGAATAGGAAATGCCAAGTTCTTTTCTATTGCAATGCCCCGATGATGACCTTCTTTCCATTTGTTTAATCTCATTTCATATGAAAATTTAAAAATACTTAGCCATTTATTCTATCATGAAATCAATAGTTGCAGTTGCATTGATTCTAATTTTAGTTGCTGGTAATGCAGGATTACCTAACGAGTTGCAAAAAAGTAATGAAAAAATAGAATCAATGGAGGCAAAAGAAATTGCATCAAGTTATGCAACATTACTTGCTGAAAATAAGCCAGTTGTTCCAGTTTATATAAAAACTTATGTTTTTCCAGCAGGAAGCAAATTTAGCATAGAAGTTAAAGCAAAAGACATAGAAAGCATAGATATGCAATTAAAACCATCTTATATTCCAGCTCCACCAGGATATGAAATAAAAGAAGGAAGTTATGATAAAGACATTATCTATCCTGCAAATTGGTATGAATGGGATGCAATGGCAGGAATAAAAAATGGAAAGCATGTAATTATTCTAAATCTATATCTTTATCCAATAAGATACATAGCAGGAGAAGTATTAGAAGCAAATAATTTTGAAATAAAAGTTAGCTATATTCCTCCTTCTCAGCCATTATTCAACAAAGATGAATATGATTTGCTTATCATTTGCCCAAGCCAATGGAAAGAGGATTTAAAGCCGTTGAAAGAACATAAAGAAAGCCATGGAATAAAAACAATTATCGTTTCATTAGATGAAATATATGGAGGAAAGTATTTTGCAACGCGAGGAAGAGATTCTGCAGAGAAAATAAAATATTTCATTAAAGATGCAATTGAAAACTGGGGCATAAAATATGTTTTACTTGTTGGAGGAAGAAAACCAGGAATAAAAGAAGATTGGCTCATGCCGGTGAGATATGTTTATGTTACATGGCCAGAAATAGGATATGTAGAAACGAAATATATTAGTGATTTGTACTATGCAGACATATATGATGCAAATTATAGCTTTTCTTCATGGGATACAGATGGGAATGGAGTATATTCAGAATGGAGAAAAATGGATAAGTTGAGAGATGAATTAGATTTGTATCCTGATGTTTATATTGGAAGATTAGCATGCAGAAATAAAGCTGAACTTAAACTTATGGTTGAAAAAATAATAAGTTATGAAAATAGCAAAACAAACAAAAAAGCGGTTCTTGTAGGCGGTGACAATTTTGAGCAAGAAGGATATGAAGGAGAAATAGTATGTGATAAAGCTTTAGAATATTTGCCAGGATTTGAATATGCTAAGGTTTATGCAAGCCAGATGGATGTAAATCCAAAAAATATAAGGCAGGCTTTAGGAAATGGAGCAATGTTCATGCTTTTGCATGGGCATGGAAGCCCAATTTACTGGAGCACTCATAAACCAGATGGATTTGATAAATGGGAGCCAGGAATAGGAATATGGGATTTGCCAACTTTCTTCAATGAAGAATTACCTATAGTTATTTTAGGAGGATGCCATACAGCAATGTTCAATGTTAGTCTAACCATTCATCCATGGACAGGTGGAATTCCAGCTCCAGAAGGATTGAGCTGGTGGTTTGCTCGCAAATACAATGGAGGAGGAATTGCATCATTTGGCTACACTGCATTTCCTGTAGCTACTCCAGGAAATGAAGGAGATTTAGATGGCAATGGCATAGATGAGCCTGATTGCGTTGAATCAGGCTATGGATATATGCAGTTAGGCTTATTTGAAGCATATAGCAATGGCAAAGAGATGCTTGGAGAGCTTTGGCAATATGCTGTTGCAAGATATGTAGAGCATTTCAAATTACCATATCAAAGATATCATTTGCATACAATACAAAGCTTTGTTTTACTTGGTGACCCAACCCTAAAAATAGGAGGTTACTGAGCTAAGCCAATCTTTTCCATTTCTTTTTTCTCCTCCTTCTTCCTTTTTTCCTCCTCTTTCATTGCTTCTTTATGTTCTTCGTCACCTTTTTTGCCTTTTAATCTTTGAGATAAATTTCTTATTGCTTTCTCAGGTCCATAACAAATTAGCTTATCCCCTCTTTTTATTTCTGTATCTCCATCTGGCACTCCTATATACTGCTCTTTTCCCCTTATCCGCCTATAAATAGCAAGAATTAAGATTCCTTCTTTGTCAAGCTTTAAATCCCTTAACTTCTTATTTTCAAGCCAGCTCCCTGCTTTTACAGTAAATTCTCCTATGGAAAATCCTTTGCTAAGTCCAAGCAATTGCTCATAATCATATACCTTTAAGCTGGTTAGCTTTTCCAAAGCTCTCTTAATTAACCATCTCATGCCTCTATCAATCATTTTTGAGCGAGCGAAAAGATAAATTATAAGTAAGCCTATGAAAAGCCACAGCAATCTCCAAGTAGCTTCTTCCTTGCTTTGTCCAACAAAAGTTAAAACTAATGTTGCTATAGCAGAAACAACCCCTGCACTTCCAACAAAAATGAGAATCCTTATTATTTTTCTTCTTACAGGATGGGAAACAACATATTCTGATTCAGATGTTGTAAAGCCAACGCCAGAAAAAGCAGATTGAGCTTGAAAAGTAGCCATATCTCTAGATAAACCTGTCATTTCCAAAGCAACTGCACCTATTCTAACTATTATTATTGAAAAAAGAATGACAATGAGCAGTGAAATTAATGCAATCATTTTATGCTATACAAGCAACATTATAAGTAATTTTTGAGATTTTTCAGTTGAAAATTAATGATGACATGTTATTCAGCCAATGACAACAATTTTTTCTTTCATGCACAACAATTGCCGATAACAACCCTCTTTTTCATTAATGATTTGAGATTTTTTAGAGAGATACTTTTATTTAAGCGATGATATAAAAGCAATTATCCATTTTTTTTTAGTTATCCTAATATTTCCTCTATCTTTATATTTTCTGCTTCCTTTTCTATTTCATCCAATTTATCTTTCTCTTCTGGAAGAATCACTGGCTGTATATTTTCAACCAATTTTGCCACTGTATATGTATCAGGGCGCACAGAAAGCAATGGAATACCCTTTTCATTTGCCCTCGCCAAGATATTGGCAGAAGGCACAATATTATTTGTTAAAATAATGCCTGATGTTCCATTTTCAACACAAGCCATAATTACATCTGCTCTATCTCCTCCTGTTATAATGAGTTTATTTTTCTTCTTGAAATCGGGATGTCTCTTTATTTCTGGCGCAGATAAGGCGGCAATGAAAACATTTTCAACATAGTTATCTAATCCATTTTCTCCCGCAACAACCTTTGCAAATAGCTTTTCTGCAATGTAGCTTACTTTAACTGCCTTTAATTTTTTAATTTCCGGCAAATATCCCAAAAATTTTACACCCTTAGATTCAATTTCCTCAATAATTTTCTCATTAAATTCATCTATCATGTTCAATATTACTCCTTTTAGATTTTCTACGTTCATTTTGCTAATGTAAGTAATTTCATCCAATATGTTATGATAGTCTCCAGAAACAACAAATATTATCTCTCCACCTATTTCCTTTGAAATTGAAAAAACATCGAGTCCAAGAGATGCGCCCTTCCAAGGATATTCCCCTCCCTCAATTATAAATAATTCTTTTCCTTGGTTAAGTTTTTCCATTCTTTTTTTAAACTCTTCTTTTGCATCTGGATAAAAATGTAATATTTTTGAATGATGCAATCCCAAGCACATTTCCTCTGGCAGAGTATCCATTCCAAATACTTCCCTAAATAAGAAGGCATCATAATCTATTATTTTCTTTTCTTTATAAAGAGGATTGTCTCCAATTGGCTTAAAATAGCCAAATTTTTTATTTGCTTTTAACGCTAAAGCTAATGCAACAGTTGTTTTTCCAGCCCCTTTTTCCAGAGAAGTAATTATTATTTTCTTCATTTTTCCACCTTTATAACCATTCTGGCATCAACTACTTTTGCACCTTTTTCATATACAATTAGTGGATTTATATCTAACTCAACAATTTCCTTAAACTTATCAACAAGCAAACCAACCCTATATATTGTATCCACAATTGCATCTATATCCTTTCTTTTCTCTCCCCTGACACCCATAAGTAATGGATAAGATTCTATTTCCCTAATCATTCTTCTTATTTCTTTTTTAGGTACAGGAGCAACTCTAAAAGTCACATCTTTCATCACTTCCACATATATACCACCGAGTCCAAACATTACGACTTTGCCAAATGAAGCATCAGTAGTTGAGCCAACAATTGTTTCAATACCTTTTGGAAGCATTTTAGAGATTTCTATTCCTCTAATATTGGCATGAGGCACATTTCTTTTACAGTTTTCCATAATTGCCTCAAAAGCCTCTGCCACTTCCTTTTCATCCTCAATATTAAGCACTACTCCTCCAACATCTGTTTTGTGTATTATATCCTCAGAAACTACCTTCATTACGACAGGATATCCTATTTTATTTGCTGCTTCAATAGCATCATCAATGCTTTTAGCCAGATAAAATTCTGGTACATCTATGCCAACAGCTTTCAAAATTTCTTTTGCTTCATGACTCAATAACTTATTCCTCCTTTCCTTTCTCGCATTTTCAATTACTTCTTTAATTTTTTCTTCATCCATTTCTATTTCCTCTAATTCTCCCTCATCTTTTCTTTCATTAACTTTATATAATGCATATAAAGATGAAACAGCATCTTCTACATCACTAAATGCTGGTATCCCTTCCCTTTTCAATGCCTGAATTATGCTTGTTGCTCCTTCTCCTCCAAAAAGAGTGTATAAGGCGGGCTTTACATTTCTATACTTTTTATGCACTTCTATAAGAGCTTCCTTTAACTCTTCTATGCTGTCCCCTCTATCACAATATAAAGCCAAAATAGCATGAATTGAATCCTCTTTAAATGCTCTTTCTAAAGCCTCCCTGTATTCTTTGCCTCCAGCTTGCCCAGTTAAATCAACTGGATTCTTGTATGAACCAAATTCAGGCATAACATCTTGGAAAGTTTTTTTCAAAACTTCCATATCATCAAACAAATGCAATCCATATTTTTCGCAAGCATCAGCAGCTATTACACCGAGTCCCCCACCATTTGTTATAATTACAACATTTTTTCCTTTTGGAGCTGGAGATAAAGCTACTGTAGTCACCCAGTTTAAACCATCCTCCAAACTATCTGCTCTCAATATGCCTACCTGTCTGAAAGCAGCATCAAAAACTGCGTCGCTCCCTGCTAAACTTCCAGTATGGCTGGCAACAGCTCTTGCTCCAGCTTTACTTCTTCCAGCTTTCAAAACAATTATGGATTTATTTGGTGGTCTTTTTCTAATTATATCCAAAAATTCTCTTCCATTCTCAAGCCCTTCTATGTAAAGAAAAACTACTCTTGTATACTCATCTTGGAACAAGTAGGAAAGAATTTCTACTTCTGTCAAATCAGCTTTATTTCCTATTGAGACCATTGCAGATAAACCCATGTTCTCTTCGGAAGCTCTTCCAATCATCGCTATTCCTAAAGCTCCTGATTGAGAAACAACAGCAATATTGCCTTTCTCTATTTTTGATGGACCAAAAGTTGCATTTATTGGTGGCTTAGCAGAATATATGCCAAAAACATTTGGTCCAAGAATACGAGAGCCATGTTTCTTTGCAGTTTCAACAAGCTTTTTTTCTCCTTCTATATTTCCAACTTCAGAAAAACCGGATGTAATTACAATAATGAATTTTGCTTTCTTTGCAACATCATCAATGACATTTACAGCGACATTTGCAGGAACAGTTATTATTGCAACATCAATATCTTCCTCAATTTCAAGAATATTCTTATACACTTTTAGCCCAAGAATTTCTCCTCCCTTTGGATTTACAGGGTAAATTTTTCCTTTATAACCAGATTCAACTATATTTTTGACTACAGTATGTCCTATTTTGCCTTCATGGTGTGATGCTCCAACAATTGCGACACTTTTCGGATTGAACAATGGTTCAAGATAATGCACAATCTGAATATTCCATCCTCTTATAAATTTTGGGAAAATAGTGAATTCATGCGATGAAAAACGGGATCGTCATGGAATATTGCAGAAGAGGAATTGTTATAGCACCATCTTATAGTAATTTTCCATGCAATATATCAATGACAATTTGTTTTTCCTTTAATCAACAGGAACTCAAAAATGTAGAATGTACGTTGCATTCAGTATATCAATGAAAGTGTCACTTCATGAGAAAGCTGTTAGAAAAACATTTATATTATTTCTGTTATAGCATCATGACCTTAACAATTGTTAATAAGTTTGCGAAAGTTGGAGAAAAAGATGTGACTAAGGCAATAGTAGAAGGATTTGCAAAGCAATTTTCAGAATATGTTGAAAGTGATTGCATAATTGTTGGAGCTGGTCCCGCTGGTTTAATGGCAGGAAAAGAGCTTGCAGAAAAGGGAAAGAAGAATTTAGAGATAAAATTTTAGATTATGGATGAGAAAAAATAATCAGAGCTTATGTTTTACAAGCTATTTTTTATCATGTTTTTGAAGAGCCGTTTTTGTAGCGATGTAAAATGCATGCTTTACAATGCTCACTGGCAGGAAGAATTATTTTATAAGCTAAAGGATAATATTATGTAATACATAAAAAATGCTTGAAAAGTTAAAGTGATTAAAATGGAAAGATATGCAAAGCAAATAATTTTGAAGGAAGTTGGCGAGGAAGGGCAAAGAAAGCTGTTAGTTTCAAAGGTAGCAATAATTGGATGCGGGGCTTTAGGAAGTATGATGGCAAATAATTTGGCAAGGGCTGGCATAGGAAAAATAAAGGTTATAGATAGGGATTATGTTGAACTTGACAATTTACAGAGGCAGTTTTTATATGATGAAGAGGATGCCAAGCAAAGTTTGCCAAAGGCAATAGCATGTTATAATAAGCTAAGGAAAATAAATTCAGAAATTGAAATTGAGCCGGTTATAGCAGATGTTAATCCAGGCAATATTGAAAGCTTGATTAAAGGATATGATTTGGTTTTAGATGCTACAGATAATATGGAAACAAGATTTTTAATAAATGATGCCTGTCATAAAAACAGAATACCATGGATTTATTCTGCTGTTATAGCTACAGAAGGTATGACATTGAATATTTTGCCAGGAAAAGCATGTTTAAGATGCTTTATTCAAAGCATGCCATCTTCATTGCCTACTTGCGAGACAGAAGGAATTTTAAACACAACTGTTGCTATAGTTGCATCTATTGCAACAACAGAGGCAATGAAAATATTGCTTGGGAAAGATGTAAGGGAGGAAGCTTTGTATGTTGACGCATGGAGAAATGAGTTTCTAACTATAAAAGTAAAGAAAAGAAAAAATTGCCCAACTTGCAATGGCAATTATGAATTTTTAAATAAAAAAACAGGTAGCCAATTCATTGCTTTGTGCGGGAGAAATGCTTATCAAATAATGCCAATGAAGAAATTAAGTATTGAAGATGTATATGAAAAAGTAAAGAAGATTGCAAAAATTTTGGCTTACAAAGACTACATGCTTCGCTTTTCTATAGAGAACTATGAATTTATCGTATTTCCAGATGGAAGAATTATAATTAAAGGAGTAAAAGATGAAAAAATAGCAAAATCTCTGTATTCAAGGTATATAGGAAATTAGAAGATACAAAAATTAAATGAAATGAAACGTTGCATAAATTCTCTTTCTGCAACAATGCCTATAACAACCATTTCTTTCATTTCTAAAAGAAGATGCAATTAACTATCGTTAAATTTTAATATAGCATTCAATTCATGAATTGGTGAAAAAATGAGAAAAATGTTGCCTTTACTTATTACAATTCTTATAGCAATGCCAATGGCAATAAATGCTACAAATAACAACAATCCACCAGAAAAACCAGTTATAACTGGTCCAACAGAAGGAGAAGCAGGAAAAACATATACATATACAATTGTATCAACAGATCCAGATGGAGATAAAATATATTACTGCATTGACTGGGGGGATGGAAATGAATTCTGCACAGATTTAATGGAATCTGGCAAAGAATACCAAGCAAGTCATGCATGGCAAGAAAAGGGAACATACGTAATAACTGTTACAGCAACAGATGAACATGGAGCTACAAGCGAGCCAGCAACATTACAAGTAAAAATGCCATTTGTAATGCCTATTAAGGACTTTAGGATATTAAAGCCAAGATATGGCATATATGTATTTGGATTCAAAGTATTTCCAATGTTTGGTCAAATTGTCATAGGAGATATAAAAGTGCAAGTAAAAGCGCCGGAAAATATTGTCAGAGTAGAATTTTTGCTACCTCTGGCTTGCCATTGTGGCATGGAGTTGATGCATATAGATACAACACCTCCATTTGAATGGAACTGGAATAAAGACTATGATGACAAAGAGATAAAAGACGAAGGATTTACAGAGCTTGTTGTGAGGGGCTATGATTCAGAATGGAATGAATACAAAGATAGCATAACCTTGTACAAGGTGAGAATATGAAGAAAATTTTAATAGCTCTTTCCTTCTTTCTTATTTTCTTTTCTTTTTCTATTGCTCAGCAAGTAAAAAATTTATACTGGGAACCAGCAAAGCCAAAAGCAGGAGATGAAATAACGGTATATACAGAAATTGATGGGAATGTTAGCCAAGTTACATTAAAATACTGCTTTTTAGATGAAAAAGGAAACATAACACTTTGCCAGTTTAAAAATATGGAATTAAAGAATGGAAAATGGACAGCAAGTTTTAAAGCAGAAGATAAGGACATAGATATATCAATTATAGTCAATGGACAGATAATAAAGGAAGCGACAATAGAAGTAGAAAAAGAAAAGAAAACACCAAGCTTTTTTGTTTACATGATTATTGTAGCTATAGCCATTGCTATGATAGCAAAAATTAAAATAAGAAAATGAATGCAGGGATATGAAGAAAATCACACTCATTGCAATACTCTTCCTTGCATTTTTCTTTATTAAGGCTAAGGCAGATGTCTTTTGTGAGGAGATGACAGCAACAACATGCAAAGCATGTCCAGATGTAGCAGAAATTTTACATGAAATATATGAATCGAAGCAATATCCATTTTATTATGTTGCCATGGTTGTAGATAAAAATGATTTGGCAATGGAAAGAACAAGTGAATACAATGTGTATGGTTATCCAACTTGTTTTTTTGATGGAGGTTATGAAGTAGTGATGGGGAAGCAAGCAAAAGAGAATTTTGAAAACGCTATAGAAAAATGCTTGCAAAGAGAGAAAATATTAGAGGGAAACTTAAATGTTAAATGGCTTGGAAATAGCAACATAGAAATTGAGTTAAATGTAAAAAATAATGGGCAGAGATACGAAGGCACATTAAAAATTTATGTTGTTGAACCTATTTCAAGATGGAAAGATTACAATGGAAATCCATATCATTTTGGTTTTTTAGATTATGCAATTAACGAAAATATTGCGATGGAAGGAGGAGAAGAATTAAAAAGAACAATAGTATGGAATGGAACAGCAGAAGGTTATGAAATAAGCAAGGATAATATAATGGCAATTGCAGTTATTTTTTCCAAAGAAGGAGAAACAAGATATTCTGATCCTCCTCAAAATACACGTCCATTTACAGCGCATTTTGTAGATTTTTGTAAAGGAGCATATCCAATGGAAGATTCTCCTCCTACCATAGAATTCATTAAAAAACCACCTGCCATTCATGGTTATTCAAATGTTACTTTTGAATGGAAAGGAAGCGATGACCATGGAAGCGTTTTGTATTCATATAAGCTTGCTGGTTATGAAGATTGGCATGATTGGAGCAATGTAACTAAAGTGAGCTATGAAAATTTACCAGATGGAAATTATGAATTTATTTTGAGAGGAAAAGATAATGTTGGACAAATAACAGAAATAAGCTGGAAATTTGTTATAGATACTTCTCCTCCGAGAGTTGTTGATTACTATCCAAAAAATAATGCAAAAAATATTCCAGTAGATGTTGCAATAAGGATAAAATTTTCTCATGAGATGAATAAAGAATCAGTTGAAAAAGGAATAAACATTCAACCAAAATTTAGTTATGAAGTGCAATGGAAAAACAGCAATGAAATAATTATATATCCATTACAACTCAACTATAAGACTATTTACACCATTACAATAAAGGATGCTTACAGGAAAAGCGGACAGAAATTACCAGAATTTTCATTTTCATTTGAGACAGCTCCAAAGGATATTTTGCCACCATCTATTTTGGAAGTAGAGCCAAATGAAGCAGAGCTATATGATGATTTTAAAATAAAGTTCTCTGAACCCATGGATAGATTTGTAGGAAATTCCATTCAAGTTGAACCATGGCTTCCATTCAAATATAAATGGGAAGAAAACGATACTTTGCTTGTAATACATTTTAAAGAATTTATTCCAGGAAATTATACTGTTGTAATATATAGATATCTAACAGATAAAAGCGGAAACCCTCTTGATAAAAACTATACTTTTTCATTTAAAATTACTAAACCAAAAGTAATTTATTCAAGCATAGGAAATAAGGAAATAAATATTCCATTAAATACGAGTATTGAAATAAGATTTTCAGTTGAAATGAATAGAACATCAGTTAAAAATGCCTTGAGGATTGTACCAGATTGTCAATATGAGGTGAGATGGCAGGATAATAAAACAATAATCATAAATTTGAGTCTGAAAGCAGGCATAAAATATATGCTGCAGATAACAAAAGATGCTCAAGATATAAGAAGACTTAACATGGAAAAGAATTTTACAATAAACTTTACAACATTTAAGGGATTTGAAAGAGAAGAAGAAATTAAAGAAACACCTTCATTTACGATTCTTTTAGCAGTTATGGCATTATTGTTTGCTTCAAGAAAAAGGAAGTTAAAATAAAAGGGAAGCAGAAGCATCGCCAATTTGGCTTTCACCTTTTTCTTCTTCAGCTATTTCATATTTTATTGATAAATAGGGCTTGTTGTTTGCATTTTCTGCAGAGATAAAGGAAAACACTGTATAACATTATCTCAATGGGTGGGATGCATATTTTTATCGAAAAATTTCGTTAAGTTAACAGGATCGTTTCAATTACATCACCAATAATATTCAAGATTGGAAATCCTGAAAGCTTAATACAAAATTTCATGATTCCTCAGCATTTACCTTGATGCGATATATTCTCTTTTAAGGATTCTCTTGTATGGATGCTTTTTGCTTTTTTGATTACAATTTCTATCAGTTTCTTTGCCTCTGCACATTCTTCAATTGTCAGCCATCCTCTTAAACTATTCACCTTACCATCTTTACGCCTTCCAAAAATGGCAGGAATATCTATGCCACTTTTGTTTGGTTGAACCTTTCTAAATATATTGAGAATATTTTCATCTATATCTATTCCTTTCCCTCTGGCGAAGAATATATTTTCGCAAAGAAAACAACAATCTCTAAGAAATATATCTTTGCGCTTGGAAGAATTTTTTAAAATTATGGTTTTATTTTTTAAATCTATTTCAACATTCGGATCATTTTTATTTTCAATGACATCTGAAATCCAGTCATCATCTTCGTGGATTGTGGAGCGTAATTTATATCCAATAAAAGTTTTTCCGTCATCATATATAGGCTCTAAATGTAATGGAGAATTTTGTAGTTGCATCATTTCTTCAAATTGTTTGTCTGATGAGCAGATATGATACGCTCTTTCAAAAGTTAAGATTTTCAGAATCTTGCCAGCCCAGATAATTTTTCTCCTTCTCTCTGTTTCGTTTATTCCATTTACACCTATGAGATACAAATTCTCAGAGGACACATCTACCTCTCCATTAGGTGTGTTTTTTAAATACTGTTCGTAAAGTTCCTTTCTCAAGCCTCTTTTACAAGGCCCAAAAAAAATTATATCGTCATTTACTCTATACGGAACAACGCATTCCACAGCATTGGGGTTATGTGAAGCACCCACTACATAAGCGAATACTTTCATCTTTCTACCTCCTTAACAATTATTATATTCCTCGTTTTTTTACATTAAATTATGCAGAAAAGGTATAAAAACTATTTTAAAGACTATGAGCCTATGTGCCTTTTTCACTATTCCCTTGAATTTATACTCTCCTGAAAAAGGATTTATTTGATCTTCAAAATCATCAGAAAGGTTTTTTGAGAATGGATCAATAGTTTTGTTTTTCTAGGGCGTATATGACATAACATAGATCTTAATACAAAATTTTCTCCATAAGATACGCAGATGAGCCATCTGTATAGAAATCCTTGATTTTTTCCTTAATTTTAAATCCGTGCTTTTTGTAAAATTTAATTGCTTTTTTATTCTCTACTTTCACTTCCAGATAAATCCTTCTTACTTCTGGAAATTTTAGGAGGAGCTCTTTTAATAACATGCTTCCTATTCCCTGTCCCCTATACTCTTTTTTTACAGCAAGCATTAGTATGCGAAGTTCATCTTTACTTTGCTTAGCAGATAAAATAAAACCAACTATTTTTCCATTCTTCTCAGCAACAAGAAATCCGTCTGGATTAATTTGCCAAAGATAAAGGAGAAAATCCATTGTATAATTTTCCTCTAAAGCTTCTTTTGCAATTTCCCAGACTTCCTCCAAATCTTTATATTCAAAATTTCTCACTGCCATTTGAATTTGAAAAAGATGGCATTGGTTGGACATGCATCAATACACATTCCACATCTTATGCATTCTGCACTTCTATTATCAAAAGGCATATTTATTTGCATTGGGCAAACCTTCGCGCATTTAAAGCACTTAATGCACCTCTCTTCCACATATTCAATTTGAAGTATGCTAACTTTATTAAATGGAGCCATCATTGCTCCAACTGGACAAAGATGCCGGCACCACCCGCGGGTAAGCAAAAATATGAGGATAAAGAAGCCAGCAACATTAATCATTTTTGGATAAAAGAATGGTGTAAATGTATAGCCATATGGGTTTAAAGCTAAATGAGGCAAGGTTGCTGTTAACCCGCCAATTGGGCAGATGTCTGTATATGCCAATCTTCCTGTTACATAGCTTGCAATTGGGATAAGGAAAAGAATAACATATTTAAGATTCCTTAACTTTTTATCCACCTTTCTTTTTGTTTTCCTTCCTTTTGTTATATCCTGCAAAAACCCTATGGGGCAAACCCATCCACATGCAGCTCTCCCAAAAATGATGCTAACAAAAGCTATTATGCTTATCAGGTAAATGAGTAGATACCAAGTTTTATCAACAAACACATGTTCCAATATGCCAATTGGACAGGCAGCTACAGCATAAGGACTTTCCCAGCAATAAAAATAGGTATAGATTAAGCCAGTTGCACCAAAAATAAAAGCTGTATTTGTTAAAAATAGAAAAGAAAGCTGTGACGCTAAGCGCCTTTTTTGCAACCTACCCCTATATCTTTTTAATGTAATAAATGCCCCTATTGCTAAAGGAAGACAAAGATATGCAAATGGACAGCTTGTGCAATTAAAATTACAAACTACCATATTTTTCCTCCTTCGCCTTTTCCAATATATTAATTAATTCTTCTATACTAGGTCTACCTCCTTTTCCATCTGCTCTTCCAGAAAATGCATACCAGTATATTGTTCCATTCTTTTCAAAAAGTATAACTGTTGTAGGCGTTGATTCGCTCCCATCTTTAGTATAGATTTTTATTGTATTTCCTCTTTCCTTTGTAACATCTAAGGAAAACAATTTTACATAACTGAAATTCTGTGTTATTGTTCCATTTTCTTCACTTCCTATAACAAGCCCAGCTTTTTTCATGTCTTCCCATTGCTTTTCACATGGCTCGCAGGCAGGCCCCCAGAAAAACAGCATAACAACTTTTTCCTTTGAAGCATTTATTATCCAGTCAGGATGGGGAGGGATTCCTTTTGCTTTATATCCTTCTGGATATTCTATCCAAAAGTTAGTAAATTTTTCAGCTTTAGGTTGCATTGCAATGCATCCCAAGCATCTTGCAGTGTTTAGCTCTTTCGCCCTGTCATATGCTAAGTAAAAGCCAGCAACCAGCAGTGCAAATGCTATTGCTACATATATTACTTTCTTCATATTCCTATTTGCAAAGGACTAACTATCTTTTTTAATACTGCTATAGCTGATAAAGATGCCAAGTAACTTGTACTAGGATTTTTAGGATTGGGCAAATTTTCTACCTCGGCTCTCAACCTCCCGAACTTTCCATGAGCCAGTATTTTATGGCTATTAAATCTTATAACAGGGTCTGCAACAACTTTTACTCTTGTTTTATCGAATCCAATTCCAGCTAATGAGAGGCAAGCAGCAACATTTATGTTTTTGGGAAATAGTTTTACTGCTTCTCTTGCATTTCCATCAAAAAGAACGGTTCTCTTCTCAATTTTCTTTCCAAATGCTTCTGGTGATTTGGTTGTTACCAAAGTAACTTCATCTAATCCTCCTATGCTTGCTGCTTTTATTCCATCTAATCCAGCTACAGCTCCAGATGGTAGATATATTTTGCATTTATTTTCCTTTGCTTTCTTTATAAGTCTCTCTCTAAACTCATCATCAAATAGGGCACCTATAGACATTATAATCAAGTCCTTTTTTGCTTCAATTACCTTTTCTGCATATTCATAAACTGCTTGTTGGGAGGCAGATTCGAAAACAATATCTACAACGGGAAGAAAATCTTCTACCTTTGCGAATTTTGCTTTTTTTAAATCATCTGCCAGTTTTTTTGCTTTTTCTTCTATAATGTCATATAAATAAATTTCGTCAATTTCTTCCATTTCATCTGCTGCTTTTGCAACATCTGTGCCTATGGCTCCGCACCCAATGATGCCAAGTTTCATTGACTAAAAATAGAAATTGCTTATTTAAATTTAGGTTTTTTATTGGTGTACAGTAAATGGGGACCGTTGAGAATACAATGGAAATGAATGTTGGTGATTTTCTTCCATGCAACAATAGCCAATGACAACCATTTCTTTCATTTCGACAACTCAGTAAATGAAAGAAATAGCATCACTGCATATTGCAGGGAAAGAATTTTTGATGGTCCAAATCTTTCAGATTAAAAAGGAGCAAATGCTGTTATCGCAATTTCTTTATGAATGATATTGAGTGAAAACAACCAAACAACAATTCTTTCATTTTTTCATTTACCATAAAATTTAATTCCTTATTCACATTTAGCCCGCATGGAAGAAATGCTAAAATTTCTGGGCTTAAAAAGCATTGATGAACTTTTTGATTGTATCCCAGAAGAAATTAAAATTGATGGCTTAAATTTGCATGAGCCAAAAGAAGAAATGGAAGTAGAAATGGAAATAAGAAATATATTGGAAAAAAACAAAACTTTTTTTGATATGCCTTCCTTTCTACCAATTATTAAACCACACTATATTCCTGCAGTTGTAGAGGAAATTGTTTCGAGAAGTGAATTCTATACCTCATATACTCCTTATCAGGCAGAAGCATCTCAGGGAATATTGCAAGCAATGTTTGAATACCAATCCATAATTTGTGAGCTTACAGGCATGGGTGTTGCAAATGTTTCAATGTATGACTCAGCTACAGCTCTTGGGGAAGCTATTTTGATGGCAAACAGGATAAATGGGAAAAAGAAAGTGCTTATTCCTAAAAATATTTACTGGGGTAAAAAAAGCGTTGCCATAAACTATGCAAAAGGCGCGGAAATGGAAATAAAAGAAATTGACTATAGAGAAGATGGAAGAATGTCTCTTGATATAAATGAAAAAGATGTCTCTGCCATTTATGTTGAAAATCCAAATTTTTTTGGAGTTATAGAGAATAGATATAATGAAATTAAGAAATTGAAGGAAGAATTGGATGCTTTGCTTATAGTGGGAATAGATCCTTTGCATCTGGCAATTTTTAATCCACCTTCATATTATGATGCAGATATTGTTATAGGTGAAGGTTATCTTGGCATTCCATTAAATTTTGGGGGACCTTTGTTAGGAATATTTGCTTCCAAGAAAGAATATGTGCGCCAGATGCCTGGAAAAATAGTTGGCGCTACCTTAGATGCAAATGGAAAAAGAGCTTTTTGCATGACTTTGCAAACGAGAGAACAACATATAAGGAGAGGAAAAGCAACAAGTAATATATGTTCCAATCAAGCTTTATGTTGTATAGCTTTTGTTGCATATGTTGCTGTTCTTGGAAGGAATGGATTGAGAAAAATTGCCATTGAAAACATGAAAAATGCGAGATATATGGCAAAAAAGCTTGAAAAAATTGGTTTTAAAATACCATATAAAGAATTCTTTAATGAGTTTGTTGCTATTCCTCCTGTAAATGCTAAGGAGTTAAATAATAAAATTTTGGAAAAAGGAATACATGGAGGATTGTTAATAGATGAATATATAAAAAATGGTATTCTCTTTGGAATAACTGAAATGCAT
Organism: Thermoplasmatota archaeon; assembly: GCA_029258955.1. Taxonomy (GTDB): domain Archaea; phylum Thermoplasmatota; class E2; order UBA202; family JdFR-43; genus JAPDJP01. The sequence continues at coordinate 53,720 of JAPDJT010000004.1, forward strand.
ACCAAGGAAATTATTGATTTTGCTGTAGATAAATTTGAAGAAGCAATGGAGGAGATAAAATGATGGCAAAATATAATGAACCACTGCTAAATGAGATTGAAGAAATTGAGGAAGAATTTTTGCCTGAGGAAATAGAAAGAAAAGAACTCAATATTCCTAATTTAACAGAGAGAGAAGTAATGAAACATTTCTTGCATCTTAGCCAAATGAATTATGGAGTAGATACCGGTTTTTATCCACTTGGCTCATGCACAATGAAATATAATCCAAAGTTGCTTGAAAGAATTGCAAAAAATGAGAAAATAAAATTTGTTCATCCTTTGCAAAATGAAGCTACATGTCAAGGATGCTTAGAAATAATGTATAAGCTTGAAAAATTGTTTTGCGAGATTACTGGAATGGATGCCTTTTCCTTGCAACCATGTGCTGGCGCTCATGGAGAGCTAACTGGAATGCTCATTACAAGAGCATATTTTGAATGGAAAGGAGAAGGAGATGTAAGAAAAGATGTCATAGTGCCGGACTCTGCTCATGGAACAAATCCTGCCTCTGCCAAAATGGCTGGATTTAATGTTATAGAAATTCCCTCAAAAAATGGAATGGTAGATTTAACAGCATTGAAGGAAGCATTGAGTAATGAAACAGCTGCATTCATGCTTACCAATCCTAACACTCTTGGCATTTTTGAAAAAGACATCTTAAAAATAGCTGAAGAGGTGAAAAAAGTAGGAGCTTTACTTTATTATGATGGTGCCAATCTAAATGCAATTTTAGGAAAAACCAAGCTAGGCATTATGGGATTTGATATTGTCCATCTCAATCTGCACAAAACTTTTGCTACACCTCATGGAGGCGGAGGACCAGGAGCTGGTCCAGTAGGAGTAAAAGCTTATCTGGAAAAATTTTTGCCTGTGCCGAGAATTAAAAAAGAGGGCGAGAAATACAAATTAGATTATAATCAGCCATATTCCATAGGAAAAGTGAGCCTTTTTTATGGAAATTTTGCAGTGCTTTTGAAAGCATATGCATATATATTGAGAAAGGGGAAGGATTTGGAAAAGGTGGCAGAAAAAGCTGTTTTGAATTCAAATTATCTCATGGAAAGACTCAAAAGATATGGGTTTGAAGTTCCTTATAATGGTAAAAGAATGCATGAATTTGTTATTTCTTTAGCAAATTTAAGGAAAAAAGGAATAAGAGCATTAGATGTTGCAAAAAGGTTGCTGGATTATGGTTTTCATCCACCAACAATTTATTTCCCATTGATTGTTGAAGAAGCTTTTATGATTGAACCAACAGAAGATGAAAGTAAGGAAACCTTAGACAAATTTGCTGAGACAATGAAAAAAATTGTTGAAGAAGATATTAACATTTTAAAAAATGCTCCTCATAACATGCCAGTTAGGAGAGTCAATGAAGCAATGGCTATGAAAAAACAAATTTTAACATGGAAAGATATTTCAAAATTGAAATGAAGAGTTAGGCGATAATGCTTATGGTAATATGCCATTGCCTTTTTATTTAACATCCCCTGAAATTGCTAAATTTTATAAATGGTAAAACCTTATTGTGTTAGGTGAGGCGATGGATAAGCAAGATAAGATTGTAATATTTGCAGGAATTGTTATTTTAATAATATCAATAGCAGGTATAGTATATCATGAGAAAACATATGTTGCTACTGGTGAGGAAGTAAAGAAAACAGAATATGTGGTTTCTTGGGTTGAATACAGCGATGAAATTGTAGACAATGGATTTGTTGGCAGAGATGGATGGGGAGCAAGTTATAGCTTAGATATAGATTATCCTTCAGAAGGCAAAGAATATGGGGTTATAACAGCAGTAGATATAATTCTTGAATGGTCAGATAATCTCGATTTTCATGGACTCATATTGCCATGGAATTGGAGTGATTTGATAGAGATGAATGTAAAAATAGATGAGCTTGGATTTTCTCAATCTGCAAAAGGATATGGTAAAATTGAATTACATGTCGAAAAAGGGCAACCTCAGGATTTTACAAAAGAAGCAGAAAATGAGACACAACTTTATGAATATTTAGCACAAAATGCATTGAATGAAGTTAACTGCAAAATCAACCTTAGCATTACACCTAAACCAAGATTTTTTGACAGAGGAAACGATTTCACCATGCGCATAGTCTATCATTACTATGTGCCAGAAATAAAAGTTAGCTAATTTTGTATCTAAGCAAAGCAACAACTTTTCCCAATGCTTCAAGCTTTTTCCTTGTTTCTTCTCCTTCTATTATAATAATCTCCGCCCTGCACCATTCTGCTTTTTTAAGCAATCCCTCATTTTTTATTAAATCGCTTGTAATCAACAATTTATCTACAGCTCCCATTTCCAAGGCTTTTTCAACTTCTTCCATTCCATAAGCAACTAATCCATCTTTAGAAATTTCTTCCATTACCTTTTCCATTAGCATTTCTTCCTTTGTTATTCTGTTTTCCTTAGCTATTTTTTCAACTGCTCCTCTTTTCAAAGCTTCATATACGCCAACCATACCAGCATGACTTGTGCTATCTACAACAAAATTTTTTAATTCATTTTTTGCAAATTCAACAAATTTATCCTTTTCAAAACCCGGTCCAACAATCACTAAAGGCAAATTCAAATTTTTTATCTTAGCCAGTATCTGTCCATAATACTCTTTTTCATCATAAGAATCATTATACATTTTTCCTCCTCTATAAGAAGGAATATTTGCTACCTCTTCTACTCCATATTCATGAACAATTGCTAAAGTAGCCATTTCATCATCCATAGCTAAAATAGCAACTTTTGGATGTTTTTTTGTTGCTTCTTCAAGCCTTTTTAAATGATGCTCCTTCCACTCTTTTTCAATTTTTATTTCCATATTTGGCTCGATATTAAAAGTATGATATGCTCCAATTTCTTCAACACCTTCAACAATTTTTCCTCTTATTCTAAGCCTATCCGTAAATTTCTGAAATTCTTTATCTGTTACCTGTATTTTTAAATAAACCCTCTCCTTCTCTCCTTTTTTACTCCTTATTTTGTCTTCTCCTTCTTTCTTGCTTCTATAAGTAAAAGCTGAAATATAGTCTCCTTCTTCAATGAGATTATAAAGATGCCATGCATCCTCTTTACTTTGCACTTTTACTTTCACAATTCCTTTCTTTAAATCCATTTCAAGAACTTTCATAATTTTTCCTCCTTTTTCGCTAATTTTCCAGGTGGTAAAGCTCTCTGTAACTCTTCAACATCGCATCCAAAAATTTCTGCAAGCTCTTTTGCAACCTCATTTTTATCTTTATCACCAGGAATAAAAATTATCCATTTCTTTGCCCATTTCTTAACTGCTGATGGTGCTCCACCCATGACTCTCTCCTCTCCATTTATTTCAACTATTCCTACGCCTGCTTCAAGCTGGCATTTTTCATAATTTCTCTTCCCCCTTATAACAAAAGCACCAGTAGGCAAATATTCTCCAGACTCTGCTCTTTTTGACACTTGCCAAGGATAAACCCAATAAGCTATTGCAACTCCATAACTTTGACCCCAAGCTTTTGAATATGAAACTGCAAATTGGCACGCTTCCTTTATAGTCTGCTCCCCAATCTCCTTTTTATTTCCATAAATATCGCTTGCCTTTATTATGCAAGAAGGCGCCCCATGCACATCAGCATGCACATATAAGTCATCATCCTGCATGTATTTTTTAACAACTTTTTCATTTGATTTTGCATCCTTTCCAGCAATAATCAAATTTCCTTCTGATGAAATAAACCACCTATAATTTTCAAACCAGTATTTCCTTCTCTTCTTTTTTATCTTTTTTTCCTCTATTTTTATTTTGTCAAGCTCTTTTAATTTCCTTTTTGCTTCTTCCATAGCTTCAATTGCTCCTTTTATCTTTTCTTTCATCTTTTTACTCATTTCATATTTTTCCTCTGCATTTTGGTAAACATTCTTGTTTAAATCAAGTTCCACCTTTACTTTTTCATCTCCATAAGGCAATTCCACAATAACTTTTGGATATTTTCTCGCTATTATTAGTTCGTTCTTTTCTCCTTCAAGAATTTTTTTCACGAGTTCATAATTTGCAAATATTGCATCTCCTTCCTGTCTGTATTTTATTTCCTTTTCCTTAAATTTTTCAATTGCCTCTTCTTGCTGTTTTATTTGCCTTTTTATTTTTTCTTTTTCTTCTTCCAGTTCTTTCTTTTCCTCTTTTTCTTTTCGTAAAAATTTGTAATAAAATTCATCAAATGCTTCATTTACACTTTCGTATTCTTTTTGCTCGCATCCTTCATATCTTTTAATAGGCATTGGAAGAACATCTACATCACCATTGCATTTTACTATAACTGGTTTAAATGCACCTTCCTCAAATTTCTCAAATAGCTCTCTCATCTTTTCATATAACCTTTTCATCTCTTCATCGCTTGTTTCATTTGGCAATTTTTCTTTTGATACATTTGCTAAATAACAGATTTCTTCAGCCCATTTTCCAGGTATTCCTAATTTAACTAAACCCCTTACAACATCTTTTGCTCCAAAAATTTTTTCTTTAAATTCTTCATATGAAATTTCTTTTGGATTTATTTTTGAAGGAGGAAAAATGTATGCCTCGCCTCTTTTTATTTCTCTATGAGCCCATTTTTGATACATTAGGGGCATTATTATTTTTTCATCCTCTCCAACCAAAACTATGTTTCCATTTGGAATAAACTCGCATATCAATTTATATTTCTGCTCCTTTTGAACTTCAAAAATAACGATTCTATCAAAATCATGCTGTTTTATGTCAACAATTTTTCCATTCCCTAAGTATTTTCTTAAAATCATTGCAAAAGCTGGGGGGTGCTCTTTGCTTTCCTCTCTATACTTACTTATGCAAAGCCATTTTCCTGCTTTGATAAAAATTTCCACCTTTTTCTTCCCCTTCGTTTTTATATAAATTTCATCATCAATCTGATAAACTTTGTCAATGTAGCTGTCTTTCAGCTCTTGAAGTTCCTTTACAATAGCAAGAACATCAAATGCATCTACTGATTCTTTCATTTTAATTCATTTTTAAGCAAGGCAGTCCAAATAAAACATATTCTTCAACAGTTTTATAATCCTGCCAGTCATCCATTGGGATATTATTTAAGTAGCTAATTATTGCATTGTAAAATGCATTTCCTAAAAATTCTTCATTATGATTTCTGAAAAATTCTATTTCTAAATAGCCAGACAAACTTTCTGCAGTTGCATATCCTCCAAAGCCATATGATAAGCCAGTAGAGCCAATAAATGCTATTGCTCCTCCTCCTGCCTTTTTAACAAAGCTCCATCCAAAGCATTCATATGTCAAATTGAATTGGCAGGTATGGCAGGCATTGGCAAAAAATATTGGTAATTTTTCCCCATTGAAATATGTGAATATGTCAAACAATGTTATTCCTATCCACTCATCGCTGTTATGCGGGTGAGTTGCCCAGCTGTTTGGGGAGCCGTGTCCAGATAAATCTACAAATTTTGCCCCTTTCATCATTTCTTGCCAGAAGTTTTTTCTGCTTAGAGTATTTAAGGAAGTCCAGAGGAAAATGCAATCATAATCTTCCAAAACTTCAGCAACTTTCTCATTTAAATATTCTCCTTCATTTATATCATCTCTGTCATTTAAATCTGTATCACCCCCGCACAATATAGCTCTTCTTTTCCACTCACCCTGCCCTTTTTCATACTGGATAATTTTATTCACAACTATCTTTAATTCCAATTTATTTCTGCACGGAAGGCGCCCCACATAAACATCAGGATATAAATCAACATCATCGTACCTTCCATTGTAATCATATTCAGCATAGATTCCGTTTCCATTTGTATCCCAAGAGGAAAAGTTTCCATTTGCATCATATATGTCTGCAAAATATAAATCGCTGAGATAACCATTTTCTGTAAATGGTGGCACTTTATCTATGGAGTATGCATACCTTGCTGGCATAATCCACTCTTCTTTGCTAAATTTTCTTCCTCCTACAAGCAAAACATATTCAATGCCCCAGTTTTCAATTGCATCTTTAATGAAATATTTTATTTTCTCTGCAGAATCTCTTCCCTGCGTTGCAAAATACTTGCCTCCATATATTTCATCTAATGAAACAATAATTGTTTTTATTCCATATTTTTCCTTATGCTCCTTCAATGGTTGCAACTGCTCAACCCAATTATCTGGGCAAATAATAAGCAAGTCATATTCATCTTTGTTAAACAATGGCTGAGAAGGCAATTTGTAATCAATGGAAATGTCGAAATCCTTTGCATATAAAACTTCATTTCTTATAGCATTGTATCTCACTGGATAGAGATAAATGTTTAAGAAAACAACATGCTTTCCATCTTTTATTCCCATTCCTATGCTATAATCATACCATTCATTTGGATAAAATTCATCCTTGCTATAAATTTCTCCTTCCTTTATTTCGTATTTATATTCCATATTCAATGGCATAGCTGGTGGAGCTGGCTGTATCTTCTTTTCAAGCTTTATTTCCTCAATTTTCTTTGCTTCAACGTTTATTTCATTTATTTTTGTTCCAGCAGGATATGTATATGTCTTTACATAATATGGCAATATAGGATAGCCTTCACTGTACATATACAAAGCATTTTCAAGCTGTAAAATGCAGTAATCATTTGTATTAGAAATGTGTATAGTTGGCTTATCCTCTATGCTATTTGTTTCTCTCCTTATTATTCCTGTATATGGAAAGGCTATGATAAGAGCAATTAAAACAATCATAACTTTTTTCATGAGTTTATATTCAAAATATTCATAAAACATTTTCTTAAATGAATTGGAACATTGTTATAGTAAATTCTCTTCATGCAATAGTAGCAAATGATAATCATTTCTCATTTTCTCATCGCCAAATTTATTAAATCATTTTCATATATTTCCATGAAAAAGCTCATTGTTTTGCTCATATGTTTTGCTTTAATTAATCCAAGATTTATGATTGGAAAATATTTGTATAAAAATATCATTGCCTTCATGAGTTTAATTTATATGGTGACCCAGCTTTCAATCTGTGGAATCCATGATGTATCCATTTGAAAAATTTGAGGATGAAGTAAGGCAAAAGCTTAACGAAAGAATTAGACAACTCTATGGAATTGATATAGAAATAAAGCTTGAAAAGCCAAAAGAAATAGCAGATTTGGCATATCCATGTTTTCAGCTTGCTAAGAAAATAAAAAGAAACCCATTAGAAATAGCTGAAGAACTTGCAGAAATTAAAGGAGAATGGATTGAAAAAAGCGAGGCTGTAAGAGGATATGTTAATTTCTTTATAAATGCGGAGAAATTGGCAATGGAATTGATAAAGCAGATAGAGGAAATGGGAGATGATTTTGGAAAAAGAGAGAAAAAGGCAATCAAAGTTATAGTGGAGCATACTTCTGCCAATCCAAATGGGCCATTGCACGTTGGGAGGGCGAGAAATCCAATAATTGGTGATACTATTGCAAGATTGCTAAAATTTTATGGATACGATGTTACTACTCAATATTATGTTGATGATATGGGAAAGCAAGTTGCAACTCTTTTCTGGGGCATTAAAAATTTAAAGCTTGAAGCAAAGCATGATAAACCAGATCACAAATATGTTGCATATTATCAGAAAGCTTCAGAGCTTGCGGAAAAAAACCCAGAAGTTAAAAAGGAGATAGAAGAAATTATTAAGAAATGTGAGCAAGGAGATAAAAAATTACTGGAAGAAATAAAAGAAATTTATGATGAAGTATTAAAAGGAATAATGCAAAGCTTAAATATGCTGAACATTTACATAGATGAATTTGTTGAAGAATCAAAATTTGTTTTGGATGGAAGCGTTGAAAAAGTTGTAGATGAATTGAGAAAAACAGGATATGTAAAGGAAGAAGGAAATGCCTTATATATTGATTTAGAGCCTTTTGGAATACATGGAAGAGATAAAAAATTTTTCTTAACGAGGAGTGATGGCACCTCTTTATATGCAACTAGGGATATTGCATATCATATATGGAAGGGAGAAAGAGCAGATTTAATGATAAATGTGCTTGGCGAAGACCATAAGCTTGAGGCAAAATGTGTTGAAATTGCCTTAAAACTATTAAATAAAAAGACACCTGAAGTTATTTTTTATTCCTTTGTTTCCTTACCAGAAGGAAGAATGTCAACAAGAAAGGGGAGAGTGGTTTATTTAGATGATTTAATTGAAGAAGCTATTGAAAGAGCTAAAAAAGAAGTTAATGAAAGAGGAATAGAAGATGCAGAAAAAATTGCAAAAAGTGTTGCTGTTGGGGCAATAAGATACAATATAATAAAGGTGAAACCAAGCAAAGCAATAGTATTTAAATGGGAAGAAGCCTTGAATTTTGAAGGCGAATCAGCTCCATTCATTCAATATGCACACGCAAGATGTTGCTCCATTTTAAGGAAAGCAAATTATGAAAAGCAGAGCACAGCTAAATATGAGCATGAAAGCGAGATAAAACTGCTAAAAAAACTTGCTTTATTTCCAGAGAAAGTAAAAGAATGTGCCGAAACAAGAAATCCTTCATTGCTTGCAGAATATGCTCATGAAGTTGCGTCAACATTCAACATTTTTTATAGAGATTGCAGAGTAATAGGAAGCGAGAAAGAAAAAGAAAGATTGGCTTTGGTGAATGCAACTCGCCAGGTTCTAAAAAACTGTCTCAATTTGCTCGGAATAGATGCTTTAGAGAGAATGTGAGCTAGTTTTTATTTTCTAATTCTTCGTTTTCATACTTTTGAGATTTCTCCACAATTTCTTCTTTCCTTCCATTTCTTTTTATTCCCCAGCCTATTGCTAATCCTATAACAAAAGAAATTCCAAGCATTCCAGCTGTTTTCAAATCAACGAGAATTGCATTGCTAGTATTGCTATTCCCATTTTCATTTATTTCGTTTTTAACTAGTTCCTTTGCTTTATAACCTTTTGCTAAGCAAAGCATATTTGCAATCATATAAGCATATTTGTAGTATGTAATTGCCTTTATTACATCGTCATTTTCCAAACTTCTGCCAAATTCAAAATAGCTAACAGCTAGTATAGGCTCAATACTTTCATTTCTCGCTTTTTGAATTGCATAACTTGCCATTTCTCTTGTTCTATTAAGCTTATAGAAAATATCATTGCTTTCAAGCCCAATAAATTCAATGGCAAGATTTGCATTTGTAATTGCTTCCAATGAGTTAAATAAGCTTGATGCTGGATAATCTTCTTTTTGCTCATTTGCCTCTGCCAGCAAGTCTTCTGCTTTTTTAACAAATTGTCTTGAATAACCAGTTTCTTCTGACAATATATTTGCATAGGAGAATATGCTCTGTGCATAATCATAATACTTTTCAGCTATGCTTTTTATCCAGCTCTCATTAACTTTGTAGCTTTCATTAAACTCCTTGCTTATATTTAGCCACCAATATACTGTTTTACTTCTTTCCATAGCATAAGCCCAATGGTAGAGATAATTGAGTTTGCTGTCTGCACTCATATTTAGATATTTCTCTGCATCTAAAGCTCTTTGCTGGGCTCCTCCTACACATTGCAAACTTATCAAGCCATCGACTTTACTGTTTTTTGCGGTATTCAATGCTTTTGTTACAGCTTCTTTTGTTTCATTGTAGATTTCATTCAAACTTGTTCCATTGTAATAGTTGCAAGCATAAATTACAAATCTTGAATTAATCATTGATTGGAATGCTTTGCTCAAGCTATAGTAATAAAAGGCATTTTCATAAGCTATTTTTGAATCTTCCAAAGCTTTTTCAGCATCATCTAAGCTATTTGCTACTATACCTCTAGGATTATTCCATGGAAAACCTACAGGTATATTTGCTTTTTCAAACATAGATTGAGCTAAACTATAACTTTCATTTGCTTTTTCCATTGCATATTCTGCCATTGGTTTTATTATATCTTTGTAGTAATCTGCAGTTAAAATTGGCTTTGTTGATTTCTCTTCTTTAAAGCTATAATTTGTGAAATAAGCCAATGCTTCATTTATATCATCCACTTCCTTAACAATAAGCCCATATTTATCATAAAGCTCTTTTGTAACATTTACTGGCACTTTCTTATAATAAGTAATCCACCCAATTTTTTCCTCAACTGTCTTATATTCTATACTCTGCCCTCTCGGAATCAAAAAATATTTCATTCCAGCTTTTCCTGCTGCCTCTCCTTTTTCAAGTATTCCTCCTACGGGACCAACGCTTCCATCTGGATTAATCATACCTGTCATTATGACATCATCCCTCGCATTTAGCTTTTCCAGCAAACAAATTACGGCAATAGTCATTGTTGCTCCAGCAGAAGGTCCTCCAACTATTGGAGCATCTGATTTCACTTGGAAAAGAAAATCATATTTGCTGACATCTTTACCAGTTAACATTCCAGCAACATCTACAGCAAGCTTTGCAGAGCCTTGCATATCAAGTTGTGTTAATGGCGATGTAATAACAAAGACGTTGCCAGAGCCGTTCATCATTGTCACATTTATTTCAGTAAGCACTCCAAAATAGCTTCCATTGGCGGAAGCAACAGCAGGCGCATATAGTGTTATACTCCTATAATAAACGTGCCTCTCCCATTCATGAACAGGATGAGCGGAAGAAAGCGGGATAATTAACATTATTAACAAAATTACCATCTTTTTCATAGAAATATGGAACAAATCATAAACTTAAATTTTGCTGTGCATTTTTCGAATAATATAGAACAAGAATGGAATAAGAATATGGTTTTCTTTTCTTCCATGATGGGGACAAATATGAACAACAACATGTTTTATTTGGGGCAATCTTTTCTGATAATTCATTTTGTTCTCACCCATTAAGTAGCTACCATGTCATAAACTCTTTAACAGACTTAATAGAATTGTAAAATATTGGGAAAGCTATGCATATAGTTATGATTCCATCAAATAAAGTATAGCCGAAGCTTACAAGTAAAAATGCCAAAAATTGCAGCAGCAGTAGATAAGGAATCATTTATGCTTTCTATAAAAACCGTTTTTCAATAATTAGAATAGTTGGCAAAAGGATGCAATAATTTATTTATCCTTCCTTGAATAATTCAAATGACATTATTGTTATAAAGACAACAGCAGCAATCAAAGAAGCAATATTTTTACCATTTCATGTCCAAAAGGATGAGAAATATCTGCAGGTTTTCTGGATAAATAACCAGAATATATGGGGAGAGTTACAGAAGCAATATCAGAAACTGTATGAAATGCAACAACAAAATCAAATAACCAGATATAAAATATCCATATAGTTTCATATAAATAAACAAAATTTTTCTCATTTTGGAAAAGAATAGCCTATCTATTTATTGTTTACTGAAAATGAAAGAAAGGATTGTTCGCCATCATACCATGAAAGAAAATCCCTTTTTATTGATTTTTGAATGATCCTGAATATTATGAATAATTGTGTCATTGCATTGTTGGATGAGCCTCCTATAGCAACACCCTATTTCATTGATTCTTGATGAGCTTCTAAAAATGAAATATAGATTAAAATGAGAAATTTGCCAAATATTATTCTGCAGAGGTTGCTACAACAACATTCTTTTTCATTTATTTTTAATGGTATAGCGATTTCATATTTCACTAATTTCGGGACTACACACGGACTTTTTAATTGAGAAAAATTAATATATACGGAAGGAAATAAAAGTAGAAATGAAACGGCATTTGATAGCATCATCTATGGCGATTGGTGTTGTTTTGATTTTATTTTTAGCAAAGATTATTGAGTGGATTCTTGCTACCTCATTGCTTTTACTCCTATTCCCATATATCTCATTTTCAATTTTCTTTAGTTTGGCAAAAGGAGAAAAAAGAAAACAGGCTATAGATATTGAATGGAAAAGAAGAAAAACATTATCCTAAAAGATTTTTAATTATTGGCAACAAATAAATTAAAGCTAATACCAGCAAAATAAGAAATATTATGAATAGCAATTTTATGGCAAACTTTATTATTTTCCATCCAACCAAAACAATTATTGCAATTACTATTATTAGCCATAAAGGCAAGGGAAATAACATATTTTTAATGCCATTTAAGCATTTAAATCTTTAGAATAAGTTTTATTTTTAAAGGCAAATCAATGCATTTTCCTTCTTTAAGCATCTTGCTTGCTTCTACAATTTTTTCTACCATTAAATCAAAAAGTTTCTTTCCATATTCAACGTTTGCTTCTGCTGGACTGCCAATGTAAGCCATAGTGGCACCAATTTCTTTGAAACTTTTGAATGCATTTAACAAATTTATCTTTATTTTGCAAGCCTCTATATCATAATTTTTGACTAATTTTGGAAAAAGAAAAAGTGCTAAGGACGTCTCTTTTTTATCCGCATGCACCTCTCCTTCTAATTTTTCAAAAAGCTCTCCTCTGTAATAATATGCAGAGAGAGGCTCGCATATGTTAGCTTTATTTTTGAACTTTTTAATTGCTGAATGAATGCCTTTTAAATGCTCCAAATCCATGTGGAAGTTGCAAACTATGAAGTTTTTATATCCAAAGTCAATCATTGATTGAAATATATCAGAAAGCAAATTGCTAAGCGTTTTGGACGAGATGGAAATAGTCCCAGGAAAATCCTTGAGATAATGGCAAACTCCAATTGGCAAAGAAAGCAATGAAACAGCATTAATTCCTTCCTTGTTTAACTTTTCAATGGCTTTTTCTTCAATTTCTTTTGCAATAAGAAAATCGGTAGCAACTGGCAAATGAGGACCATGTGCTTCCAATGGACTTAAAGTAATGAAAAAAACCGTATCTTTTGGCAATTTTTCAATTTCTTTCCATGTCATATTCATTAATTCCATATCTTCATATTGCAAATGTATAAATTTGCTTTTCCATTACTTCATTATGAATGTATTGCTTGGAGTGGGCAATGAAATGAACGGCGACGATGCCATTGGAGTATATGTGGCGAGAAAATTCAAGTGTGATGGTTGGAAAGCAATAGATTGTGCAACAGTTCCAGAAAATTACGTAGGAGAGATAAAAAGGCTTAAGCCAGAAAAAGTGGTAATTGTAGATGCTGCAGATATGGGACTTAAAGCTGGAGAAATAAGAATTGTGCCAAAAGAAAAAATTGCGAAAGCAACTTTTTCAACTCATTCTATACCTCTCTCTTTATTTGTTTCTCATTTAGAGAAATATACAAATGCGAAGATTTATCTGATAGGCATACAACCAAAGAGTTTTTATGGAGAGCTTAGTGAAGAAGTTAAAAAAGCAGGAGAAAAAATTATTGATTTTATTAAGAATAATGAAATAGAAAAGATTGAGATGCTGAGATAAAAGTTTATTATTCATCCAGCTATTCATATTAATGCGAGTTTTAGTTATTGGAGGCGGGGCAAGAGAGCATGCTATATGTAAAGCTGTATGCGATTCTGGTGGGGAGCTTTATTCTGTAATGAAAAATTTGAATCCGGGAATAAAAAGACTTGCAAAAGATTATTTCATTCATAATGAAACAGATGCAGAAAAAGTTCTTGAATATGCTTTGAAGAAAAAAATAGAACTTGCTATAATTGGGCCAGAAGCGCCAGAAGAAGCAGGAGTAACAAATGTATTGGAAGAAAATGGAATAAAAGTTGCATCTCCTTCCAAGGAAGCAGCTGAAATAGAAACGAGCAAAGAATTCATGAGAAATTTGATGGAAAAGTATAAGATAAAAGGGAGTGTTAAATGCAGGGTTTTTTCAGATGCTGAAATGGCAAAAGAATTTATAGAGATGCTTGATGGAGAAGTTGCTGTTAAGCCTATAGGATTAACAGGAGGAAAAGGAGTGAAAGTTGCAGGAGATCATTTTAATAGTATTGAAGAAGCAGTAAAATATGCTAAAGAAGTTATAGAAAAGAAAATAGGAGGGCATAGTAAAGTTCTCATAGAGGAAAAAGTTGTTGGAGAGGAATTTACCTTACAGGCATTTTGCGATGGAAATGCAATTTATCCAATGCCAGCTGTTCAAGATCACAAAAGGCTTTTGCCAGGAGATAAAGGACCAAATACAGGAGGGATGGGTTCATATAGTCATAAAAGCGGTATATTGCCCTTTATGACGCCTGATGATTATGAGGAAGCAGCTACAATACTCCAAAAAATTGTTGAAGCATTGAAAAAAGAAGGGAGACAATACAAGGGAGTAATTTATGGGCAATTTATGCTTACTGCAAATGGTGTTAAGGTTATAGAAATAAATGCAAGGTTTGGCGATCCAGAAGCTATGAATGTATTGCCTTTGCTTAAAACAAATTATTTGGAAATATGTATGGCAATGGTAGAAGGCAATCTAAGCAATAAAAAAATAAGCTTCGAAAACAAAAGCACAGTCTGTAAATATGTTGTGCCAGAAGGATATGGAATAAAGCCAGTTGCTGGAAAAGAAATTAAGGTAAATGAAGAGAAAATAAGAGAAAACGGTGGATTGCTTTTCTATGCTTCAGTAAATGAAGAAAATGGAAAGATTTATACAACAACATCAAGAAGTTTGGCAATAGTTGGAATAGCCGAAGAAATTGAAGAAGCAGAAAAAATTTGCGAAAAATGTTTACAATTTGTTGAAGGAGAACACATATTTATAAGACATGACATAGGAAAGAAAGAATTAATAGAAAAAAGAATAAAGCACATGGAAATGCTAAGAGGCTAAAATGATCCATATATATTTTGTTGGCACAGCAGGCTCAGGAAAAAGCACATTAACACATGCATTCAATGAATGGTGTCACCGCCAGGGCTATGATTCAATAGCTGTAAATCTTGACCCAGGAGTTAAAAGAATACCTTACTCTCCAGAGATAGATGTTAGAGAATGGATTTCACTAGAGGAAGTGATGAAGGAATATAATTTGGGACCAAATGGAGCGCAAGTTGTCTGTGCAGATATGCTTGCTTTAAATGTTAAGGAGCTTGAGGAAAGACTTGGAGAGTACAGGGCAGATTATATATTGTTTGACACTCCTGGGCAGTTAGAGCTATTTGTTTTTAGGAGTACTGGAAAAGTTATAATTGAGCAGTTGGGAAAGGAAAAATCATTGCTGGCTTTTCTTATAGACCCATCTTTGGCAACAACGCCTACAAATTTTGCCTCCCAGCTATTACTTTCAGCAACTACTCAATTTAGGTTAGGAGCGCCGTTAGTTAATATTTTGACAAAAATTGATATTGTTGATAAGGAAGCTTTAGATATGATTATTGAATGGGGTAAAAAGCCAGAGAAATTGCAGGAAGATTTAATGAAAGGCTCCTCTTTATATTCTCAAATGAGTGAGGGAATAATGGAAGTTATAAGGGAAATGGAAGCTCATACTGCATTGATTCCAATATCTTCAGAAACATGGGAAGGTATGGAAGATTTATATGCGGAGATTCAAAATATATTTTATGGAGGAGAAGATTTAGAGAGGAGATAGCTATTCTGGCATTTTGAATTTACTGATTGCATTTGCAGCCATTTCAATGTATTCTCTGTTTTCTTCATACCATTTCTCCCATTTCTCCAGTTTGCTCTTTGCTTCCTCATATTCTTTGCTTATTTCTTCATATTTTTTGAAAAGTTTTGCCAATCTCTCCTGCTCTTTCCTATATAATTCTTCAATTTCTTTGTATTTATCCTTATATTTTACAAGCTCCTTTAATGGCTCTAATTCTTTCACTTTTTCCATTAATTCCTCAGCCTGTTTTTTATAAGGAATATAACTTTTTAGTTCTTCCACTTCCTTTTCTAGAGCTTTTCTCTTCTCCCTCTCCTTTACAAGCTCCATCTTTGTTTCTTCAAGTTCCTTACTTTTCTCTTCAAGTTCCTTTCTGAGCATTTCAAAAGTAGTATATTTTTCTTTTAATTCTTCCATTTCATCAATTTGTTTCTTTAGCTTTTCTATCTCTTCCTCCTTTTCTTTAATCAATTCCTCCTTTTCTTTTATCTTTTCCTCTAAATCTATAAATTCGTCTTCCTGCTTTTTATATGCATCCCACAATTTTTCCAATCTTGTTCTCTCCTTTTCCAATTCATTTTTATATTTTTCTGCCTCCTCTAACGCTGCTAAAGCTCTTTCTTCAGCTTCCTTAATCCTATTTTTCATTAGTTCAAGCATTTCTTCAAGCCTTTCTATCTGCTCTTCTGAAAGAATTTTTCTGAGTTTTTCTAATGCCTCCTTTTCCTTATAAGCACCTTTCAAAACAGCATCAATCTCCTCAATAACTCTTCTAAAATTAGCCTTCAACTCTTCGATACCATATATCTCCTCCATTGTAATCATAAAGAAAGATTTTATAGCTATTTAAAGGTTATTGATATTAAGTGCTTTTATTCTACATAATGTTTTTCGAGGTTATCGAAAAATGAAAGAATTGTTGCCGTTGGCTATTGTTGCATGGAAGAAAATCATTGGGCAACTTTTATTTTCATTGTATTTCGACGACTTTTTCGGGTTTGTTGAACAAATAGAAGAAATAGCTATCATTGCTCATCATTGCAAGAGAACTTACTATGACACATCCTATTTCATTTAATTTTCGACAGACCCCCCTTTTTTCATAAAGAATAAGTATTTTTTCAGCTTATGGAAATGTGAGGAAGGAAAGGAAAAGGATAGCATTGCAGAGAATTCACATTCTTTTTAAACAAGCGGAAAGAAGGGCATTTGAAAATAGAATGGAGCTCGCTAATAGATATGTCTGGCTTGCAAGAAAAATTGCCATGAGATATTTAGTTAGAATGCCTAGGCAATACAAAAGAAGATTTTGCAAGCACTGCCTATCTTATCTTTTACCAGGAAAAAATTGCAGAGTTAGGCTTAAAAAAAGTAAAGTTGTTGTAACTTGTTTCAATTGCGGGAAAATAATGAGGTATCCTTATATAAGGGAGATAAAAGAGAGGAGGAGGAAATGAAAGAGTTGGAGGAAGAAATAAAAAAATGTAGGAAATGCAGGCTTTGGAAAAGCAGAAAGAATGCGGTTCCAGGAGAGGGAAACTATAATGCAGATTTGATGCTTGTTGGTGAAGCTCCAGGCAAAACAGAAGATGAAATGGCTCGTCCTTTCGTTGGTAAAGCTGGGCAATTACTTACAGAAATTTTAGAAAAAAATGGAATACGAAGAAAGGATGTTTATATAACAAATGTTGTAAAATGTCGCCCACCCAATAATAGAAATCCAATGAAAGATGAAATCGAGAAATGTTTGCCATATTTAAAAAAACAGCTCGAAATTATAAAGCCAAAGGTCATTTTAACTTTAGGAAATTTTGCCACTCAAACAATATTGCCATTATATGGATTTAAAGCTGAAAACATAAGCAAAATAAGAGGAAAAGTTTTTGATAGTCCTTTGCATGGGATAAAAATTCTACCAACTTATCATCCAGCAGCATGTATATATGCTCCATGGCTTAAAGAAAAATTTGAAAATGATATCAAAAAAGTTTTGGAGTTAATATGAAAATAAAGGCATTTTATGATTTAACTAGGCTTGACCACGGCGCAATGCTTGGCATAGCAGTTATAATAGGAGCAATTTTAGGGGAAGCAACTTCATTACAAAAATGCATTTTAGGTTTTTTAACAGCCTTATTCATAGAAATGGGTTCATTTTCTTTAAATGATTATTTTGACTATGAAGTAGATTTAAAAAATAAAAGGATGGATAGACCATTAGTAAGAGGTGATTTAAAGAAAGAGGATGCTTTAGTTATAGCAAGCGTTTCCTTTCCTATAGGTGTAGCATCAGCCTTTTTTATAAACAAAATATGCTTTTTCATTGCTTTAATAAATGCTTTACTAGCCATTCTATATGATGCAAAATTGAAGGAAATAAAGGTTATTGGAAACTTTTACATTGCATTTACAATGGCTATTCCTTTCATTTTTGGCTCAGCCATTGGGCAAATAAAGCCCATAGTTTGTTTCTTTTCTTTTCTTGCTTTTTTTGCTGGAGTAGGAAGAGAAATTCTAAAGGATGTTATGGATTTTGAAGGAGATAAGCTAAGAAAAACAAAATCATTTCCTTTTTATTTAGGGGAAGAAAAAGCAAATTTATTAGCATCTTTTTTCATTATAATTGCAATGGTTGCTAGCATTATTCCATTCTTTTTTAATATAGATGGGAGGTATTACAATAATGTTGTTTTTCTTATTCCTCTTTTAATTTCACTGTCAATATTTTCATATTCCATTTTTCTGCTATTTAAATATAAAAATGAGTTAGCAAGAAAAACAACATTGGTGGCAATGCTTTTTGGCTTAATTGCTTTTCTTATGCCATTGGCAATAACATTCATAAAATGAGCGTAAATTATTTATATAACAGCAATTATACTTTCGAGGTGATGAAAATGGTGAGGAGAAAGGATAGAAAAGATAAGGATCCATTTGATTGGTTTGGTGAGTGGGGCTTTGAAGATATATTTGAAGAATTTGAAGAGAGATTCCGCAGAATGCAGCAATACATGAACAGGCTGATCAGAGATGCCATGGAAGGCAGAATGCCAACACCAGAAGAGGGTGGTCCATACATTTATGGCTGGAGCGTCCGCATTGGACCAGATGGCAAGCCACATGTTACAGAATTTGGCAATGTCAAGCCAGGATTTGGCAAAATAAGCGAGGAATACAGAGAGCCATTAGTAGATGTAATGGAAACCGATGACAAAGTCAGCGTGACAGCAGAGGTGCCGGGGGTCAAAAAAGAGGACATTGATTTGGAAGTCACAGAAAATACATTGACAATCAAAGTAGATACAAAAGACAGGAAATATTACAAGGAAGTTGAATTGCCATGCGAAGTAGATCCTAACTCTGCTAAAGCAACGTATCAGAATGGTGTCCTGGATGTTGAGTTAAAGAAAGCAAAGCCAAAGAAGGCAGGGAAGAAAATAAAAATCGAGTAATTCCCTCTTAATTTTTTTATAGATAATTTTTCTAATTTAAATAGTATGATATAAATATGATGGTAAGAATTTATTCAGAGGTGATTTAAATGGCTGAGAAAATTTTGAAAGTAGAGGAGGCAAAAGCAAGAGATGTTGGGCGTGGTATAGCTAGAATAGATCCAGAAGTGGCAGAGGAAATGGGGTTAACGCCAGGAGATGTCATACTGATTGAGGGGAAGAAAAAAACTGCCTGTATTTATTGGCCTGGTTATGCTGAAGATGCTGGAAAAGGTATAATTAGGATTGATGGTTCGACAAGAAAAAATGCTGGCGTTGGTATAGATGATAAGGTTAAGGTTAAGAAAATTAAAGCTAAAACAGCTGAAAAGGTTGTTTTTGCTCCTACTGAAGAATTAAGAATCATTGGAATAGAAGATTATCTGGCTCATGTTTTGGAGGGAAGAGTTATAACAAAAGGAGATAAAATAGAGCTTAACATCATGGGTAGAAAGCTCGATTTAGTGGTTACTTCTCATTCTCCGCCAACTGAAGCTGTTATAATAGGAGCTACAACTGAAATTAAAGTTAGTGAGAAAGTTGCTAAGGAAGAGCTTAAGATTCCTCGTGTCACATATGAAGATATTGGTGGGTTAGATGAGGCTATAAAGCAGATAAGAGAGATGGTAGAGTTGCCATTGAAGCATCCTGAGTTATTTGAACGCTTAGGTATAGAAGCTCCTAAAGGTGTATTGCTTCATGGTCCTCCAGGAACTGGAAAAACTTTATTGGCAAAAGCAGTTGCAAATGAAACAAATGCTAACTTTTATTCATTGAGCGGGCCAGAAATAATGAGTAAGTATTATGGAGAAAGTGAGGAGAATTTAAGAAGAATATTTAAAGAAGCAATAGAAAATGCTCCATCCATTATTTTCATTGACGAAATAGATTCTATTGCCCCCAAGCGTGAGGAAGTTACAGGAGAGGTGGAAAGGAGAGTTGTTGCTCAATTGCTAGCTTTAATGGATGGATTGGAGGAGAGAGGTAAAGTTGTTGTTATAGGAGCAACAAATAGAATAAATGCTATAGACCCTGCTTTAAGACGTCCAGGAAGATTTGACAGGGAGATAGAAATTGGCATTCCAGACAAGAAAGGAAGAAGAGAAATTTTAGAAATTCATACTCGTGGAATGCCTCTTGCCAAAGATGTTAATTTAGATAAGCTGGCAGAGATGACTCACGGCTTTTCTGGCGCTGATTTAGAGGCTTTGTGTAAGGAGGCAGCGATGCGTGCTTTACGCCGTATCCTTCCAGAGATTGATTTGGAAGCAGAGAAAATTCCTGCTGAAATTTTAGAAAAGCTGGAAGTTACAGAAAAAGATTTCTATGAGGCATTCAAATCAATGACTCCATCTGCTTTAAGGGAAGTGGTCATAGAAACTCCAAATGTTCACTGGGATGATATTGGTGGGCTTGAGGAAGCAAAGCAGAAGTTAAGAGAAGCTGTAGAATGGCCTCTCAAATATAATGATTTGTTCAGCCACATGGATGCGAAGCCACCTAAAGGAATATTGCTTTATGGCCCTCCAGGAACAGGAAAAACTTTACTGGCTAAAGCTGTAGCTACAGAAAGTGAGGCAAATTTCATTAGCGTTAAAGGGCCGGAATTCCTTTCAAAATGGGTTGGAGAGAGCGAGAAGGCAGTAAGGGAAACATTTAGAAAGGCTCGACAGGCAGCACCATGCGTAATATTCTTTGATGAAATCGACGCCATTGCCCCAGCAAGAGGAAGCTTAGGTGATACGCATGTTACAGAGAGAGTGATATCTCAATTACTTACAGAATTGGATGGTTTGGAAGAGCTTAGAGATGTTACTGTTATCGCTGCAACAAATAGACCAGATATAATTGACCCTGCTTTATTAAGGCCTGGAAGATTTGATCGCCTTATTTATATTCCTCCTCCTGACAAAGAAGCAAGGAAAGAAATATTCAAAATACACACAAGGAAAAAGCCATTGGCTAAGGATGTTGATTTAGATGAGCTAGCAGAGAAAACAGAAGGATATACTGGAGCTGATATTGCAGCAGTATGCAATGAGGCTGTGATGGCGGCGATAAGAGAATACATAAGCAAGGGAGGAAAAATGGATAAAGAAGAAATCAAAAAGCTAAAAATTGAAAAGAGACATTTTGAAGAAGCTTTGAAGAATGTCAAGCCAATAGCAAAAGAGGAATTGGAGAGATATGTTGAGATTGCTAAAAAATTTGAAAGGGAGGTGAAATAATGTTAATCTATGCCCAACAACTCATGACAAATGATTTTGCTATAATCGGCTATGATGAAACTATAGCTAAAGCAATATCCTTGTTTGAGGAAAAACAAACAGATGTTTTAATAGTAATGGATGGCAAGGAATACAAAGGTATCTTAACGCAAAAAGACGTTGTAAGGGCAAAGATTCCGCCTGAAGCAAAAGTAAAAAGCTTTGTAAAACATGCACCTCATATTGAGCCATCTTCGCCAGTAGAAGAAGTAGCTCGATTAATGCTAGAAAACGATATATATCATCTGCCCGTATTTGAAGATAGCAAGCTAGTTGGGATAGTAAGAGATGATGATATTTTAAAGAAAGTAATAGAAGAGGAATTTGGAAACGAGAAAATAGAGAAGTTCATGACTAAAGAACCAATAACAGTATCTCCAGATGAAAGCATTGGAAAAGTTTTAAGGATTTTTAAGGAAAGAAACATATCAAGATTGCCAGTAGTAGAAAATGGAAAGTTAGTTGGAATAATAACAGTTAGAGATATTGTAGAAAAGGTGGTTCATCCAGAAGATAAACCAGAGTATGGAGAATTTATTGCAGAAAAGAAAAGCTACCTGAAGATTCCAGTAAAAGGCGTTATGACGGAGGAGCCAATTACAATGTCACCTAATGCTACAGTTAAAGAAGTTGTGGAGGAAATGCTCAAAAATGGTTTTGGAGGAATGTTGATTTGCGAAGATAGCAAGCTTGTAGGCATAGTAACAAAAAAAGATTTGTTAGAGCCAATTGCAAGTTATGCAAGGGAAGAAAAAATATTTGCTCAGCTTGCTGGAGAACTTCATAAAATTGAAGGATTTGATAAAGAGGAGGCAATGATATACATAAATGAATTTATAAGGAAGCATGAAGAATTTTTAGAAAATGGTTACCTATACTGTTATTTAAAGCAACATAAAGAAAAGAGGCATGGATTGCCATTAGTATATTGCAAAATTAGGCTTTCATCTCCTAAAGGATTTTTTGTAGCAGATGATGATGGCTGGGGATTTCGACAAGCAATGAAAAAAACAATACTGGCAATAGAAAAACAAATTGAAAGAGCAAAAGAAGAGAAAAAGGAAAAATAATTCATTCTTTTGCTCTTTCAATATTTTTTCAAATTTGGGTTTGAGAGGCGGAATATCCTTTTCTATAACTTCCCATACAATTTCAAGATCAACGCCGTGATGTTCATGAATAAGCTAGTCCCTCATACCCGCAAAGGCACAGGGTCTTTTTTGCTTAATGCTTTGACTCGAATCGTATAGGTTCGTTTAGCATTTTGACTATAAATGACAATGTCCAACACCTTTTGCATTTCTTGATGTTGGTAATACATTCCAACCTCGTTTTGATAACTCGCAGCACA
Source organism: Thermoplasmatota archaeon (assembly GCA_029258955.1). Taxonomy (GTDB): domain Archaea; phylum Thermoplasmatota; class E2; order UBA202; family JdFR-43; genus JAPDJP01. The sequence goes on from JAPDJT010000004.1 coordinate 76,337, forward strand.
CATAATAAAGACCAGCATTACCTACTATTTACTCGGATATCCTGCTTTTTTCTACTCCCAATTTAACATCTCTCTATTATCTATTTATTTCCAGCTAAAATTAAACCAACTTTTATAAACATTCACAATTACTTACGAAATTTTGTTAAATATCTTTCGTTAGAACCAATTTATCATTCCAAAAAGTATTTAAACTCAGCATTTTCTCCTGTTGAAAATGATTTATAGGAGAAAAATAAGATGCACACTGCTTGAAGATGGCTCAAGCGTTGATTTAAATTATTTCGTTGTTAAGGGAAGGAAGGAAAAGCCCGTTTTGCTTTTAAATGCTGCCATACATGGAGAAGAGTTAAATGGGATAGAAGTAATTATGCGTTTATTAGAGGAAATCGATCCAGCCAAACTAAATGGAACAATTTATGCTGTTCCTATCGTTAATATTCTTGCCTACAGGGCTGGAAGCAGAGCAGAGCCAAGAGATTTAGAAGATTTAAATAGAGTTTTTCCTGGCAAAAAAGACGGTACTGCAACAGAAAGAATAGCATATCTCTTCTTTGAAAAATTTGTTAAAAAAGCAGATTTTGGAATAGATTTGCATGCTGGTATGCGCGGCCATCTACTTATGCCTCATCCAAGAGTGAGATATACAAATGATTATATGCCACCATTAGAGCCATTTAGAGCCTTGGGGACAGAAATAATTTTCCATAATGAGGGTAAGAAAGGCATGCTTACTATCGAAGCTGGAAAAATAGGAAAGCCAATTGTCTGCTTTGAAATAGGTGAAGCAGGAAGATTGGACGAAGAATATATCCAAGCTGGATTAAAAGGCGTAAAGAATTTCATGAAGTATTTTGGAATGCTTGAAGGAGAGCCAGAGATACCAGAGAAGCAAATTCTTTTAAAGGATTATTTAGAAATAAAAGCTGATTGCCCCGGCTTGTTTTATCCTTTTGTTAAGCCAGGAGAAGTTGTAAAGAAAAAACAAGCATTGGGCTATATAAGAGAACTCCCTACAGGAAAGAAAAAAATTATTGAAAGCCCAAAAAATAGCGTTGTAATAGGTATAAGAAGTCGCCCCCCTGTTAGGCTTAGCACAACAGTTGCATGGCTCATGAGCTTTGAACATGGAGAAATATTGCCACAAATGAAGAAAGGAATAAAAATAAAATCAAAGATATTAGCAGAAATGGAAAAAAGAAAAATAGAAATTAGATGAGGGGTTGATTTTTCTTAGTTTTTTCCCATATTCTATTGACTAAATAACTTATCTTTTCTTCCATTTCTCCTTCTCTTCTCTCAAACCATCTTTTCAAAATATCAGCACTTGTTTTTCTTCTTCTAATTCTCCTCCTAAGAATATGTAAATAGCGAGGCATTACATCTAAAGCTTTTAAACCCTTTTCCGCTTTTTCAATACATTCCATTAAATATTGATGGGTAGCAATGGATTTTCCTCTCCATACGAAATTTCCTTTCAATGATTTTCTAATCGCTTCTATTCTATTTATTTCAATTTCCTTTAAATCTGGATATGCCCTCCTGCTCCATCTCTGGGCATATTTGAGGCGCCCAACAATATATTCTATAAGTGCCATATTCTCCCTTACTGTGCATTGAGTTGCGTACACCCTATTTTCTACTCTAAAAGGGATCTCAAATCTTATTCTATTGTCTTCATGCCTTTCTTTAACTTTTTCGGTTAAAGAACTTGCTAAAATCGGGCTGAATGAGTCAACATATTCTCCATATTCTTCAATAGTCACTGGATACCTTTTTAGCTTTGGCAAGCCAGCATTTCCACCATCTGCCATTTCATATAACAAAAGCCTCGCCTCTGCATAATCAACAACTTCTCCACCAATTATGGGGCTATTAGCAGATAAAGCAATCTGCTCCGGAACCATATAAAGAAGGCGATTAAATTTATCTGCAACATCTTTTGGGCTTTTTCCTTGTATGTGCAAATGAATTGATTGAATTATTAAAGCAATATGACGTGGCTCTATTTCTTTACTTGTTATTCTTATTGGTGGAAATTGTGAACGCCACTCCGCCAACTTTTTAGCTCTTGGAGTATTTGCTATCCATTCATCGCTTAGCACCATAGGATGAGGATTCGCCCCTATTAACAAAAAGATTGCATCTGTTTTATAGATTCTTTCTGCAAGTTCAGCAATATCCTGAACAGCATCTTGCAAATATTCTTCTTTTTCCCTTAAAGCTTCTCCAGTAAATTCTCTCGGAAAACTTCTTATTTCAATTTGACACGCCCCCGCTTCTCCGCCAAATTCAAAATCCTGATAAATTGAATTTAAATGAGGAATTAGTTTATCAGCCTTTAAAGGCTTGCCATCTCCATCTACTAATGCCCCTTCTAATTCAATTCCAAAAATATAATCTTGGGGATGTCTTCTTTTCCTGAAATTTTGCATATTTTTTAAATAATTTTTCAAGTCTTCAACGGTCTTAAACTCCATGAGGATAAGGCTAAATTGCTTTTAAAATGTTTGGAAAAATCAATGAAAGACATGGTTGCTATTGGCTTCGTTGCATGGGAAGAAATTTACATATCTTTATGTAATAATAGCCAATGCAATCATTTTTTCATTTGTTTTACAATCGAAGATTAGTAGAGTAAATGAAGAAATATTGTCATTGGACTGTGATAGCACGAGAAGAATTTACCATAACAACATCTTTTTCATTATTTTTCGGCAAATTCGAAAATTTATAGCCAACTATCTAACTTTGCTTGCCCTTTTGAATCAACAATTATTTTTCTCTCCCCCTTTTCCTTTTGCTTTTCTTCCATCATTTTATTTATTGCTTCTCTCAACCTCTTTATCTGCATAAGCATTTTCTTTTCTTTTCTTTTACTGCTCCAGTAATAGGCTTCATCTCTTGAACCCTTCATTATAAGGATATATACTTCTCCAGGTGTTCCTCCTCTTGCTGTTCTTCCTCGCCTTTGAATATGTCTTATGGCGGAGGGAACAGGTTCATAAAATATAACTAAGCTTGTTGCAGGAATATCTATGCCTTCTTCTCCAATACTTGTTGAAACAAGAACATTGTAAAAACCACTTTTGAATAATTTAATAACCATTTTTTGTTCATCTTGACTCATTCCATTTCCGCTTCCTTTAGCTTGCCCAATAAATTTTGTTGCTTTTATTCCATCTATCTTATTCAGCTCTTTAACTATTGCTTCTATTGTTTCTCTGTACTCTGCAAATACAATTGCTCTTGCGCCTTCCCTTTCCTTAAAATGCTCCAACAAAATCTTTTTCGTCATTTCTAACTTTGGATTTTCGTCTTTGGCATTCAATATTTTGCTTCTAATGAGCTTATATTTTGGATGATTTCTTATTTTCTTCCCAGCTTTTGATGTGTCTAATTCAAGCTTTTTTACATAATTTTTAGCAGATTCTATTCCTTGGCTTGTGAGCATTTCTTTAAGATGATAGATTTTAATTAATGCTGTTGCTATGCTTATTGCATTGTATATCGCGCCTTTTTCCTTTTCCAGTTTTTTCTGCAGTCTCTCCTGTAAGCTTATCAACATTTTCTTTGTTATTCTTTTTATTGATAAAGGCACCTTAACATACTTGTTCATTTCAACGAGAAAATCCATTATCATTGCATTAATATCAGCTTCAATTGATTTTATTTGAGGCGGCATTTCTATTACTATCCATCTAAGTCTTCTTTCTGGAATATATGGTTTAACATCTGGGTCATCTTCTGTTCTAATTTCAATATTTTCAATGCCTAAATGTTCTATAACTTCCTTAAGCCTTGAATAATCGCTTCCTGGAGATGCTGTTAAGCCTATTGTTTGCACATTATTTTCTAAGCATTTTTTAGCAATGCTGACATATGAATAATTTCCCACACATCTATGAACCTCATCAAAAATTACCAAGCTAAATTGGCTGAAATCAATTATATCCAAATCATTTTCTATGGTTTGAGGTGTTGCAACAATAACTTTCGCCATATTATAAATGCTTTTCCTCTTTTCCTTCCTCATTTTCTCTCCAGTAATCAAAAAAACACCATCTATTGTTGTTAGTTCTTTTATTGTAGCATAATGTTGCTCACATAAGGGCTTTGTAGGAGCTAAAAACATTACTTTTCCATATTTTATCTTATAAGCTATCATCATGACAGCAATGATTGTTTTTCCTAAACCAGTTGGTAAAACAACTAAGGAATTCCTATTTTTGATTGATTCAAAAATATTCATCTGATATTCCCTTTTAACAATTTTAAAAGGCTTTATATTTTCCATTTCAACAAATTCAACAAACTCCATTATCCTTAAGAAAAAGATTTTTTGCTTAAATTTTTTATGGGAAGAGTTTTTTATTTTGAGGAGATAAAATGAATAAAGTAGTGATTATCTTCTTTGCTATAGGGATAATAGGAATATTAGTCGGAATTTGGGGAGGAGTTAATTATTCAAAAGCTATCTCCCAGAAGAATGAGATTAAAGAAGAATATTTCTCATTGAAAGAAGACTATATAGCTCTTAACAATAGTTATATCGAGTTGCAATCTTCCTACAATTCTCTGGAAAAAAATTATAGCAATCTTCAACAGAAATATACTACGCTTGAAACAAAATATAGTTTACTTAACAATTCATACAACACTCTCCAATCTGAATATTATGTTCTACAATCGCAATATTCAAACTTACAACAAAATTACAATTCTTTAGAAAATTATTATAATGCTCTCCTATCAAATTTTAATTCTTTACAATCACAATATGAATTATTGCAACAAAAATATATTACCCTACAAAGTTCGTATGCTCAACTAAATGATTCGTATAGTTCTTTACAAAATGATTACAACACTCTCCAATCTGAATATTATGTTCTACAATCGCAATATTCAAACTTACAACAAAATTACAGCGATTTACAAGATAGCTATATTGAGTTACAATCTTCTTACAATTCTTTAGAAACTAATTATAATTCTCTCCAAAACGAATTTTCATCATATAAGAGAATGATTGAGATAAGGTATGGTTTGAGGGAAAACGCAACATGTTTTGTTACACCAAATGATATGGATGTGATAAATTATAAAAATTTGATACTGGAGTCATATGGCATTCCTTCAGATGGTATATTAAGCTGGGATGATATAGATGCAATTTTTGATTGGATATGGTGGAACACTTGGTATAATTATGATACTTACATAGATGACAATACTGGTTATTTCTATGGTGAATTTTGGCAGTATCCAAACGAAACGCTTTATAATACAGATGATTGGGGGTATATGTTGGGAGACTGTGAAGATTTTACTGTATTAATGGCAAGTTTATGTAAAGCTGAAGAAAACGTAAATTGGTTATGGTGTGCTGAGATAACATTAACTATTAATTCAACAGAATACAGACATGCATGTATATTCATAGATGATGGGAGTCTTATGCGCATTTATGACCCTACCAATAACTATACAACAGGAGTTAGTCTTCCAGAACAAGATGCATTGAATCAATATGCCTCTTTTTGGGGTGCTGACTCCATACAAGTAGACGCCATTTTCAATGAAAATCAATATATTGAATTTAATAACAATCAGGAATTTTTTACTTTCTTTTGGCTTTAACACTTAATGCTTTATACCTCCTCGCATATACTAAATAGATGATGAGGTTTGCTAGAGCTGATTGATGATGAATAGCAAGCCTTCTGATATTCTTTTATACAAAATTTTCATAGATTTCCTCAATGCAACAATTCGCAATTTTTCATTTAAGAATATTGTGAGTCATCGGGGTTGATGAAAAATAAAATGAAATGAATTTTGTTATGGCATATCCGCCTATGTGATAATAGCCAATGGCAACAATTCATTCATTCGGCACACCCGATAGCATCTTGCCATCAATAAATCTTTATACGAAATTTTTATTTCACTTTATGTTGGAAAATTTAGAACCTAAGGTTGTTTGGAAATTTTTTGAGGAAATATGTAAGATACCTCGTTGCTCAAAGCATGAGGAAAAAATTGCAGAATATATTATAAGCATAGCTGAAAAAAATGGTTTAGAGTGGCAAAAAGATGACGTAGGAAATGTTGTAGTTAGGAAAAAAGCAAATGGATATGAGAATGCGCCAATGATAACATTACAATGCCACATGGATATGGTTTGCGAGAAAAACAAAGATGTTGAGCATGACTTTAGCAAAGATGCAATCAAGCCATATGTAGATGGAGAATGGGTGAAAGCAAAAGGAACAACATTGGGAGCAGATAATGGTATAGGATTAGCTATATGTCTTGCTTTGATGGAAAGTGATGTAAAACATGGTCCATTAGAATTCTTATTTACAGTAGATGAAGAAACAGGTTTAACAGGTGCTTTTGGACTTAAAAAAGAGTTTGTTAAAGGGCAACTTCTTATAAATTTAGATAGCGAGGATTTTGGGGTTATATACATAGGATGTGCAGGAGGAGGAAATTCAACAATAAAATTGCCATTGGAATTTGTAGATGCTAACAAAGAAGGATTGAAAATAATGGTAAAGGGGTTAAGAGGAGGTCATTCTGGAATAGAAATTGATAAAGGGAGAGCCAACGCCATTAAATTGTTAGCTAGGATTCTTTACAACATAAATGCAAAAATTGGTAGGATAGAAGGAGGAGACAAGCACAATGCCATTCCAAGAGAAGCTGTTGCAGAAGTAATAGTGGAGAATATGGAAGAGGCAGAAAAGAAAATAAAGGAAATGGAAGAAATATTCAAAAATGAATATTCTGCAACTGAGCCAAATTTAAGGGTTGAAGTAGAGAAATGTAATGTTGCAAAAGTACTTACAGATGATGTAAATGAAAGGCTCATAAAGCTTCTTATGGCTTTGCCACATGGCGTGCTTGCGATGAGCCAAGAAGTAAAGGATTTGGTAGAGACTTCTACAAATCTTGCAACTATAAGAATGGATGGAGAAGCAACTATTGTAATGAGCTCCAGAAGTTCAGTAAATTCTGCTTTGGATGCTGTTATGCAAAGTATAAGATGCCTAGCTGAGTTGGCTGGAGCAAACGTTGAAGAAGGAAGTAAATATCCAGGATGGAAGCCAAATTTAAAGTCAAGGTTATTGCAGATTGCTTCCGATGCTTTTAAAGAGTTGTACGGAAAGGAGCCAGAGAAAAAAGCAATTCATGCTGGACTGGAAACAGGAGTTATAGGAGAGATAACAGGAATAAATGAAATAATATCAATTGGACCACAAATTGAACACCCCCACAGCCCAGATGAAAGAGTGCATATAGAAAGCGTTGATAAATTCTGGAAATATTTGCTATATCTGCTGGAAAAGATAGCTAAAGAATGGTAAAGAAAACCTATCTCTTTTCTTTTTTATTTTTGCTATTAATTTTACCGTTTCCTTTCAAAATAGAAAAGACAACTAATCTTATTTTGAACCAGATTCCTAAAGAGACTTATATGGTTGAAATGAGGGATGGCATTAAGCTTGCTACGGATGTTTATCTGCCTAGCAATGGCAAATATCCAGTTGTTTTGATAAGAACCCCTTATGGAAGAGAAGGTTTTGAAGATATAGCTGGCTTTTTTACAAAAAATGGTTATGCGCTGGTTGTTCAAGATATAAGAGGCACTGGAGAATCAGAAGGAATTTTCAGGGCTTTTTTGGATGATGGATGGAATGAATTGCAGGATGGAAATGATACGGTGGAATGGATTTTGAAGCAAGACTGGTGTAATGGAAGAGTAGCTATATGGGGCGGTTCAGCAATGGGAATAGCTGGTTATATGCTTGTTGGCTGCAGAAATATTGATTGCGCCCTTGTAGCCATAGCTGCATCAAATTTGTATGAGCATGCAATGTATCCAGGAGGGGAGTTTAGAATCGATGCTGAAGAATGGTTGAAAGATAGGAAAGCAGATTATATGATAGACGTCTTCTTACAACACTATAATTATGATGATTTTTGGAAACAGCTTGATTTGTCAACAAGATATGATTTTGTAGAGACGCCTATTTATCATGTAGGAGGATGGTTTGATATATTTGCAGAAGGTATTATTGATGCATTTGTTGGCTTGCAAAATAAGAAAAATCAAAAGCTTGTAATGGGACCATGGACACATGAAGGAATGTTTTCTTTAAAACAAGGAGATTTTAGCTTTCCGCCAAATAGCATATTTGATGCTTCTCAGGAAACCTTAAAATGGTTTGATTACTGGATGAAAGGCATAGAATTCAATGAACCTCCTGTAAAATTTTATATGATTGGAGAGTGTTCAACGGAAAATTATATGGCTAAAGGAGAAGGAAATGAGTGGTGGTATTCAAATGAATGGCCCCCTATGGCAAATAAAAGGAAGCTCTTTTTAGGAGATGGAACTCTTAGCTTCGAAAGAACTCCCAATGAAGGATATAATGAGTATTTATATAATCCAGCAAATCCTGCCCCAACAATTGGAGGAAGAAATTTAGTGTGGGAAGCTGGTCCAAAAGAGCAAAGTGAATTGGAGGCAAGAGATGATGTTTTAGTTTATGTAACACCTCCTTTAAATGAATCAATTGCTGTTGCTGGAGAAATAAAACTACACTTATGGATAAGTTCCTCATGTAAAGATACAGATTTTGTTGCAAAATTATGTGATGTGTATCCAGATGGAAAATCTTATTTAATTACAGAAGGAATTTTGATGGCAAGGCATAGGAAATCTTTTGAAAGGGAGGATTTTCTGGAAGAAGGAAAGATATATGAAATCAACGTAAGCTTAGGAAATATAGCAATAATGTTTAACAGAGGACATAGAATAAAACTTTTCATTACTTCTTCAAATTATCCAGCTTATGAAAGAAATCCAAATACTGGAGATGCAATTAGAAAAAATGAAACTTATGAAATAGCGAGAAACAGGATTTATTTTGGAGGAAAATACGATTCATATATTGAATTGCCAATAATTGAAAAAATCGAAATATCTCCAACAAAAGGCATATATTTTGCAGGGAGAAAATTGTTAAACGCAGATTTTTTATTTATCATAGGAAAAATAAATTTTGAAGTTATGGCAAGTTGCGATAAAGTAATTTTTTATCTCAATAATGAAAAGAAATGGGAAGATGATAATCAGCCATTCACATGGCATTTTGATGAATTTGTTATTGGAAAACAAAAAATGAGGGTAGAAATTTATAAGGATAAGCATATGATAGGGAGAGAAATAGAATTTTTCGCTTTCAATCTCTCATAACGTCAATTGAATATAGCTTATTTGTTTTTATACTCCATTCATATATTTTTCCTTCTCCTCCTGTTACAACGCCACCTACAGGCAATCCACCTAAATAAGTTGATGCAAGAGGATCTGCAACAATCCAGTAGCCAAATTTATCATGGAATAAAGCATAGCTTAAATTTGCATGGTAATAGGTATCGATACATTCTAACAAATCAACATTTTTTCCTATGTAAATGGAAGCAAAGGCGTGATTATCTGTTAAGTAAATTCTTGCTGTGCCTCCTATTGCTTCTACCATCGCCGCCATAAGCATTGCAAATTCTTCGCAATCTCCTCCTTCATATAAAGCTATAGATGGCTTTGTCCATTCATCATCTGTATCGTTTTTATATTGGATGTTTTCTCTTATCCAGTCAAAAATTGCACAGACATTTGCTATGTTGTAACCGTTGCCATATTTTGCTATTTGATTTGCTCTCTGCAAAATAGTTGCATCATTTGTATCAACAAGTTCATTTATTTTATCGAAATAAAGATAATAGTTTTTATATAGCCTATAAGTAGCATTTTCAAATCCTTTTATTTCCAATTCTCTCTTCTCATCTGAAAATTTCAATCCATAATCATACCATCTGTTTCCTCTTCCAGCCATAAAATAAATTCCAAGTTTATATTGGTGGATGCCAGGAGGAGGGCATTTAAAAGCGAAAGAAAAATCTTTTTCTTCTCCAGGCAAAATAAATTTTCCATCTTTCCATTTGCTTTTTTCTTCCATGTCATTAATTTTTATTGCAAATCCATAAACGAAAAGTTTTGTATTTCCCGTATTCCTAATTTTTATTTTAAATGCACCATTATAAAATGCATATAAGTCATTTATTTCCCATATTATTTCATAGCTATATGAAAAATGAATTAGAGAATTTGATGATGGTTTCGCATCATAAGTAACATAATAAGGAAAAGGAGTAGTTAAATCCTCCTCTTTAAATCCTTCCCTTTCTAAACTCTGGAAGATACAACCTGAAAATAAGATGAGAATGCTTATAACAACTATTTTTTTCACAGTAGTGAAAATCTATATCATATATATGCTTAGCCATCCAATTATCGAAGAATTAATATCCTTCTGAATATAAAACGTCTGGATAGCTATATTTTTCAAGCCATGAGTCGCCTGGTAAAATTTTAACTTTCCTTCCTTCTATCACCAATCTACCCTGTTCAAATAAATCGATGCTTCTTGGCAATATTTGGTGCTCAACTTTTAAAATGCGCTCCGCCAGCGTATCTCTTGTATCATCATCTTTAACTTTTACTGCAGCTTGCAAAATAATTGGGCCATGGTCTGGCTTTTCATCCATAAAATGGGTTGTGCAACCAGCAAGCTTAACTCCATATTCTAAAGCTTGTCGTTGGGCATCGATGCCCTTAAATGAAGGAAGCAAAGAAGGATGAATATTTATTATCTTCCCATACCATCTTTTTATAAACCACGGCGATAAAATGCGCATATAGCCTGCCCCAACAGCCAACTCAACATCATAGCTTTGTAAAATTTCATCTATTTTTTCCTCATGCTTTCTTTTATCTTTTGCTTCAACATAAAAAGCATCTATACTATGTTTTTTTGCTCTTTCTAAAGCAAATGCTTTTTCATTATCACTTACAACAACCACAACCTTTGCATTTATTAGCCCTTTTTCGCAGGCATCAATTATAGCTTGTAAATTTGTTCCTCTACCAGAAGCTAAAACACCTACCTTTAGCATAATATGAAAAAGAAAAAAGAATATAAGATTTACAATCCAAATTTGAATTGCCTGAGCAGTTTCTTTTGCAATTTTTTGTTTGATAAGCTCTTCATCATTTTCTTTGACATATTATAATGTTTCAAAAGCTCCTTAACATCTTTTGGTTCAACCCCCGCACCTCTTGCAATTCTTTTTATGCGTGAAGACTTTATTATATTTGGATTTTCAAGCTCTTTCTTAGTCATTGAGTCCATAATCACTTTAAATTTCTTCAATTTCTTTTGTGTCTCATAAATTTCTTCCTCATTTAATTTTCCTCCAAATGGAAGCAAATCAACGAGCTTTTGAAATGGACCCATTTTGGTGAGCATTTCCATTTGCTCATACATATCTATGAGTGTGAATTTTCCAGAGAGCATTTTCTTCGCCTTTTCTTCTATCTCCTTTTCCTTTCCTTTTGCCACTTCTTGCACTTTCTCAATCAATGTTTCCAAATCACCCATTCCTAACAAGCGAGACAAAAAGCGAGTTGCATCAAATTTCTCCAAGTCATCAAGATGCTCCCCAGTTCCGATATATAAGATAGGAGCACCAGTTTCTGCTACTGCAGATAATGCTCCGCCTCCTTTAGCTGTGCCATCCATTTTTGTTAAGATTACTCCCGTTATTCCTATTGCTTCATTAAAAGCTTTTGCCTGCCTTCCTGCTTGCTGTCCTATAGAGGCATCAATAACTAAAATTTTTTCATCTGGTTGAACAACTTTAGCAATCTTTTTCATCTCGTCAATAAGCTCCTTTTCTAATGCATGTCTTCCTGCAGTATCTATTATAATTACATCATATTTTGAAAATTTGCTTAACGCCTCTTCAACAACTTTTACAGCATCATTTCCTCCACCATAGACAGGAACATTTATTTTCTGCCCAATTTGCTTCAATTGCTCATATGCAGCAGGTCTATGAACATCACCAGCCACCAACGCAACACTCATTCCCTTTTTTTGGAAATATTTTGCAAGTTTCCCGCAAGTAGTTGTTTTTCCTTGTCCATATAGTCCAACCATCATTATTCTTTGCTTTTTTACAGGGAGTTCCCTTCCCTTGCCTAAAATGGAAGAGAGTTCATCATACATTATGCGAAGGACATGCTCTCTATTGCTCATTCCAGGTAATGGTTTTTCTTCTAAAGCTCTCTTCTCAATCTTTTTTGAGACTTCTAAAACAAGTTTAACATTCACGTCTCCTTGAATTAGAGCTCTTTGAATATCTCTCACAACTTCCTTAACTAAATCTTTATCAACATAAGGAGCATTTGCTATTTTACGAAAAGCACTTCTTAATGCCTCTCCAAAACTCTTTAGCATTACAAATTAACATAAAAGCCATATAATAATTTTGTCTTTTGGTGAAAGCCCAAAAATTAATGAATAAGGGATGTTGTTATGGTGGATTCCTTTAATGTGATAAAGCCAATAATAACTATTTTCATTTTTCCAAAATCCCTTATAGTAAGAGAGCAAAAAAATTAATGAGATAGATTTTTCACAGATGACAATCCATTTCTTTCATTATTCAACTTTTCATTTTGGTGAAAATTGCCTAAATTAAAAATAAGAAATCATCTTTATTCATTTTAATTTTTGGCGTATATTTCCCTAAATTTTAAAAAGGAGCGTGCTTTTAGCTTCGATGCTTGATAAGACAACAAAATACAAATTCAAAAAGAAGCTTGAGGAACTTAAAAGCATTAAAGGACAGCATACCGAGCTTATTTCCTTATATATACCTCCCAACAGGCGCATAAGTGATGTGATGAACCATTTAAGAGATGAATATGCTCAATCATCTAATATAAAATCAAAACAAACAAGAAAAAATGTTTTGTCCGCCATTGAATCCATAATGGCAAGGCTCCGCTATTTCAAGGAGCCTCCTCCAAATGGAATGGTATTTTTTGTTGGAATGGTTGGAGAGCCACCTAAACTTGTGGCTGAAATAGTTGAGCCCCCTGTGCCAATAAATATTTATCTTTACAGATGTGATTCCCAATTTTATACTGAGCCCTTAGAAAAAATGCTTGAAGAAAAGGACATTTATGGACTTTTACTTATAGACAGGAGAGAATGCACAATAGGATTTCTTATAGGGAGTAGAATAGAGCTTGCTGCTTATTTAACATCAAGAGTACCCGGAAAGCATAAGAAAGGAGGGCAAAGTCAGAGAAGATTTGAAAGGCTTACTGAAATCGCCGCCCATGAATGGTTTTCTAAAGCTGGAGAAAAAGCAAACCAATTATTTTTGGAAAAAGGAGATAATTTGAAAGGGGTTTTAGTTGGAGGACCGGGACCAACAAAAAGAGAGTTTGTAAATGGGAATTATTTGGATTATAGAATAAAGAAAAAGATTGTTGGACTTTATGATACTGGTTATACAGATGAATATGGGCTAAGGGAGTTAGTAAATGCTGCAGCAAATGATTTGGAAGAGCTTGATGTTATAAAAGAGCAAAAGTTGATGAAGAGATTTTTAAATGAAATAAGGAAAGATAGCGGGCTTGCAATATATGGAGAAGAAGAGGTTAGAAAAGCTTTAGAGATGGGGGCATTGGAAGTTGTGATGATTTCTGATGCCTTGCAAAAATATAAGATAAAAGCAATTTGCAAAAATTGTGGATATGAGATAAATGATGTTGTTGAAAATTTGGATATAAAATGTCCAAAATGTCAGCTTCCAATGGAAATTGTTGAAAAGAAAGATATTGTTGAGGAATATGCTGAATTGGCAGAGAAATCTTCAACACAATTTGAAATAATAGGAAGGGAGACAGAAGAAGGAGAAATTTTATATAAAGCATTTGGTGGAATTGCTGGAATATTAAGATACAAGCTAAATGGATTATAGATAAAAAAGAATGATTGTTAAGACTATCATCGCGTGAAATTGCTATAGACAGTTATTTTATCACTTTTATTGGAATAGTTTTCACATAAAGACTTTTCATGCAATGTTTCAATGGCAACATTTCTGTCATTATTCGATAAACTCTCATAAATCAGAATGAATATAAATTGAAAGCACATTAACACACATGAAATTTGATTTGGAATGTAGCATTACATTGAGCAAGGAAGCAGAGAATTTGCAGGAAGAGCTAAATAAATTTCTTAAGGATATGGCGGGGGAGGAAGCAAGGGGAGAAATAAGGGGAGATAAACTACATTTGAGAGTAGTTTCTACAAAAAAAAGAAGCCACCAAATTGTTTTATTCCTTTATAAAAGATTAGCAATGCTTTTTGGAAAAAATAGGATAGGATTAAGAGATATTCATTTGGATAGATACGATATTGAAATTGAATTGGATAAGGAGCCTATAAAAGAAATAGAGGTTCCCTATGCAAAAGTTGAATTTGATGGAAAAAAAGCAAAAATTCTTATTGAAAATAAAGGTGAGGAATTTCTCTGGGAAAATTATGTTGACAGAATAATAAGGCTTATAAGAGAAAAGGTTGAAAGGCAGTACTATGAAGGGAAAAAGGAATACTGGCAGTTAATTTGGCAAAGCGAGGAGAAAAAAGAAGCATGGAATAAAGACCCATCTGAAGAAATGCAAAAAAGAGGATGGATAAAGTTAATGGGGAAAGGGAAATGGTTTTTCTTTCCGCCTGCCGCTTCCATAATGAGGGCTATGGAAAAAATTGCTATCGAAGAAGTTGTCAAGCCACTTGGGTTTAAAGAAATTATTCAGCCAATGCATGTATCATTTGAAACATGGATAAAAACTGGGCATCTGGAAGGAATGCCTGGAGAAATTTATTACATATGTGAGCCAAAAAGCAGGGAAATTGAAGAATGGGAGAAATTTGTTGATTTACTTAAAATAAAAAGGAAAGTTGATGAAGCAGAGCTTATGAAAAATTTGAAGCCCCCCAAGGAGGGAGTATGCTATGCTCAATGCCCGAATATATACGCCTCTTTGGCTGGGAAAACAATTGCTGAAGATAGTTTGCCATTGCTAATATTTGATCGCTCTACACCTTCAGATAGATATGAGGCTGGAGGAAAACATGGGATAGAAAGAGTTGATGAATTCCATAGGATTGAAATTGTTTATATAGGAACAAAAGAACAACTGGCAGAGATAAGAGAAAAGCTAATAGAAAGATACAGATATGTTTTTGACGATATTTTGGATTTGGAATGGAGAATGGCAAAGGTTACACCTTTCTATCTACAGCAGGCAGGAATAGTTGGAAAGGAAGAAGATGAATTGAAAGGAACTATAGATTTTGAAGCATGGCTTCCTTATAGAGGTGATAGAAGTAAAGAATGGCTTGAAATACAGAATGTTTCAATCGTTGGAGAGAAATATGTTAAAGCTTTCAATATAAAAGCTCAGCGTAGCCAGCTATGGAGTGGATGCTCTGGTATTGGTTTAGAGAGATGGATGGTTGCATTCTTAGCCCAGAAAGGATTAGAGACAGAGAATTGGCCCAAAGCTTTTAAAAAATATTTGCCAGAACTCCCAGAAATGCCAAAATTCCTTTAGTTAAAATTTGCTTTAATTGAATTAAAATTTGTCATAAAAAATCCTTTTTATTTATGATTAGCATAAGTAATCATGCTAAATGTAGCAAGCAACATAAAAGAAATCGTAGATAACATTCTCCAAAATTACATTCCTGGAGAAATTTCTTCTCCTGTTGAAAAAGCATTATATGAGCCACAAATGCTTTTCAATGAACCTAAGGAAAAAATGGATGAATACAGGCTGAAAGCAATAAAATATGCTTTTAAGCACCATTATGAAAATAATAAATTTTACAGGCAGTTATGCAAGGAGAATGGAGTTACACCAGATGATATAAGAAGTATAGATGATTTTTCAAAGATTCCTCTTTTGCCTCATAGATTTTATAAAGATTATCCTTCTGGAAGAGATTTTGCCTTGTGGCTTGCAAATTTGATGAGTGTTGAATTGCCGAGAATAGAAATTGAAAAGAGAAAGCCAACATATGATGATATAATTGAAGATTTTCAAAAAGCTGGAATAACTGTTTGTTTTAGTAGCGGGACAACAGGAAAATTTACTTTTATACCAAGAGATGAAAAAACCTATAAGATGGGACAATACGCAATAGCAAGATGTGCCATTGAAATGTTAAGCCACTGGTATGATTATGATACAAATGCTTATCTTTTATTTCCAAATCCAAAGAAAACAAATATTTATGTTGGCAAGGTAGCAAATGTCTTGTTTGATGCAATGAAGAATGTAAAAGTGGCTATAGATACAAAAATTACAACTGATATTTTGCGAATTTCAATGGGTGTAACTTTTAATCTCAAGGAAAAGATGATGTATAAAGTAATTAAGGCAAAAAGCAAGAAAATGAACCAAGAAATGATAGAGAATATTTTGAAATGGCTTGAAGAAATGGACAGAAAAAATGAAAGAATATTCTTTGCTGGCGCCCCGTTTATATTAAATGCTGTTATGGAGAGACTGAGGGAAGAAGGAATATATTATGATTTTGGGGAGAGAGGAGCTGTTTTAACTGGTGGGGGATGGAAGATTCATGAGGATAAAAGATTGCCCGTAAAAGAATTCAGGGAAAAAGTAAAAAGATATCTTGGTATTCCTGAAGAAAATTGCTTGGATTTATATGCAATGGTAGAAGGAAATGGATTTATGGTTCACTGCCCAGAAGGACATTATTTACATATACCAACAACATATTATCACCCAATGGTTGTTGATGAAGATGGCATGCCTTTAGAATATGGTGAGGAGGGAAGATTTGCTTTCTTAGACTCTTTAGCTTTAAGCTATCCAGGATTTATAATAACTGGGGATAAAGTTAAATTACATGAAGAGTGCCCAGCTTGTCATAGAACAACGCCTGTTTTAGAGCCAGAAATAACAAGAATAAGGGGAGAAGAAATAAGAGGTTGTGCAGAAGAGATGAGAAGGCTATTGTTAGAGGGATGAAAATGTTGAGGGACTGGGTGGATAGAGGGTATGTTATTCCTTTAAAAATGCTAAAAGTAACATTAAATGCTTTGCCCCCATTAATAAAAGCTTTAGTAAAACATCCAATTTATATTGCAAAAAGCAATAGAGAAGCTGATGAAAATCCACCTATCTATGGAAAACCATCATATGAAATTCCTGAATATGAGCCAGGAATGAAATATTGCAAATCAAACGAAAAATATCTTCGCCCTACTCATCTATGCAATCCTCATGCAAAAGAAATAATTGCTTTGGCAAATAAACTCGGAGCTTATCAAGTAGATGAATGGACATATGCAAACAATGTTTTTAAATTTGTTAAGGAAAACATAAAACTTGCATTTGTTGGATTGGATAGAGAAGTAGATACTTTGAGGAGAGGAACAGGAACATGCATTCATCAACTGTCTCTTTTTGCAGCTTTATGCAGAGCAGGAGGACTTAAAGCAAGATATAAGCTATACAGCTTGGCATTGGTAGAGCCACTTTATCAAAATATGGTGGAGGCATCGCCAGTATTAAAAGAATGGTACGATGCTTTGGGGGCTTTCATGCTACATGGAACAGCAGAAGTGTATGTAAATGGAGAATGGGTGGTGGCAGATCCAACATTTACACCAGAGTATGAAGCGGCGATGGGCTTACCATTGGCAAAGCTTGGAGAAGATCCATTGGGGGTGTGGAATTATCCTGTTGAAGGGACAACAATGCTTCTTGAAGGTTTACCTTATGGAGTGGGAATTGCTTGGAATTTTTTAGTTAATTTTTTGGGGAGGGGAGAAAGATATAAAATTGACCGTGGCCTGGAAGAGGCAAGAAAAAGAGGAAGGGAAATATTGGAAGAAATGGGAAAAGAAGAATATGATAGAATGGCAAGAGAAAAATATAAGGCAAAGATACCAAAAATAACATTGGAAAGATGTCCAAATCTGGTGTTCAAATAAAATTTGTATGCGATGTAATGCTTGGCACCTTAGCTAAATGGCTCCGCATTCTTGGATTTGATACAAAATATTCCAAAGATTTTGAAGATGAAGAAATTTTGAAGATAGCTGAAGAGGAGAATAGAGTTGTTTTGACTAGAGATAAGCTTTTGGCAAATAAAGCTAAAAAAGCAGTATATATAAATGAAAGGAGCCTTGATGAACAAATTAAAAAGGTATTAAATGAACTCAAAATAAATGTGGATGAGGGAAAAATATTGACAAGATGCATTTTATGCAATGTTAAGGTAGAAAAAATAGAAAAAGAAAAAGTAAAGGGAAAAGTCCCATCACATGTTTTTGAAAACCATGATGAATTCTGGATTTGCCCGAATTGTCAAAGAATATATTGGGCTGGAACACACTGGCAGAACATGGAAGAAAAAATAAAGGAAATATCCAATAACATGAATAGGAGGATTTAGCATTGTATTAAAGATTGTTAATGTAGGTTTGTTGAACAAATAGAAGAATTGGCTATCATGGGTCACTATTGCAAGAGAACTTACTATGACAATACCCTATTTCACTTAATTTTCGACAGACCCTAATGTAACTATTTTTATATAGTGCATCATTATTTTACATTATGATAAAATTGGTTTATCTAATTCCTCTTTTATTGCTACTTCCTTCTTTTCCAGCTGAAAAGGAAAATGCACTGCAAGAGCAACAGGAAGCAAAAATCTCTTTTATTTTTTCAACAGAAGGGTATGGATATTCCTTGCCGGCTGGAACAAATATAATAATTTCAAGGCATTTTGCAATATGGTATTATGAGAATGGTACGACAAAATCATTTATTCCAGAATTTGAAATACACGGGAAGCAATTTGGTATTGGAATAATTTTCTTTGGATTGTGGAAAGCTCCTAGCTTATTAAAACAACCTGGCAATGTCACCGGTATGGGCTTTGGATTTGTTATTGTATTTTATAATTTCTCATCTCCTAAGCTTTTTCTCAATTTCTTCAATGAGGATAGAGGTTGGACAATCCAAAATAGTGTAGCCCCTGTTGCCCTCGTAAACAAATCCTTGCTGGAGCAGTGATTGAAAAGTTCTATCAAAATTTTCGATTTTCATTCCATATTCTTCCTGCTTTATTTGCAAAGTTTCTTTTATATCTTCTACTGACACATAGGCTTTATTTTTACATGCTGTTGCAACTGCCAAAAGCAAAATTGTTTCATCATCATCTAAACTCTCTATGTCACTCATCCATTCCTCTCTGTTAGCTTCCCTGATATCTTCGATTTCTATTTTTTCATGTCCTTTACTTTCTGCAATCATTGCAGATTGTCTCAGCAATTCTATACCAGTTCTCATATGTCCTGGGGAGTTAAGAGTTATTTCTGCAATAAATGATATAGAGTCATCATCATATGCGTTGGGATAGAGGCTTTCTTCAGCCCTATAAAACAAAATTTCTTTTATCTGTTCCCAAGTATATGGCTTAAGTTCTACAATTGACTTTCCTGCAAAAGTGCTCCATGTAGCGTCATCATTTATAATCTGTTTTAAAATGAAATGATTCCTAGTGATGGCAATATATTTTATTTTTCTCCCAAATTCATATTGCCTCGATAGCGTATAAGCAAAATGTCTTAACTCATCTGCGTGCATTCCGTCAATTTCATCCAAAATAATAGTTTTTCCTTCTTCAATCTCATTCCATAGTTTTTGAGTTGGCAAACCAGCTGGATTGAATCTTGGCTTTAATTGTTTTAAAATATCTTCCAGTACCCTATGTTCTGTTTTGTTTACATAACAATTTACATATGCATCTCCTCCAATATAGCGGGCAAGCATGGTTTTTCCTGTGCCTACGCTTCCACTTATTAAAACCTTTCCCGCTTTAAGATAAAGTTTTATTTTGTTTATTTCCTCCTCTCTACACAAAATTTTACTTGGAATATAAGATAATTCCAATTTACTTGCATCTTTAATAATCACAAATATCAAAAGGCATTTAGATAAAAAACTTTGCGATTGCATAAATTCTTTCCACCTGGCAATAGCATAAGAGTTTCTTCTTGCTTCAACAGACCTAATCACAAAGGATTTAAAATTAAAATACATTAAGGAGCAAGATGGAAGGAATAAAATATTCAACAGTAAGCGAAATAGCGGGACCACTTATTGTTGTGGAAGGTGTAAAAGAAGTTGGTTATGGAGAAATAGTTAGGATAGAATCTAATGGAGAAGAAAGATTAGGACAAGTTCTGGAGGCGGCAGAAGGAAAAGCCGTTATTCAAGTTTTCGAAGGAACCAGAGGCTTAGATACAAAGAAGACAAGCGTTATATTTACAGGAAAACCGATGGAAATAGGGGTTTCCATGGATATGCTCGGAAGGATTTTTGATGGAAAAGGTGAGCCAATTGACGGAGCACCAGCTCCAATACCAGAGGATGTGAGAAATGTAAATGGCTTCCCTATAAATCCCTCCGCAAGAGAGTATCCGAGAGATCCAATTCAAACGGGTATATCCACCATAGATGGAATGAATACTTTGGTTAGAGGGCAGAAGTTACCAATATTTAGTGGAGCTGGTCTGCCCCACAATGAACTTGCTGCTCAGATAGCAAGACAAGCAAAAGTTACTGGGCAGGAAGAATTTGCTGTAGTATTTTGTGCAATGGGAATAACCGCTGAAGAAGCTGATTTCTTCATGAAAGATTTTGAAGAAACTGGAGCCATAGAAAGAAGCGTATTGTTTTTAAATTTGGCAAATAGTCCTGTTATTGAGCGTTTAATTGCTCCTAAGGTTGCATTAACAACAGCAGAATATTTAGCTTTTGATAAGGGAATGCATGTTTTAGTTATTTTAACAGATATGACAAATTATGCTGAAGCATTGCGAGAAATCTCTGCAGCCCGTGAGGAAGTTCCAGGAAGGCGTGGCTATCCTGGCTACATGTATACCGATTTAGCACAAATTTATGAAAGAGCAGGAAGAATACAGGGAAAAGAAGGTTCAATAACTCAAATTCCGATTTTAACAATGCCAGATGATGATATTACCCATCCAATTCCAGACTTAACTGGTTATATAACAGAAGGACAAATTGTTTTGTCAAGAGAGCTACATAACAAAGGAATATATCCTCCTGTTGCTGTTTTGCCATCCTTATCAAGACTCATGGCGGAGGGCATTGGCGAGGGAAGAACGAGAGAAGACCACCATCAGCTCTCCAACCAGCTATATGCTGCCTATGCTGAAGGATGTGATTTGCGCGATTTAGTGGCTGTGGTCGGCGAAGAGGCTTTGACGGAAAGAGATAGAAGGTTTTTGGAATTTGCAGATGAATTTGAGCAGAGATTTGTTAAGCAAGGAAGAGACGAAGAAAGAACTTTTGAAGAAACCTTAGATTTGGGATGGGAATTGCTCTCAACTTTGCCAAAGAGCGAGTTAAAGAAGATTGACGAAAAGTATATAAAGAAATATTATAAGGGAAAAGATGGCGAAGAAAATCCTTGATGTAAAGCCAACGAGAATGGAATTACTTAGAATAAGAAAAAGAAAAGCATTAGCTATGAAAGGATATCAGCTTTTATCAGAAAAAAGAGATGCCCTAATCTCATCCTTTTTCAAGCTCATTAAAGAGAGAAAAAAGAAAAGACAAGAAATGGAAGAGAAGTTGATGGAAGCATATAAGTCCTTAATCATGGCAGAAATGGTGATGGGAGAGGAAAGGGTTCGTTGGCTAGCTGAAAAAATTTCTAAGGAGAGAGAAATAAAAATGGAAAAAAGCAATATAATGGGGGTTAGCATTCCAAAATTTGAGTTAGGAGAAGAAATAAAATTAGATTATAGTTTGCTTTCTACACATTCTGAATTTGATGAAACAATTAAAAAAGCAAATGAAGCTTTAAAAAAGATTATTGAAGTTGCAGAAGTAGAAGGAAGCATACAGCTTTTGGGTAAAGAAATAGAAAAAACAAAAAGAAGAGTAAATGCTCTGGAATACATTTTTATTCCACGCCTCTTAGCAACAATTTCGTATATAGAAAGACAATTGGAAGAAAGAGAAAGAGAGGATTTCTTTAGAAGAAAAAGAATGAAAGCTTTACTGCAGAAACATGAGTATTGAAGATGATGAAATTTTAGGGGAGTTTTTCGATACGCCAGAAAAGAAGGCAAAGTGGATGAGAAGAGTTATTTTACTTTACATCATCTGGATTATTTTTGTAATAATCGGACTTACCACAGTTTTACTCTATTATCTTTTTAAATGATTCATCAAATAATGAAAGAAGTTGGCACTGTATTGCATGCAAGAAAATAGTGCTATTGGATAAATCATAGAAAGATATACTAAACAAGATATTCAATTTTGACAACCAATTATTTATTCATTATTTCTTCAACTAAAATTTTTGCTGCCATCCCTCTTCCAATAGTTGTCTCTCTGCCATCTATTGAAATTACTAAAGGACCATGCAAAGGATGTTTTGCAACTATTTTTACTATTTTTCCTTCTCTTATACCTCTTGCCCTTAAATTCCTCTGAAAGCCATAGCCTCCCTCTAGCTTAATTATTTTTGCTTCTTTGCCCTCCTGTAGTTCTACCAATGAAATCATGGAGTTATAAAGACAATCAATTTAAAAATGCTTGTAGGCGAAATTATTATAGATGGAAAAGATATAACGTATTAAGAGGGGTAAAAATGGAAAGGAAAAAGCTTGCAATACTGATGGCTTTAGCTGTTGTTTTACCGGTTCTAACTGGTTGTATTGAAAAAGTGAAGGAAGTAAGTGGTTTTGATATGGAAACTATAGATAGCATTAAATCTGAAAGGAATTATGATGCCCAGCCCATTATTGTCAGCATGGAAAATCCATTCTATGCTCTTATTGCAACACCAATTGCATTATATTATGATGGCGACACCCAGCATATTGAACCGTTATTGGTGCAGAATTTTAGTAGTCCTTCTAAATCCATAATCAGATTTAAGAATTTTTATCCCGCATCATATTGGGAAATTAGAGATGGTAGTCCTGAAAATATTTCTATCGAATTAGTTGATAAAGTTTGGAAGAGGAGCGATGCAGTTATTTTGATTGAAGACAGCTTTGAAGGATATAAACTTGGAGTCGCTGCTGTGCCATTGGCAAGTTATCTTAACATTCCTGTTATAGTTGCCAATAATACAAATAATGTTAAAAGTTTGCTTAAAAAGCTCGGTGTCAAATATACATTTGTTTGTGGAAATTTAAAAGGATATGGTATGACATGGAGATTTGATAGCGTTGAAGAGATAAATGACTTTATGATTTCCTTCCTTAAAAATAGGTTTGGAGATATAAATTATGTAACAATGACAAATCCATTAGATATAAAGAGAGTTAAAGTATTAAATGAAACTTCTTATGAATTTGAAAATGAAACTGCATCAGTTTGTGTTTTGCCAGCGCAGAGCATAAATGCAGCTTTAAAGGGATTTTTCAGCATAAATCATTTTGAGGTTCCAGATTATAAATATGCTCGTTTAAAAATAGATTTGATAAATGAAAACTCAGAACACGTAAGTGAGTTAGGAGATGATTTGCTCCTGCTAATTTTTGCACCAGATAATGAAACATACGTATATACATCAACTGCAGCAGGAATTCCAGAAGTGGAGAATGGCGATATTGTTGTTGATAAGGTGCATTATGAAACAATTATTTATAATAAGCCAGGAAAATACACTACACAAGTTTTAGGCAGATGGATTTCAACCCTTAATGGAAAATATAAGCTTAAAATAAAAGTTGAGGAGATTGATAGTCCTCTTGAGCCCCTAATGAAAAATCTTTCATGCATGGCTCCTTATTTGACAGCATACCATAAAGGAATCGTTTTTGCAAATACAAGCTTTGCATTTGCAGGAAATGAAAATATAGGCATAGAAGGAGTGGTTTATCCTTCAACAAATGAAAAACTTGTAGAGCCATGTAATGAACATGTGTTAAAGATTCATCAACAGCTAAATAAGCTTCTGGCAAAAATTGCCAACATATCCGTAGATGATTTGGAAGCGTTATGGGAGCATTATAGGGAAAATCCAATATACATTGCAATAATGGCAGACCCAACAATGGTTCCAATGTATTACTATTATAATCCAGATAGTGATAACATTATTGGGGTACAGCTTCCAAGCGATTTTATTTATGGTGATATTGATCCAAAGCCAGGAGATGTGGAGAATAATTCATTTACGTATTGGCCACAAATGGAAAATGCTGTTGGAAGAGTAACAGGATGGAATGCAGAGGAATGCTCTGCTTTGATAGCGAGAACAGTTTTCTACAACGAAATTATAAATAGGCTTGGAGATTGGAAGAACAATGCAACTGTGCAGACAGGAGCTGGCTTGGAGTTCCAATGGGTGCCAATATTAACCCCACTTTCCAATATGCTTTCAGGAGGGCATGAGCCAACAAAATGGCCGAGTGGAGAGAGCTTATTTATAAATATGAGGCTTGGAGCGGATTTGGAAAAAGGAGGATATAATGTAAGGAGAACACATTTGTTGGCGTCACAAAGAGAAGGATTTAAAGACTTACATAAATATACAACTCGTCTCAACATTGTTTTTCCAAGATTTATTGAATTGATTAGCGGAGAAAGAGTAGTAAAAGGAGGGAAATACCAGGAAAATAGCAATTTCATATTTGCTTTCAATCATGGAATTTATTATCTCTATGAATCTGGTGATGTTTTGCTTGATGCTCGCGGTTTCCCACCTGTAACATGGCTTAGCAGGTTTATACCATTGTTATCAAGCGGATTATCAAGTAAAGGAGCTTATTCTGTAAGATATGTTGTCAATATGAATTTTGGACCAAGCGTTATATTTGTTGAGAGCTGTATAGTGGGAAGAACAGATGGTTTATTGCCGGAGAATTGCTTAACACAGGCTTATTTGCATTCCGGAGTAAATGCAATTGTTGCTTCAACGAGAGTAACAGCTGATCCAGGCTATCTTGAGCCAGGAAAAATCTTTAAAGGATTTGGTATATGGGGCTTTTTAAATGCTACAAAAAATCTTTTGCTATATGGAAAATATCCAGAACCACATTTTGGAGCAGTTATAGCAGAGGATTTCATTTTAGATTTGATAGAAAATGATTCAACAGTGGGAATGGCATTAAGAAATGCTAAAAATAAATATTTGCCAAAAGATGCAAATTCAACATTTCTATGGACTCCTCCATTAAAGAATGGAAATACATTGGTTAGATTTGAGCATGGAAAATATATGGATAAGAAATATGTTTGCTTGCACGAATTTACACTGTATGGCGATCCAGCCTTTAATCCTTATCAGCCAGTAAATAATGGCTAAACAGAAAGTTTCCAAAGCTTATCGCCAATGTGATGCAGATTCTCTACCGCTTTTCCTTTTTTACTCAAAACCATTTCTTTTCCACTCATAAGAGCTTTTCCAATAGCTAACGGAAGCCCTCTTTCATCTCTTATCCATACAATATCTCCTTTCCTTATATTTTCATCTGCAGAAATTATTCCCGGAGCCATAACGTCAGCGCCGTTCAGTATGAATTTGATGGCACCATCATCAACTGTGACAAATCTTTTTGTAGCTTTGTATTTTTTTAATCCTTCCACATTTAAAAAAGGAATGTCATCTATAAATAAGCCAAGAAATTTTCCATTAATGAAAAAAATTTTCCAATTTTCATATTCAGCTATCTCAATTTCATTATCAATTTCACATCCCAATATATTTTTAATTTGATTGCGCAATTCCTTAGCTTCTTTTTTTCTAAGCTTGTGACGATTTTTCATTAAAATGAAAATCTTTTTATTCTTTATTTTACTTTCCAAAAGAATGCGAAATGCTTTCATTGCTATAGCTTTATTCATTGTTATTTTATCCTTGATTTTACCTACTCCAGCTGGATTGAGTAGAGATGGCTTTATAATGCTCGCTATTTTGGCAATGGCAATAATACTATGGATTACAGAAGCAATACCAATTGCAGCTACTGGTTTATTAATTTTGGCGTTGCAACCATTGCTTGGTGTAGCAGATGCAAAAGATGTTTTTGCAAGCTTTGGAAACAAAGCAGTTTTCTTTATTTTAGCATCTTTCATGATCGCTGGAGCTGTCGAGAAATATGGATTGCATAAAAGAATGGCAATAAAATTTTTGAAAATGTTTGGAAAAAGCCCAAAACTATTTATTTTTGGTGTGATGCTAACTGGAGCATCTCTTTCCTTTATCATGCAGGGACATGCAGTTGCCGTTTTATTGCTCCCTATTTTAATGCATATTTTAGTTTCCATGAAAATAACACCTAAGGAAAGTAATTTTGGAATTGTTAGTATGCTTGCCTTAGCATATGGAACAACAATTGGAAGTTGTGGAACTTTGTTGGGAGGAGCAAGAAATCCTTTAACTATAGCATTTTTAGATGGCTATGGATACGAAATAAGTTTTTTAGATTGGATGAAAATAAATTTACCCTTTGTTTTCATTTCTATTCCAGTCATAACTGCAGTATTGCTTTTGCTTTATCCTCCAGAAATAAGAAGTATAGATGTTGCTATAGAGGAGTTGGAAAAAGAAGTGTATAAAATGGGGAGGATGACGAAAAATGAAAAGACATTGATAGGAATTTTAATTTCAACTATTTTCCTCTGGATTTTCTTTTCTTCGCAACTAGGCGTTGCAGTTATTGCATTATTGGCAGTTTCAGCTCTCTTTCTACTAAAACTTATTAACTGGGAAGATGTTGAGAAGAGGGTGCAGTGGGGCATAATATTAGTATATGGAGGAGCTATAACTATGGGAAAAAACCTGGAAGCAACAAATGCAGCAGAATGGCTTGCATTAAAAATAACAGCAGTTTTTAGCAATCCATATATAATCCTGGCATGCATAATCATAATAACCTTCATTTTAACCAATTTTATGAGCAATACAGCAGCAGTTGCAACAATGCTTCCTATATCTTTAAGTCTTGCAAATAAAATAGGAATTTCTGCAGCCATTACAGCTATGGCAACAGCAACTGCAGGAGGCGTCGCCTTTTTATTTGTTATTGCTACGCCAGCCGTAGCTATTGCTTATTCTTCTGGCTACATTACTCAAAGGAACCTTTTAAAAGCAGGCATTATTTCAGCCATTATCTGCCTATCCATTATATACATATTATCCATAGTTTATTGGCAATTTATTTTGAAATTATGAAGGGTCAAAAAATGAAAGGAAAAGGTTGTTATTGTCTTCTTTGCATGGAAGGATATGTCACGACAATATCCCATTTTCTTTTTTTTGTAACTTTAATTATGAAATAGAGTGCATTATTTCTGGAGGAGCGTTTCCTAAAATAACTAAAGCCTTTGCTTCCATGAAATGAAGTTTTCCCGGCAAAATCATGCAATGAGGAGTTTTTCCAAAATCTTCATTTATTAAATCCTTTATGTATCCTGCTCTTACCAAAGCATCATCTGACGATACTCTTGCCAATACAACAATTAAAGTATCATCTTTTATTATCCCTTCTTTTTTTCTTTTTTCCATTTCCAGCAAAATCTCCATGGCTTCATTTGCAGTCATACAATCATTTGTTATATCTAAAAGAAGCAGGGTATGCATTCCCATATTTAAATTTTCCTTTATAGTGTCATAAGGGGAGAGAGGAAAATAGTTCTTGAAGGGTTTTACAATACTAACTATTTTTCCAAATTTATATATCTGCAATCCCGCTAACCCAGCTGATGCTGAAACAATACTTATTCCATGTATTATTTTTGTTTTTATTCTATTTTCAATAGCTCTTAGCCTTAACTCTATATGAGTTGTTGCAGTCATTGGGTCGCCAGCGGTAAGCAAGCAAATCTTTTTTTCTTTTGCCTCTTCAAGCAACTTTTTTCCATCTTCCACCTCTTCCCTGTTAAGCACTTCTATTTTCTTTCCTATTAACTTTTCAATTTTTTCTATCCCAATGCCCATTTTGCTTGTATAAAATTCAGCATATATTTTATCGCATTTCTTTGCTTCCTCCAGCCCTTTCAAAGTTATATCTTTTTCATCCCATAAGCCCAAGCCTATGAATATTAACATAAATGGTATATAGAAAGTTGTTTTTATAAGATGTGAAAATTCCATGTTTAAAAGTCAGTAGAAAGGAAGCAGAAAAGGTGAGGAGGAAACTCGTAGAAAAAAATTTGCTTTTAAAAGGTTACAGGGTGGAAAGAGACGAGAATTTTGTTTACTTTCCTGTAAAGGAAGATGTAGAATTTGAAAATTATAAAATTGTGTATAGAGAAATGAAGAAGGTTGGGAAGAAAAGTTATGAAGATGTTTTGAAAGAAAAAGGGATAGATTTAGAATCAATTTCTATTGATTTTATAGGAGATATTGCAATAATTAGGCTAAATGATAAAAGCATTGCAAAAGAAGTAGCAGATGCAATAATGAAAACAAATAAGCACATTAAAACAGTATGTATTGATAAGGGTGTTAAAGAGGATTATAGAATAAGAGATATTGAAATAGTAGCTGGAAAGAAAAAAACAGAGACGATGCATATAGAATATGGTTTAAAAATAAAGCTTGATATTGCAAAAGTCTATTTTTCTCCCCGCTTATCCACCGAGAGAATGAGAGTAGCTAAGCAAGTAAAAGAAAATGAGATAGTTATAGATATGTTTGCTGGTGTTGCTCCCTTTAGCCTGCTAATTGCAAAAGTTGCAAAGCCAAAAAAGATATATGCGATAGATATAAATCCAGTTGCTGTAAAATATGCAATAGAGAATGTAAAGCTAAATAAAATGGATGATATAATTGAAGTTGTTGAAGGAGATGCAAAAGATATTTTGCCAGATTTACCAGATGCAGACCATGTAATAATGAATTTGCCACACAAATCTTTTAATTTCCTCCCTTTAGCATTAGAGAAGGGAAAAATTTTGCATTATTATGAAATAATGGAAAGGAAAAAGATTGAAGAAAGAGTAGAGAAAATAAAAAGGAAAGCAGAGAAGGAGGGATATGAAGTGGAAATAAAGAATGTTAGAGTCGTTGGAAGTTATTCGCCATCAAAACAAAAAATAGGGATGGAAATCTATAGGCTTAATTCATGAACTTTTTCCAGAGCTTTTGTTACCAATTTTACAGCTTCTTCTGCATCATTTAAGCTTATAAGCTCAACCCCAGAATGCATGTAACGAGTTGGCACACTTACAACAGCGCATGGAATTCCTGTCTTAGTTATATGAATGACAGCAGCATCTGTTGTTCCCCCCTCCCCAACTTCAAGCTGATATTTTATCTTTTCATCTTCCGCTATTTTCTTAAGCCATTGTAGCATGGATGGCTGAGCAATTAGCCCTCTTCCGCCAGCATCTGCAACTGTTATAACAGCGCCACCATCCACTTTTATCTGGCTTTCTTTTTCATCAATTCCTGGATAATCTCCAGCTACCGCCACCTCACAAACTATAGCTAAATCAGGGCTAAGCCCATAAGCTGATGTTCTAGCACCTTTTAATCCAACTTCTTCTTGCACAGTTCCTACAGCATAGATTGTTGCATCGCTTTTTGCTTTTTTTACAGCTTCAATCATAACAGCCAACCCTACTCTATCGTCTAATGCCTTGCCTGTAACCCTATTATTTAAAAGTTCCTTCATTTCCACATCCAATGTAATAGGTGTGCCTATTTTTATTCCAGCTTTTTCAACTTCTTCCTTACTTTTTGCACCTATATCAATGAACATATCCTCTGCTTTTACACTCTTTTTCTTTTCCTCTTCCTTCATTAAATGAGGAGGTTTGCTACCTATAACTCCATATACTTCACCTTTTTCTCCATGCAAAACAACCCTGCTATTTAGCAGAGTTGCATCAAACCATCCACCAAACTTTACAAATCTTATAAAGCCATTTTTATCAATGCTTTTTACCATAAGTCCTATCTCATCCATATGTGCTGTAAGCATAACAGATGGAGAGCCACCTTCCTTAACAGCAATGATATTTCCTAATGTATCTGTTCTTATTTCATCAACATAGTTTGCCAATTCTTCTTTAATAATATCTCTAATATTTTGCTCATATCCAGAAATGCCATGAGCATTTGCTAGCTTTCTCAAAATTTCTTTCATAATGGTGGATAGCATTTAAATAAAAAAATCTTTTGAATGAAAGTTGCCAAAAACGAAATGGATTGTTGTTGTAGCTATACGTATATAGCTATTTTTTACTTTTTAGCCCGTAAGAATTTGTTTTTTATCATTTGTTTTTGTCATACCGTAGTCAGAAAATTTCTTATAAACATTCCATCATATTTTTATAGAGACAAATAATTATCTACCAATGGAACTTAGAGAAATCAAGGGAATAGGTAAGACTTTTGAAGAAAAATTGATGCAAGCTGGTATAAAAGAAGCTGAAGATTTGGTTAAAATGGATTTAAAGGAAATAGCAGAAAAAACAGGCGTTTCCATTAAAAGATTGGAAAAATGGCGGGAGGAAGTGAAAAATAAGTTGGGTTATAAAAAAGCAGAAGTTATTGAAGATTTGAGTAAGGTGGCTATAATTGAAGTAAAAGGTGATAAAGCCAGAGTTAAAATAAAGGAAATATGGCATGAGAATGTCCCTGTTTTTAAGGGTAATTTTGATGAACTAAAGGAAAAAATGGAAAAAGAAGAGATAGCTGTTTATATTGGAAAAAAAGCTAACCTGTGGTTTGCAGGAAAATGGTTTGAAAATGTATCATACAAAATTCATAAAGAAGAGAGAAAAGTTAAAAAGAAAAGTTTATGGGATAAATTGAAGGAGTTGTGGAAAAGATGATTAAAATAAGATGGCATGGTCATGCCTGCTTTGAAATTAGTAATGGAAAAATTATTGTTATTGATCCACATGATGGCGTTTCCATAGGTATAGCTCCTCCAAAAGTTAAAGCAGATATTATTCTCATTTCCCATGATCATTTCGATCACAATCAAGCCAGAATAGTAAGCAAGCAAGGAAGTAAAATTGTAGACAGTGGAGAGATTGATGGCATAAAAATAGAATCGTTTATAACATATCATGATAAGGAAAAAGGAGCGAAAAGAGGAGAAAATAAAATTCATAAGATAGAATACAATGGTATAAAATTGTGTCATTTGGGAGATTTAGGACATATTTTAGATGAGGAGCTTTTGGCAAAAATAGGAGAAATTGACATTCTTTTTATTCCTGTTGGAGGTGTTTTTACTATAGATGCAAATGAAGCATGGGAAATTTGTAATAAAATTGAAACAAAAGTTATTGTCCCGATGCATTACAAAATTGAAGGACTATCTCTTCCAATAGATGATTTAAGCAAGTTTTTGGAAAAAGTAAATTGGGAAATTAGGCATGTGGCAAATGAAATAGAACTGGAAAAGGATGATTTACCTACTGGAAAAGAAGTTTGGATTTTTAGTTTATAATTTATCTATTTCTTCCTCAATTTTTTCAAAATCTTCTTCAGCTTTTAATTCCTCAATTACTGCCAAATCTATTTCTGAAAGCTTTCCTTCTCCAATAATTTCATCTACCTTCTTTTCAATTTCTCTAATATCTACTTTTTCTATTATTTCATTTTCTCCTTTAAACAATAATTTTAATTTGCAATTTGGGCATTCTCCAATCACTTTTTCTCCTACGAAAAATTCTGTTTTACAATTTGGACATTTAACAAGCATAAAAAGTTATTATCAAAAGCTAT
Source organism: Thermoplasmatota archaeon (assembly GCA_029258955.1). GTDB lineage: Archaea > Thermoplasmatota > E2 > UBA202 > JdFR-43 > JAPDJP01. The sequence continues at coordinate 108,070 of JAPDJT010000004.1, forward strand.
TTAGTTTTTCCTTTGTTAGTTCTTACACTTGGTCTTACTTTTTCTGCCCCCTTGCCTTTATTCCTCAATCCTCTTGACTTTCTCCCTGCTGAAGTTTTTCCTCTAAATACTCTCCCTTTTTCATTGCAAATCCAGTTTATATCTTTATCATTCATTATTGCAGGATGGCTTCTATCTACCAAAATTACTTCATAATAGTGATATTTTCCGTCTTTACCAACCCAGTAAGAATTTAAAACCTCCATATTTGGATATTTTCTCGCCGCCCTCTCTTCAGCAATCCATCTTATTGATTTCTTTGGAGTGTATTTATTCACTCCCATCTTCGATGGTTTTCTTCCTTTATTTGGACGCTCCTTCCTTCTTCCTCCTTTCCTTACCCTCACTCTTACAATTATAAATCCTTGCTTTGCCTTGTAGCCTAATGCCCTAGCTCTATCTGGACGGAGTGGCTTTTCAACCCTAACAACAGCCCCTTCCCTTCTCCATTGAATTAGGCGATGCCACTGCGGGCTATCATAAGATGTATCTGGTCTCTTCCATGCTTCCCTTAGATAATGATACAGTCCCTTTGCCATTTGAATGGTAAATGAATTTCATATATAATTATTTTGCTTTGCATAGGCAACGAATAAATGAATAAATGAAAGAAGAATCGTCATTGCTATTTTTACATGGAGGGAATTTACCATTCAACATTCCAATTCATTGTTTTTACGCCTATGTAACTTGTTTATTCATTTGTCGGATAAAGTTTTATACCCCTTTAATTTTTAGCAACATGAGAATATTGCTTGTATTTCCAAAGCTGGAGCACGGAGTCACTACTTACAGAGATAGAGGAACACCTTTTGCTGTTTTATTTGGAAATCCTTCATTAAGTCTGCCTCAGGTTGCTGCTTGCACTCCTCCAGGACATGAAGTTAGGATATTAAATGAGAATTTTGAAAAAATTGATTTTGATGAAAAATGGGATTTAGTTGGAATAACATGCTTAACCATGACTGCCCCTCGTGCTTATAAAATAGCAGATGAATTTAGACAAAGAGGAGTGAAAGTTGTTCTTGGCGGTTATCATCCAACTGCTTTGCCAGAGGAAGCAAAAGAACATGCAGATGCAGTTGTTATTGGAGAGGCTGAGGAAGTTTGGGCTGAAGTTGTAAGAGATGCTGAAAAAGGAAAGCTTAAAAAATTCTATTATGGAGCTCACGCTGACATGGAAAAAGTTCCTATTCCAAGGAGAGAGTTGGTTAAATATAAGCCATTAACAGAAGGAATCCAAACTTCTCGAGGATGCCCAAATGCATGCGAATTTTGCGCCACTTCCGTCTTTTTAGGGAGAAGATTAAGGAGACGCCCAATTCCTCATGTTGTAAATGAGATGAAACAAATTCCAAATAAAGTTATAATTTTTAGAGACGCTTCTTTAACACTTAATCCAAAATACAGCATGGAATTATTTAGGGCAATAAAGCCATTAAAGAAAAAATGGATTGCCAATGGCAATATAAATTTGCTTGGCAAAAACGAGAAGTTCCTAAAAGCTGCCAAGGAAGCTGGGTGTATAGCATGGTTTGTTGGCTTTGAATCAATAAATCCAGCCAGCTTAAAGGAAGCACACAAAGTTTCAAATAAAGCTGAAGAATATGCAGAGGCTGTTAAAACAGTAAGAAAGCATGGAATGGGAGTAATAGGTGGATTTATTTTTGGATTTGACAATGACACACCAGAAATTTTTGATTCTACACTTGAAGCTGTTTTAAGCTGGGAAATAGATGCGGCAGAATTTAATATATTAACCCCTTATCCTGGCACTCCTTTATATTATAGGCTGGAGAAGGAAGGAAGAATATTAACAAAAGATTGGACAAAATATACTCAAGCGCACGTTGTATACCAGCCAAAAAATATGACTCCAAAAGAGCTGTTAGAAGGAACAAAGAAAGTAATAAAAGGCTTTTACTCTGCAAATGAAATGGTAAGACGTATTTTAAGAAGCTTGAACTTACATAAATTTGCTCCTTATGCTTTGTCATTGCCAACAATAAATATTGCAATGCGCCGTTACTACTGGCGAGAGTTTTTCAATGGAAAAGATGAAGAAAAGCTTCCGCCATACAAAAGTTAAAATTATAAATTATGCCATATATTCCAAATGTGCAGGGGTAGCCAAGCCAGGCCAACGGCGCAGGACTTAAGATCTCCGCCATAGGAAGGGTTCGGGATAGGAAATCCTGTGGTGTAGTCCTTCGTGGGTTCGAATCCCACCCCCTGCACTAATTTTATAGCAAGATTACACCAAGATATAAATATGCACGTTCCATTATTCTCGTGGAAAAGTGGCAGTCTAGGGTAGCATTTTTAATGGCTTCAATTGGCTCTGCTGTAGGACTGGGCAATATTTGGAGATTTCCTTATGTTGCGTATAAAAATGGGGGAGGAGCTTTTCTAATTCCATATTTTGTAGCTTTATTTACTGTTGGCATTCCTTTGCTTATAGCAGAATTTGCAGTGGGAAATATTTTTAGAAAATCTGCTCCATATGCAATGAAAGGAGTAAATAAAAAAGTTGAATGGGTAGGATGGCTTGGTGTTTTTTCCGCTTTTTTCATCTCCATTTATTACTGTGTTCTTATAGCGTGGTGTTTATGCTATATTTTTCATTCAGTTGGCTTAGTATGGCAACCTGATGCAGCAAATTTTTTCTTTGAGAAATTCCTTGGCATTACTTCTTCCCCTTCTATCCTTGGAAGTATAAATGCACAGATAGCATTTGCCCTCCTTTTTGTCTGGACATCCATATATCTAATTCTTTATAAAGGGGTTAAATCAATTGGAAAAGTTGCATCTATAATTGTGCCATTGCCAACAATACTGCTCTTAATATTAACGATTGTAGGCATTTCTTTGCCAAATGCTGGAAGTGGTTTGGATTTTTATCTCTCTCCTGATTTTTCAAAGCTTTCCAATCCTCTTATTTGGCTCTCTGCGTATGCTCAAATTTTCTTTTCATTGTCCCTAGCTCAAGGTATAATGATTGCATATGCAAGCTTTTTGGAGAAAAAATCAGATATTGCAAACAATGCTTTTATTACAGCTTTTGCTGATGGAGGAATAGCATTTCTGGCAGGATTTGCTGTTTTTAGCGTGTTAGGCTTTTTATCTTATCAAACAGGAATGTCAATGGAAGAAATTGCAAGAGGGGGAATAGGATTGGTGTTCATAACATATCCTACAGGAATTTCAAAAATTCCTTTTATGGCGTCTTTCTTTGGCATAATATTTTTCATAACTTTATTTGCATTTGGCCTAACTTCAGCATTTTCAATGGTTGAAGCGTTATCAGATGGATTAAAAGATAAATTTGGGGTTGCAAAAGAAAAGGCAAACTTTTTTATTTGCCTTATTGGCTTTTTATTTGGCTTAATTTTAACAACAGGAGGAGGAATTTACTGGATTGAAATTATGGATCATTTCATATCAAATTTTGCCCTTGTTTTTGTTGGTTTGCTGGAATGTCTTATACTTGGTTATATTTTTGGAGGAGAAAGAATTAGGAAATATGTAAATGAAGTTTCGGAAATAAAGATTGGCAAATGGTTTAGCATAATGCTAAAACTCTTTGCCCCCATTATACTCACATTGATAGCCATTTCATCTCTCATTGAATTACTTGCTCATGGCTACAACGGCTTTCCTGGATGGAGCCTGGCAATAGGGGGCTTATTCGTAATTCTTATTTTAATTATTTCCATTTTTATGGGGAGGGTAAAATGTCTGCAGGAGCAATAATCATGGCTATAATAGGAAGCTTGATTCTCTATGGAGGGTTAGCTTATTGTGTATATAGAGCCATTAAAGCCGAATCTTACAAGCGATAGCTTTATATTACACATCTTTATTTCCATGAAGGAGGGATAAAAATGGCAGAGGAACAACAGGAAAATGTGGTATACGTGGGTAATAAGCCACCAATGAATTATGTATTGGCTGCAATAACCCAGTTGAATTCTGGGGCAAAACAGGTGGCAATAAAAGCAAGAGGAAGGGCTATTTCAAGAGCTGTTGATGTTGCAGAGATTGTAAGGAGACGTTTTGTAACAGATGCAGAAATCAAAGATGTAAAAATATACACAGAGGAGCTTACAAACGATGAGGGCAACAAAGTAAATGTGTCCTGCATAGAAATCTATCTAGCGCGCGAGGGCGCGTAAGCCCTCTCCTTTTCTTTTCTTACTATATGAATGCAAAATTTTCTGAATCCAATTAATTGAAAAATTTTATTTAGATTTTTATCAGATAGCAAAATAAGCTATCTCTCCTTTCATTTTTTAACTCAAGCCTGACTCATAAAATTTTTTATTTACAGTTGCTATTAGGAAAGTGGAAAAATATCCAGTAGTAAGGGTAAGGAAAGGAAAGATAAAAAGAGGAGAGAATATATGGAAAAAGAAAGAGGCAATTGAAGCTTTAAACAATCTTTGCAAAGAAAATGAATTTGTTTATGTAATTGATTTGGACGGTTTTAGAAAAAATAGCCCAAATTTGGATTTATATAAAAAAATATATGGCAAATTATGGATTGATTCCTATCCAAGATTTGTAGAAGATATAATGGATTTGATTGTTGTAGGGGCAGAGAGAATTACAGTTAGAAATGCAAATAATGATTTTTTAAAGGAAATTAAGGAAATTTGTGATAAAGAAATATTTTTAGCTGGTGAAAATTTGAAGGAATTGACTAAATTGATAAAAGATATGGGATTTAATGGAATAGTACTTGATGAAGAGCAAAATTTTACTGGAAATCTTGAAACTTGGAAAATTTATTTGAGCGATGAAACAATAAGGAGGTTGAAATGATGGAAGAGTTAAAGAAATTAATAGCATTTATTTTTCAAAGAAGCGGAAAAGAAAAGCTCTATGAAAAAGATATCTACATGACTCTATCATTTGAACTTGGATGGATGACACCAAAACAAGGAAGAAAAGCCATAGAAAAAGCTTTAGAACTTGGTTTGGTTAAAAAGGAAGGTGAAGAAATTTTACCAAATTTTGATTATAAGGCAATAGAGATTCCATTAGGTTTTAAGCTTGATGGAGAAAAAATTGAAGAAATGGAAATGGATTTGCTCAGCAGAACAGTATCAAGAATTGTTAGCAATACAAAATTGGGGGAGAAAAAGGTGAGGGATGAGATAAGAAAATTAGCAGAAGAATTGGATGTATATCCAGAGATAGCTGCTCTTCTTATAGCTTATAAAAATAATGTAAAAATAGATGATTTAATTAAAGAGGCTAAAGAAATGGTAAAAAGTAGTTAAGAATTAAAGGCAGTAACAATACCCCCATACATAAACTCCTCCTTACCTTCATTCTTAAGCATAAAATGCCTATTGAAGAAGCAATAAATAATATAAATAAGCCCATTGGACCAGCAAAAATGAAAACCATAGCTAAAATTATAGCTAAAGATAGCTTAAGCAACAATGAATAAGATATTTCCGAAATATTTTTCGCAACTATTCTACCAATAAATTTTGTTGAGTAATATGAAATTATAGATGAGATGATAATTGCTATAAGAAATAAATTGAAAGGATAAGGGAAAAGTAATCCATCCCATTTTTCTATTTTTACCATATTTCCAATTGCTATAGCAAATCCACTCCTTGCTTTAAGAATGATAAATAGCATAGCCAATACAAAAAAATTTGTTGCTGTGTTAGCGGAGGAAAGGATAGAAATGGTATTTTCTTTCTGTTTTTCTTTCCTGAAAAGCAATGCAAGAATCGTTGCCACTGCAGAGCTTACGCCAGGCAAAATTGATACCAGCCCGCCAGCCATTACACCACCTGCAACATCTTTTCCTTTGATAGTAATGCTCTTCTCTTCAAGATTTTGAGGAGGAAGAATTTGTTTGTATGAATAGACTAGTGCTGGAACTCCAAATAGTCCAGCTAAAGCGGGAAAAAGAGGGGAAGAAGGAAAGAGAAATGAAACATCTATGTTTAGAATTACAAACCCAAAGAGTCCCGATAATAAGAAAATAAAAAGAGCGTTGAGTCTATTTTCACTCGTGAAAATTAGGATCATAGATATCAAAAGCAGAATGTATGGAACAAGAACCTCTATTGCATAATAGAGGTTGATGGGTTTCCCAAGAATTAATTTTACCGGGATCAAAAGAAAAAAAGAAATAATAATAGCTGAAAGACTTGCTAAAGCAGAAATACAAACTGCCTCATATCCTCTTCCTTCCAAAAGCATAGAATGAGCTGGCAATATAACCAATGCTGTATCTTCTTCCGGAGCACCTATAAAAGTTGATGGAATTATATTTAGAAAAGTGTGAGCAATTGAAGCTGAAACAAGCAATATGCAAAAAAATAAATTTGCTGGATAAAGAGAAGATAAAAATAGAAAAAGAATAGCAAGATTGTTTGTATGTAAGCCCGGAATCAATCCTGTTATGATTCCTAGAAAAGAGCCTATTATTGAAGCAATTAATATGGAAAGAAAATCAATCATATTTTTCAACTCCATGAAATTCTGTGCAAATTTTGAGATAGAAATTTAAGTTTTCAGAATTGTAACAAAATAAAGCTTTAACCAATACTTTTTCATATTTCTGTAAATTTTTCGATTCATTATAATAAACTTTTATTTTATATTCCATTTTCTCATCAGTCAGATAAAAATAATCTTTTCCAGTTGAATAAACATAACCTATGACTGCAACATTTTTATTTATGTATTCTGCAAAATTTTCTGCTAGATACGGCAAAGAAATATTTTTGTTATTCCATTTTTCCACAATACTCAATTTTTCTGCAAAAATTATCAAATCATCGCCATACCTTGCAACTTTTCCCATAGCTTCTATTTTGTCTCCAAAATGTATATCTTCATTATTTTTCCAATATATTTTTGCTTCTCCTTTTCCATCACTTATTTCCAATATTTCATTAATCTTATTTTTAACAATACCTTCAACAACTACTTTTTTATTTTCATATTTCCAAATCTCATTTAAAGAAATTTTTTCTGGCTGATTAAGATAAGAAATAGAATACAAAATTATAATTCCTAGAATGGCAATTAAAAAATAATGAATGTTTTTCATAAAAAGAAGAGAGGGGTTAGACGGTAATGCTATCGCTGGTCTCCTTGTTTGCTGCTGAATCGTAAATCCATCCACTCTTCTCCACGTTATCTACTGTAAATGTAAATGTTCCACTTGCCAAAAATACCCAGTTGGAATAGAATGTCACCTGTCCATTTGCATCTGTTGTTCCTTGCTCTGTATCGCTTGTAAGCCCACTCCAGTGCCCAGATACTGTTGCTCCTTCAACAGGGTTTCCATTTTCATCATATATGGTTACAGTAGCAACTGCCCTCGTAAACCATCCCCAATATATGCTTTGTGTTGACATATCTATGCTTTCTACATGCATTTTTGGCTGAGCTGGCGCTTCAGTTATAACTGCATAAGTTGTATCTGTGCCAACACCTCCATCATCATCTTCAACGGTTAAAGTTACAGTATAATTGCCTGGCTGGCTGTAAGCATGGGTAACAGTTTGTCCTGTTGCAGTTGATCCATCTCCAAAGTCCCATGTATATGTTAATGTGTCAGCTGTTCCAGGATCACTTGCAGAGCCAGTAAATGTAATTTCTTCGCCAACAGAGCCAGAGTATGGACCATTTGCATCTGCAGTAGGTGCAACATTGTATATGGTAGCTGTTACTGTATCTGTATCTGTAGCTCCAGCATTGTCTTTAACAGTTAGGGTAACAGTGTATACACCATTGTCTGCATAAGCATGAGTTACAACTTTTCCTTCTGCAGTTGTTCCATCTCCAAAGTTCCATGTATAGCTCACGATATAACCATCTGGATCATAGCTCGCTGAAGCATCAAAAGTAATTTCTCTCCCTTCATCTCCTGTCTTATTTCCTCCAGCATCAGCAACAGGCGGTTGATTTTCTCCTCCTAAGGCAGCCTGCAATGCTGCATATGCATTAACTAATCCCCAACCATAGTATTGGTCCCAGCCTGGATCACCTAAATCAATGGCAGTGCTTTCTATTATATTTCTTATATCATCTGGGTTTGTTACTCCAACAGAATAAAGCAATGCAGCTATTCCACTTACATGAGGAGTAGCCATAGAGGTTCCCTCATAGAAGTAATAACCCCATTGTATGCCACCCCACCATGTTCTCTGGAATGTTTGCTGCAGTATTCCATCTCCATAACCATCTCCATTTTGGTCTAAATCAAGATTTCCGCCAGGGGCAACAACATCTAAGCTTGAGCCATAATTGGAATATGGAGCTCTTTGCTTATCATATTGTGTTGCTCCAACAGCAATAACATAAGCATCATAAGCAGCAGGATATGAAATCTGATTAGTTCCATCATTTCCTGCTGCTGCTATAACTGTAACTCCATGGTTATATGCATATGCAACAGCATCTTCTAAAGCTGTAGATGGTGAGCTTCCTCCCAAGCTCATACTAATTATGTTGGCTCCATTATCAACAGCATAATAAATTCCATCTACAATGTCTGCATATGTTCCATAGCCATTTGCATCTAAAACTTTTATAGGCATTAAACATGCATTGAAGGCAACTCCAGCAACTCCTTCATTATTGTTTGTGCTTTGTGCTATTGTTCCAGCTACATGTGTTCCATGTCCATTATCATCTGTTGGGTCATTATCATCATTAACGAAGTCATATCCTGGCAAAATGCATGTATTTGCCAAATCAGAGCCTACTCTTATTCCAGTGTCAATAACAGCAACAACTACATCTTTTCCTGTTGCTAAATCCCATGCTGGTTCCATGTCTATTCCGCCTTCATCTACGCCATGAAAATGCCATTGGTAGCTGTAATATGGGTCATTAGGCACCATGAAAGCATGTGCAATATAATTTGGCTCTGCATACTCAACACATGGATTATTTTTAAGCATTTCTAAAACTTGTTCAACTGTTTTGCCTGTTATTTTTATTCTTTTAAGGCAAGGATGTTCCATGTGTTTTATTTTTCCTCCGCATAATTTTGCAATTCTTGATATTTCATTGCTTGTAACACCTGGCTTAAATTTTACAATGACTTCATCTTCCACATATGGTTTTGTTATTTCAAAGTTCATTTTTACTGCTTTTGGTTTGTCAATTGTCCATGTTTTCTGTTTTTGTCCTGCAGAAAAAATTGGCATCACTAAAACACACGCCATCAGTAAAACAAACAACTTTTTCATAATTTGCTCCCTCCAGGTATGAATTTTTTAAAATTTTAAAAAATTTTGCATTTGTTTAGCTCGCTTCATGATGTGAAGAAACATGCAGACAATCTTCTATTTCTTGAACCACAAGTAAAAATGAAGTTATAGTGTCATTTCATAATTTTTGCTTTTCCATTCCATAAAATTTTATATTCATTTTTCATTAACGATGCATGAAAAAGGATTTAATTTCTATGCTAGATGTTAAAGATGATTTGGAAAAAATCATAGATGATGCTATTGAGATGAAAAAGGGAAATTATAGTCAGTTTATGAAAGGAAAAGTGATGGCAATGATTTTTGAAAAATCAAGCACAAGAACAAGAGTCTCCTTTGAGGTGGCGATGCAAAAGCTAGGAGGACACGCCATTTTTTTGAGTAAAAATGATATTCAGCTGGGAAGAGGAGAAACAATAGAGGATACTGCAAAGGTATTAAGCAGATATGTTGATGTTATCATGTATAGGGCTTTTAGCCATGAAAATATGAAGGAATTAGCAAAACATGCCAGCATTCCAGTAATAAATGGATTAGATAATGAGGAGCATCCTTGCCAAGTTATTGCAGATTTAATGACAATAAAGGAAAAGAAAGGAAAATTGAAAGGGCTTAAATTAGTTTATTTTGGAGATGGCGACAACAATATGGCTCATTCTTTGCTGTTAGGATGTGCAATAGCTGGAATAAAAATAAAGATTGTTTCTCCTCGCAAATACTGGCCTAAAGAATATTATGTAAATAAGGCAAGGGAACTTGGAGGAGAAGTAGAAATTGAAGAAATAAATGAAAATGCCTCCAAAGATGCAGACATTATTGTTACAGATACATGGGTTTCAATGGGAGATGAAGCAGAAAAGGAGGAGAGAATAAAGGCATTTCAGGGATATACTGTAGATGAAAGTATAATGGCTAAAGCAAGACCAGATGCAATTTTCATGCACTGTTTGCCAGCTTATTACGGCTATGAAGTTGCCAAGGAAGTTGCTCACGGTCCGCAATCTGTTATTTTCGATGAAGCAGAGAACAGGCTGTGGGCACAAATGGCAATATTAAAATGGATTTTTGAATAAACCTTTATTCTTTTTTAATGAAAAATAAGCCATCATTGACTATTTCATTAATGAAATTTGCATCTTTCCCATGTAAATTTCCATGTAAAATACCACCAATAACAACCATTTCTTTCATTAAATCGATAATCTTGAAAGAAAAGATTTTTCAGTAATCTCTTCACAATTAAATCAAGCTTAAATCCTCTACTTCCACATTTTCCACATTTTCTATGCTTTTTATTTTTTCGATGAGTTCATCTGGACTTTGGTCTGGCATTATTACCTGCAAAATCAATGCTTTTAATCCAAAAGCAACTGGCTTAATCTCTGCATTCACAAGCTGTGCATAATCTGGCAATGTTTTTGTTATTTCCTCTTTCAATTTCTCCATATCTACTTCTATGCCCGAAGGCATTACCCTTATTCTCAATCCTACCTTTCCCATTTTATCACGGCCCCTCAAATCCGCATTCTGGACATTTATATTTTGCAGATTGACTTCTACAAATATTACATCTCTTTATTATATAACCGCATTCTGGACAGGGAAATTGAGTGCAACCTTCTTCGACAAGTCCTCTACCGCAACTTATGCATCTTCCCTCTAACATTGGTAAGGTATGAAAATCTTGTATTTAAATTTTGCATAATGGAAAGCGGGACTGTCAAGAAATTCTTACCTCCAGATTGTAAATGGCTACAAATGCAGTAAGCCATTTTTCAACGCTTTCCTTTGAGGCATTTGAAGGAAAGCGTTTCCAGAATCTCTTCAATCTTGCTTTTAA
>JAPDJT010000001.1 GCA_029258955.1 Thermoplasmatota archaeon
CGTCATACCCCTCAGCAATCCGAGTCTGAATCCAAAAATCGATATCCATCGTGGAAAGAAATACTTGACGTAGGTCAGGGGCAACATAAATACGCTACCCACGAGTAGAGATAATATGGCTTCGTTTTCGCTTATTGCATTACTCTGAAGTAAGACACTAAAAGTTGAAAATCCCACAATTGGTGATGCCACGAACGTCGCTATCGCAGGAATTACAATCGGAGGCAAATTCAATTTACTCGCAATAGGATTGAATACCGTTTCAATTCCATTCATAAAACCGAATTCAAAGAGAGTAAAAATTAGAAAAGTCGTAACAACGAAGGTGCCCCCGATTCTTGCAAATTTCAGTGCAACTGTTTTAAAACTTATTTCAGCGGATTGCGGTCTCTCAAGCGTGATACTGACGTTAACGGATCTTCTTAAAGTAAACTTTCCGAATATTATGACGAACATCAATAAGACTATCGAATTTAACCACAAGATGGCGATATACACTCCTCCGACGTAAATACCAAGCATTGGCAATATCACGGGTATGTGATACGTGAAGGTCTCTCTGAAGGGTGCTAAAGTCGAGTTTAGTATCGAGGAAAGCAAAACCTCTCTTTCGTTCAATACCTTTCTCTCCCTTAAGTCCTGAAGCATAGCATTTGACGCCGTAGGAGAGAAAATTGCAGTTACGAAAGCGACGCCACAAATCTCTGGAAGATTTGCAAGCTTTGTAATCGGTTTTCCAATTGCTTCGATCTTTTTCAATACATCCATCCTAAGTAAAATTTCGGAGAATAACATTCCGAAAAAGATGAGAGGCAAAGTTCGTGAACATATGTTTAAAGTTTTCAGAACGACTTCGAGCATTGAATTCTTGACTAAGTGGAATAATTTTTAAATTTTTTCAAAAAGTTTTTAAATAGTATGATTAAAACCCGAAAGGTGACTACATGATCAGCTTGGTATTGGGATACGGTGCGAAACCCTTGCCCGTTCTTGATAGGATTTTAGAAGAGGAGAAGATCGAAGGAATTGTCTTGACGGATAAAAACTGTGAGAAAGAGATTGAAAGTAACCTTAAATCGAAAGTTATCTTCATCTACGCTCATGAGCTTTCTGATTCTGTTGTTAAAAGTTTAAAGGACTGTAATGCCAAGATAATATCAGCGGGTGGCTTGGAAGATCTGACGAACGTCCCTTCGAGGGTTTACATCAAAGCAAAATCATATTACGTTATCGGCGGAGAGCAAAATCTGAGGAACTTAGTCAGATTCTTAGCTAATTTGGCTGGGGATAAAAGAAATGTAAAAATGAGCAGGGAAAAAATTGAGCAATCTATGTATCTTGCTCATTTAATGGGAGCAAGAATAATGACAACTCACCTCGGCTTTTATGGAAATTTATCAAAGAAAGAAACAATGCGAAGAATAGTAAAGAATCTGAGGGAAATAAGGAACAGAATGAAAAAGAGAGGTATAGAAGTTCCCATTGGTTTGGAAACAATGGGGAAAAAAGAAGTTTTTGGTAGCTTAGACGAAATAGTAGAAGTCTGTAAAAGAGTAAGGGGAACTGTTCCAGTTCTGGACATGGGACATATTCATGCAAGAGGGAATGGTTGCTTAAAAGAAAAAGAGGATTTTCAACGTGTATTTGATGCTGTTGAAGAACTCAATTTAAATCATTATCTGATTCATTTATCCGGTGTTAAATATGATAAAGAGGGAGAAAAATATCATGTTCCTATAAAAAAGGGAGATATGCCTGTCATTAAACTCATGGAATGCATATTGGAGAATGATTATGATGTAACAATAATATCTGAATCTCCTGTTGTTGAGCATGATGCTGTATATGCTCAAATATTGTTAGACAGAGCTATGGAAATGATGAAATGAAGTTTAAGGAAGCAATAAAACATATTGATGAACAAATTTCCCAAATGCTTGAGGAGATTGAAGAAGAAAAGATAGAGGAGATTATAAACTATTTTTTCCAAGCAAATAACATATTTGTTTATGGTGCTGGAAGAAGCGGATTAGTTGGCAAGGCATTTGCAATTAGACTTGTTCATTTAGGATTTCCAACATTTGTTATAGGCGAAACAATAACAAAGCCAGTTAAAAAAGGAGATTTAGTTGTTTTAATTTCTGGCTCTGGAGAAACAATACCTGTTGCAATGACTGCTGAAATTGCTCGCCGTTTAGGAGCAAAAATTATTTCCATTACCGCCAATCCAGATTCTCATATAGCAAGGTTTGCAGATTTGGTTGTAATTTTAAAGCCAAAGGAAAAGAAGGCTGATTTAGCTCCATTAGGTACTTTATTTGAGGCATCAGCATGGATTTTTCTCGATGGAATTATTGCAGAATTAATGGCAAAAAAAGGAGAAAGCGAGGAAAGCATGAAAAGGAGGCATGCTACTCTGGAATAAAGAATGATGAAATCCATGCTGGGCGTTGAGGCGGAGAGTTCTGCAAAATTTCTTTCCATTCTTCATCTGTTAGGCGTTGCTCCATAGGTTGCTTAAATTCATAATAGCTTAATGTTGCTCCAGCTCCAATGTATATTTCTTTTGTTTTATATGCTACCAGTATTAAATCAAGATAACCAACAGCTTCTTCTAAACATTGCTTGGTATTTGTATCTGTATGGACATCAGCAACTAAAACAGTACTTTTAGTTTTTTCATCTATGCCAGCAGTGATTTCTTCAATATGCTCAGGAAACATGCTTATGTAATATTCATCTTCCTGACTTAACTTTCCTCCTAACTCTTTCAATGATATTTCATATAATTTTTTAAGCATAGTTTCCATTGCTTGCAATCTCATTTCTTCTGTTTCATTTATTGCATTAAATTTTTTCAAGCCCATCTTTGTCATATTTACTAATGCTTTCATCCTCGCATAAAATTCTGGCACCGCCTCCACATATCCTCCAACTTTTGGTGGCATTGAAACAGCAAAAGGTGTATAGCTCTGCTTTGCGTATAATATTGTATCATGCCTAAGTTGTGTCCATGAAGCTAATGCAGTTTGCAATTCTTTATCAATCCATGCTTTCGTTTGCATGAAAGTTGGGTATCCATCTCTAAATTCTTTAGTCAATGATTTTAAAGCAAAAAGCCAGCTCCAATATAAATTGCGATTCCAGTCTTCAATGCTTAAATTACTGAATTCTTTCCTTAGTTTTTCTAATTGCTGGCTATAATTTACATAATCTGTATCTCCTTCTTCCTTCAAAATTTCATATGCTCTGCTTGAACCAAAAACAGCAAAAATATCTAAGCCTCTTGGAAAACATCTTAACATGCCAAGCATTGTATTTTCCATTGTAAAGGGTGTATTATTTCCTATATAAACACCAACAGCAGGAAAAACAAGTTGCTGGAAAATATACGAATCTGGTACATATCTCTGCCCAATAAAACGCATTCCTTTTGTAGCGTCTAACACTTCATATAACTTTTCTTTTGTTATTGGTGGGGAAATTGCTACATTGCCAGTGCCTCCATAAATTTTTGGGCTTCTCTGCTGTGCTAACTCTGCTTTAAATTTAATCATATTCTCTTCATTCAGCAAGGTATCTATTGGGGAATTTCCAAATACATCTATGAAACATTTTGCATATTCATATGGAGTTAAACCATCTGCTACACCAACAAAAAATGATGTTATTGCATAGATTTTCTGCCATAAATCAAAAGCATTAATGCCATCTATTTTTACTTCTTTTAATTCTAAGGAAATGAGCGTAGCTTGTAATGTTGCAATATTTGCATCTTCTTCTGAAACTATTGCATCTTCTCCTCCTTTAAGCAAAAATGCCATTCTTCCATACCACATCATTGCCATAAAATATTTTTTAAGTTTCTCTGACTGAGTATAATGTCCTCTTGGCTTATATTGAGAATAATCTTCTTTATAATGGAAAATGCTACTTTCTGCATATGTTCTATTTTCAATGTTCGCCAACTCTTTTTCCACATCTTCTTTTACATATGATGGTGTTTCTATATCTATATCTATGCCCAAGAGTTTTAAAGCAACAGCAAAAAATGCAACATTTCTTCTTGAAGCTTCCTTAAGCAAACCATCATATTTTTCATAATCTTCTTTTGCTTTCTCAAATAAAGCTTTACTCAAATTTATTAAATCTCCATAAAGCTCTCTTTCTTCGATATTTTTAAGCAAGGAATTAAATTGCACGTGATATAAATGAAGAATGGCATCAGATGTTATGAACAATGGAATTCCAGCATTTCTAAGCATTCTATAAAAGTTAGCAACATCTTCAAAATTTTTATATGGTAAAACAACAAATCCATTTTTTTCTAATGCTTCCAATTGTTTTTCTGTCAAATTAAAGTAATCCAAAATTTCTCTATTTGATATTTCTGAAATATTTAAAGGTAAGGAATATTGAGGTGAATTTGCTATAAATGATGCATTTTCTTTTGAATAAAAATTTGCAAATGCATACTTTGGTGTATCATATTTCTTCGTCTCTTTTATTGCTGTCTTTTTTTCTATACATCCAGCTAAGAGTATTAAAAAGCATAATATGGCAAATGCAAATCGCCTCATATTTTTCTATTCATTAGTCTTAAATATAGATTATGATTCATCCATGAAATTAAGGAAGCCATATCTTGAAAAAAACAAAATATTTATAAAAAAGGTAGAATTTCTAAGTGTTCAAAATGTGGATAAAAAAGAAAAGATTAAAAAAGGGTAAGTATTTTAGTTGGCAACCTTAAAAAGGGGGAATAAGATGTATGGGAAAAAATTAATGAGAAAGGTAGGGAGTTTGGTAATTATAGCTGCAATCGTAGCGAGCGCATTTGCAATAATGCCCAAGGAGGAAAGGGCAAATGCAAGTGTATTAATTGCGCCACCTCCAAATGTAACAATTACAGAAATTATGTATAAACCATCTCCAGCACTCAATGAATGGGTAGAGTTATACAATCCTACAGATACTGCCATCAACTTATCAGGATGGTATATAAAAGATGAAGCAAACAATACATTTGGAGATATAGGAAATCTTATATTACAACCTTATAGTTATGCAGTCATTCAAGATGCTGGAGTATTAAATAATGATGGGGATACTGTTTATCTTTATAATGCACAAGATGAACTTGTTGGCAGTGTAACATTCGGAGATATTGCAGCAGAGAATTATTCCATAGAATTAAATGAAACAGGTGGATGGGAGCAAAGCCAGATAGAAGGAGGAACACCTGGAATGCCAAATAGCGTAATGAATGCTCCAGTAACAACTTATGATTTGCAGGGAGATTTGACTGCATGGGGTTGGTATGTAAGCAATGTAACAGTAACATTTAATGCAACAGATGAAACAGGAGTAAAAGAGACAAAATACAAGATTGATGATGGAGAATGGCAAACTTATACTGAGCCATTTGTAATAAGTGAGCCAGGAATACATACTGTATATTACTACTCAGTTGATATTTGGGGTGTTGAAGAAACTGAAAAGAACTTTGAAGTAAAAATAGCAAATCTCTCATCTGCATTGCAAGTAACACCAACTGAAGCAAATTGGAATGAAACAGCAACTATAGAAGTTAATAATGCAGAAGGAAATGTCGCTCTATATGCTCCTGGAGAATCTACACCAAGAAGGGGACCACAAGCTGGTCCTTATGTAAGATGGTCTGGAGTTTTATTTGATAAAAGTGGAAAATGGTGGGTTGTTGATAGTGTTGATAGCGAAGTAAATGCTGTACCTATTGATGTAAAGCCAATTGCATTGGATGTAAATGCAACACCAGATGAAGTTGATTATGTCAAAAGCGGAATACCAGGATGTTATATCAACATTGAAGGAACAGTAATGATGAATGGACAGCCAGCAACAGCAGCAACAGTTAAGCTTATATTCCCAGATGGAAGCTATGAAACAAAAAATGTTGGAAGTGATGGAAGCTTTGTATTTAATGATATAAATATAGGAAATAAAGGAGCAGGAAAGTATAATGTTACGGCTTTCATTGGAGATGAATCTGCACCAAATGCTTTTGGATATGACATTGTTACAGTAAATACTGTTGATGCAAATATTACATTAGTTGAAAATACAGCAGTTGGAGGATTTGACATAGGAATTATAACATTCCAGATTACATATCCAGAAGATGGCACTGCATTGCTCCCAGGAAATAACTTTAATATATCCATTTATAAAGGTGATGAACTATTTGCATGGTATAACAGCACAACTGGTATGCATGGCAATATAACTTTTGATGTGGCTGGTAAGTTACTCAACTTATCTGCTGCTCCAATGTGGGAGGAGGGAGATTACAAGATTGATGTTAAAGTTGATGTAACAGGAGATGGAAACTGGGAATATGTAGGTGAGGAATCATTTACAATACAGCCAGCACCTCCAGTAAATATAAAGATTCTAAAGCCAGCTGATAAGATATTAAATGTTCTTGATCCAGCAAACAACAGCCAGATTATACAAGTACAAATCTTCGGAGAAAATATGAATACATATGGAACACCAGAAGCATTAGGCATAGGAGCAAATAATGAAAATGTAACAGATAGAATAAGCATTGAAGGAGACATATTATATACACCTCCAAGAGATGCTTATGAATATATAGGAAATGGTACATGGAACATAACTGTATTTCCAACAATTGGAAATGGCAAAATTTATGTAAATGTAACATGGCCTGATAAAGGAACTGCAAATGAGACAATTGAAGTTGTTGATGGAGGCTATGTTTCTGCTCAGCCTACAGCTGTAATAGTAGATACACCAACAACAATTGAAGTAGAAGTTAAGGATAAAACAAAGACAGCACCAATTTACAATGCAAACGTTACTTTGGTATATGAATCTGGATTATACGGAGTAGGAGATAAAATAGCTTCATTATCTCAGGCAAATGCTGAAGGCAAATATATATTCAACATAACATCGACAAAAGCTGCAACAAACATAATTGTTATTGCAAAATTTGAATATGGAGGAACACAATATGCATATGCATGTATTGTTTCAAATCCAGCACATGATTTGAATGTTGCATTATCTCCAGCAAATGTTCTTGCTGGAAGAATGACAGAATTTACAGTGAATATAACAAGGGGAAATGCATCATATGCAGATGAATTTGAATATTACATATTGAATGAGAGTCAGCTAGCTGATTTGCATGATGGAAAACTTGATTTGGATTTAATTGGCACAGTTTATGAGGGCAATAAAGCAAATGATACATTTAGCACAGTTATAACACAAACAGGAACATACTACTTATATGTGAGAACAAAGGATAAGAAACACGATAACTTAAATAATGAACCAAGCTTTGAAGTTTCGAAGGCAAGCGTGAGTGTTACTCCAACATTGCTTGTAAAGAATGTTGATAAGAATGTGACATTGGTATTCAACGTAGAATGGAATGGAGAACCATTAAATGGTACTCTCAAAATCCATGGATTACAAGAAATAGAAAGCTTTGAAGGATATGTGGAAGGAGCAGTATATGAACTTGAAATTGTAAATGGAGAAGGTAATCTAACAAATGTAACAGCAATAGCAGTAGGAAATGTAACATTTGAATTCAGAGCAGCGGAGGAAGGTAGCGTTTATGTTGAAGCAGACGGAACACTTCCAATTACAACACCATCGATAGAAATAACAGAGCCAGCAGAAAAGATTGCATTCCTTGGCGAGGAGAATTTAATAACTATTGCTGTAAAACATCCATTGACAGGAGAAGGCTGCGCTGGCTTAAAGGTAGAAATTGAAACACCTGCAAGCAATGGAAGAATAGATGTTGGAGAAACAGATGAAAATGGTAAGCTAACATTTGGAATAATTCCATTACAAACAGGAAAGATAAAGATATATGTTGAAGGCGACGAAGCAGGAAGCATTGATATATGGATAGGCTTGCGCATTCATGTGGAGCCACAAATTGAAGCTGGCAAAGAAACAATAATAACTGTGACAACAAGAGGTGGCAAGCCAATAGAGGGAGCAACTGTTAAAGTAAATGGTGCAACAATAGGAACAACAAATGCAAATGGAGAAATTAAATACAAGCCTGAGAAGGACTTAGGAGGAAAGACAATAACCATAACAGCAGAGAAGACCGGTTATTACTCTGCAGAGAGAACCGTAGAAGTCAAGAAGGCTCCAGAAGGACCAGGATTTGAGTTAATTGGCTTAGTAATTGGAGCTATCTTAGCTTTGGTGCTGGTAAGGAGAAGGAGAAAATAAACACTCCTCTTCCCTTTTCCACAATATTTTAATATCTCTTTTTGATTTTTTACAAAATGTTTGATGATAAAAAGAAAAAGAAAGATGACACGGATGAATTTGAAAAGCTTTTCAAAGAAATGGAGAAATTCATTGAGGATGTTTTTAAAAATGCATTTAATATGCAACCATTTGTAAAAGGTTTTTCTTTAAGAATAAATGAGGATGGTGTTCCAGAAATAAAAGAGATTGGTAGCAAAGATAATGAAAATGAGGAAATTATGGAGGATGAAAAGAAAATATATGTTACTTTGGAAATTCCTGAAACAGATGAAAAAGAAATAGGAATAAAAGCAAAGGGCAATATATTGGAAATAAGAGCAGGAAATTTTGCTAAAAAGATAGAGCTTCCTGCAAAAGTAAATTCCAAGAAAATAGTAAAAAGTTATAGGAATGGCATTTTAGATATAGAACTTGAGAAGGCTTAGCTTAAATATTCTTTTATTTCATCTCTTGCAGATTCTCTTTTTTCCTTCAAATTTTCCAAGAATTCTTTTATTAGCTGATACGCATATTTTTTACATTCTCCACATAACATTTCTCCTTTCTTACATTTATTTTTTATCTCTAAAAGCTCTTTATCACTTTCAACAATTCCATAAGTAAACAGTTCGTAAATCATGCATTCTTCTGGCTTTCCCCCATATTTTCTTTGCTCTTCTGCCGTTACTCTACCTCCTGTTTTTGCTGTCCATATTTTCTTTTTAATTTCTTGTGGCTCATCTGTTAGAAATAAAGCATATTGTGGTCTACTGCTTGACATTTTATTTCCATCTAATCCAGAGATGAATCTGTGGTAAGTTGAAGATGGTAAAATAAAAGCGTATTCATTATAGTTCCTTTCTATTTTAGCAAGCTCAAAGTCAAGCTTGTAAATGTTATCAACTTCAGCATAAATTGCCTTATAATCATCTTTTCTTTCCAAAATTTTACCTACCCCAGCTACAGCTTCTTCTGCCTTATCAAGCAATTCTTTCACATTTTCACCAACTTTAACAAAAATTCCTACTTTTCCATTTTGAGGAACTATACTATAAAGGCGATGTGCATCTGCAATATCTCTGCAAAATCTTATATGAGGGTCTTGATCTACACCAACAGGAACAAGCGTAGGGCGCAAACTTCCATATTTTTCAAGTTGTACATGCAATATATCTCCAATTTGTATAAAGGGCGCAAATACATGACTCATGTTTGTTGAACCTTGAAAACCATAAATTGCATTTACTTGTGATAAATTTGCTTTCTTTGCCAGTATATAAGCCAAATCTTTTACATCTTCATTTTTTGATTGAAAATATATTCTACATGGTTTTAAGCCAAGGGCAATATAATTCAAAATGTATTCTTCAATTGCAATTTTTTCAGCTTCTTTTAAAGAATATCCTCTTGTGGCATATGCCTCTATATCTGCAACAGCTATATTTATATCTGCTCCTAAACTCTGATAATATATAACTTGATCTATCACTATTTTATGTCCAAAATGCATTTTGCCAGATGGCATTAAACCAGTTAAAATTGCCCATTTTTCCTTTTTCTTTATTGCTTCTTTTATTCTTTCAAAATCTCTGTGTCCAAAAACTATGTTTCTTCTAAAGAAAAAAGGAGGGTTTGGAAAATCTTTCCATAGCTCATCGCTAAACTTTTCTATTCCAAAGTTTTCAAATAACTTTTCATATTCATATTTCTGGTTCCCCCATGGGTCAATAATCATTATTTCGGATATTTTTCCTATTAATTAATTTTATTGATTTATAAATGAAAAGACATTATCATCGGCTCATTGCAAAGAAGATTTTCATAGTGATTCCATTTCATTATTTAATTGCAACTCAAAGAAAAATGGGATCTATGATCAATATTCTTTTCTAGATTTTTCAATTTGCCCAAAACAAATGTTTTTCGATTGTTAAACATAAATTTAAATTGTTTTATTAAATTATGAACATGAAAAAGTTAATCTGCATTATGTTGGTAGCTTTTTTATTTATGCCAGCTTTTTCAGCTGAAGAAAAAGCAGTAAAAATGCAATTTATCTACCACTTTGAGAACATAAAATTGGAAAAGAATGATAAAGGCTATATTGTAAAAATTAATGGTTGTCAGCAACATGAAATAAATGGCTATATAATCCCTGTAAAGCCATTGCACATTTTAATACCATATGGAAAAGATGTTAAAGAAATAAGAGTTAGTGGTGATGAACATTTCTTAGGATTTTACAATTTAAAGAGGGAGAAGCCATTATACATTGGCAATACAAAGCTTCTGCCAAAAATTGGAGAAGCAATTAAAAAGAAATATGAATATGTTGGTGTATATGGGCTTAGGGGGTACAAAATTTTAGTTATGAAGTTGATTCCTGTGGAATACAAAAATGGGATGCTATTTTACTATGATAAAATAAAAGTTGAAATTGAATTAAAGGATGGAAAAGTAAATGGTTTATATAGAGGGCTTGAAAAAGATAAAGAATGGGTGAAGAGATATGTAGATAACAAATGGGTTCTTGATACATATCCAGTAAAAAGCTATGATAGAAAATATGATTATTTGATAATTACAGCTGAAAAATTTGTAGATGCATTTAAACCATTTGCAGAATACAAAGAATCAAAGCAGATAAAAACTAAAATTGTAAGTGTGGAGGAGATTATCAGCAATTCTTCTTTCTGGAATTCCACAGATTTGTTTAATGATACACAAGCCAAAATAAGAAGATTTATAAGATGGGCTTACTTAAATTGGGGTATAGATTATGTTTTACTTGGAGGAGATGGGGATGTAATGAATAAAAGTAGCAACATAATTCCTCCTCGCTATCTATATGCAACTTGCGTTGGCTTGCCATTAGGCGAGACTCAAGAAGTTTTAGAAGGATATATTCCTTCTGATGTATATTATGCTTGTTTAGATGGGAATTTCAATACAGATATGGATAATAAATGGGGAGAAAATGCAACTGGAAATGATATTAGCGATGAAGATGAGGCAGATTTGTTTGCAGAAGTATGGGTGGGAAGGGCATGTGTTGATAAAGTAAAAGAAATTGAAAATTTCATTCATAAAACAGAGGCTTATGAGCAAACAAATGATAGCTATATAATTCAAATTCTTTTGCTCGGGGAATATTTAGGTTTTGGAGGAGAAGCAGAATGGGGAGGAAATCATAAAGATAGAATAAAGCCTTACATACCTTCAATTTACAACATAACAACATTATATGATAGAGAAAATCGTTGGGAAAAAGAGGAACTTATAGCTTTGTTGAATAAAGGAATCCATGTAGTGAATCATGATGGTCATGGATGGACAACATATGCATTGAAAATGGTAAATAGTGATTTAAAAGCATTGAAGAATACAAAATATTTCTTCTTATATTCCCAAACTTGTTTAGCTGGTTCTTTTGACAATTGGTATCCTGAAGATAGATACTATGAAGATGATTGTTTTGCTGAGCATTTGGCATTCGATGAACATGGTGCATTTGCCTGCATAATGAATTCCAGATATGGGCTTGGAAGAGAGAATAGTACTGATTCTCCAGGACAAAGATATGATGAATCTTTCTTTAAAGCTGTTTTCCAAGAAAATATAAGAGAGCTTGGCAGAGCAAATCATTATTCTAAGGAGGATAATGTTTGGAGAATAAATGAAAATGGAATGAGATGGGTATATTATGAAACAAATCTATTTGGGGATCCACAAGTAGCTTTAAAAGAACCTTATGAAAAAGTAAATATAAGTATTGATTTGCAAAAGCCGTTGAATGGAATTTATATACTCGATTATGGTCCAATTTTTCCGACTTTATCATCAACAATAATTATTGGAGATATTACAATAAAAGCAAATGTAACAACAGAACCAGCAGGAAAATTACAAAAAGTGAATTTGTTCATTGACGATATATTGAAGGCTTCTTTTGAAACAGGAAACATAGAGTGGAAATGGGAAGAAAAAGCTTTTGGAGAATATAAAATATGCATAGAAGCAATTGCAAGAAATGGAAAAGTAGAAAGGGCGGAGAAGGCTGTTTATATCTTTAACTTTTAGCTTTCTTTTCTTCCTTTTCTTTTAGGAATGGTTTTATGAATTCTAATGGGAATGGAAAGAATATTTTTGTTGTTCCTTCTGCTGACATCTCTGCCAATGTTTGTAAAGTTCTTAGTTGCAAAGCTGCAGGCTCACTTGCTATAATTTTTGCAGCTTTTGTTAGTTTTTCAGCAGCTTGTAGCTCTCCTTCTGCTGCTATTATTCTGCTCCTCCTTTCTCTTTCTGCTTCTGCTGCTCTCGCCATAGCGCGCTGCATTCCTTCCGGAATCTCAACATCTTTTATCTCTACAGCTGTAACTTTTACTCCCCATGCATCTGTTGCCTCATCCAATATAGTTTGCAATCTCTGATTTATTTTCTCTCTTTCCTTGAGCAGTTCATCTAATTCTACTTGTCCAATAATGCTCCTTAGTGTTGTTTGAGCCATTTGGCTTGTTGCAACCATATAATTTTGTATCTTAACAACTGCATCTTCTGGATTCATAACGCGAAAATAAACTACAGCATTTACTTTTACAGGAACATTGTCGGCAGTTATCGCTTCTTGAACAGGCACATCCATTACATGCTCTCTCAAATCAACTTTCACCATCTTATCAAACATTGGTATTATGAAAAACAAGCCAGGTCCTTTAGCTCCTACAAGTCTTCCAAGCCTGAATATTACGCCTCTTTCATATTCCCTTACAATTTTTATTGCAGATGCAAGTATTATGATAAGCAAAAATATTATCAGTATAGCCAATTCAAGCAACATAATGATATAACCTGAGGCAATATAAATAAATAATTGACGGAGGAATTCTTGAAAAAAATGAAAGAGCTTTGTTATAGTAATTTTTCTTCATGCAACAACAGCAATGGCAACCATTTCTTCGTTTATTCAAAAATTATTTTATTCATAGACTATTTTTAAAGAGACAATTAAATGAAGGTAAAAGGCGGAAGAAAAAGATTTGCAATCTTCATCTTAATTATGTGGATTCCTTTTCTTCCTTTCATAATTCTTGATAAAGAATTGCTCATGGAAACGAAAATCTTCATCTTGGTTGCTAATCTCATTGGATGGAGTCTATTTATTTTCATCTTTATTGAGAAGGAGCCATTAAAAGGAAATGAAGCAGGAGAAAGAGTAATGCGGTTCTTGGAGAATCAAAAATTAATTTTAATTTCCTTTATAACCGCAGTTATAGCTACTGTTGTACTTTCATTTTATGAATTAATTTTTATCATCATTTTTCTTTACATATTTACAATTTCTTTTGCTGGGGTTATTCTTTCAAATCTCTTCTTTCCATTGGAATATGTATTTTCTGTTTTTCCATACTCAAAAATAACTTCTCAAAATTTCCTAAAAATATTACCTATCTTATACATTTTATCAGCCATATTAGCATTATTAGCATTTGAGTTTGTAACATTTTTGCTTTTTATCTTATATATTTTTCTATGCATAAATGTTGGTTTGTATGTAATCGCTAGAATTCGCACAAAATATCTATATCAAAAATTTTAAATTCAACATCCATTTTATGAATGTTATGAAAAAAATCGTTGCAATAGGAACTATATTTATTCTTGTATTTTCGATGTTTCCCACAGGAAGTAATAAAATTACTTTAAACAATGGTGGAAGAACATTATATGTTGGTGGAGATGGCCCAAACAACTACACAAAAATACAGGATGCCATCAATGATGCTATGGATGGAAATACAATTTTTGTATATGATGATTCTTCACCATATTATGAAAATTTGGTTATTGATAAATCTATTAAACTCATAGGAGAAAACAAGGAAACAACTATAATAGATGGAGAGAAAAAGGGAAATGTTATTTATGTATGTGGAAATGGAGTGCACATAAGCAATTTCACTATTCAGCATGGTGGGGGAGGATGGCCTGGTGCAGGCATATTTATCTACTCAAGTGATAATGTAATTTCTAATAATATCATAAGAAATAACGGAAAGGGCATTATCATAATGGATTTGGTATCTAAGCACAATAAGATATGTAAAAATACAGTTGTTAATAATACAGAGATGGGGATAGATCTCTTTAATGCAGATGGTAATATTATTAAGGAAAATAGTGTGCTATGCAATGGTGGCGATGGGATAACAATTGCTGATGCTGGATCCAACACAATTGAAAAGAATGTCTTATCAGATACAATTTATCTGGGAAGAGCATACAGAAATATTGTAGAAGATAATTCTTTTAGCGAAGGAGGGATAAGAATTTGGCATTCCTCTGGCAATAAACTTCTAAATAATACGATAAATGGGAAACCAATTGTGTATTTGGAAGGTAAAACAGATGTGGAAATAGATGAAGGTGCACAAGTTATACTTGTAAAGTGCAAAAGAATTACAATAAAAAATTTGAATATCTCAAACACATGCTGTGCCATCCATCTTTCATTTTGCAATGAATGCACTGTTGAAGAGAATATTCTGGAAAGAAATTCCTACGGTATCGAAATGTATTCGTGCAAAAGAAATCTCCTAAGGAGAAATACTCTCAAGAATAATGGGTTAGGTATATGGCTCGAGATGGACTCTAACATGAATAAAATATTCGATAACAATTTTATAGAAAACAATATACATGCAACTTTTTCCATCTCTCTCCACAATTTGTGGCTTCGCAACTACTGGGATAACTGGAAATTGCCTTTGCCAAAACCCGTTTTTGGTTTCGTTTATGGTTTTCCATGGATTCAACTTGACTGGATGCCTCGTTTATCCCCATATGGAGGTGAAGAATGAAAAAAGTAGTCATTGTTGGGATTGTTTATATGCTTTTTATACCAGCAATGGCAATTAATGAAAATATAAATCATGCATCCTTTATCACTGATGGAAAAACGTTGTATGTAGGTGGCTCTGGTCCAAATAACTACACAAAAATACAAGATGCAATTGATGATGCAAGCGATGGAGATACCATAATGGTGTATCCTGGAGCTTACAAAGAAAACATAGTTGTTCATAAAAGTTTAACAATAAGGGGAGCAAAGAAAAACGAAAAGCCAGTAATTGAGCCAGAAAATGAAAACAGGAGTGTTGTATATATAATTGCAGAAAAATGCAGGATAGAAAACTTTGTAATTAGAGGAAGAATATATGTGATCTCCTATGGACATTCAATAATAAACAATATATTTGAAGGAGATGGGGGAGGAATAACCTCTCCAAATACTGTAGAAGATACAATAGCCCATAATATTTTCAGAGGGAATGGGTACAGTGGTATAGATTTAGATGATTCTTATATAATGAAAATTTATAACAATACTTTCTCGGGCGATTATTACACGGGAATATATTTATCTGATTGTGGCAATCTGAATATTTTCAACAATACTTTCCATTCGATGAGCAAAGGAATATTTGGAGGAAGTGTATATGAACTCAAGATATATTCAAATGAATTTTATAACTTAAAAGAAGATGGTATTCATATTTCTCCTTCAGCTTCCTACAATGAAATATTTCAGAACAAGATTTTTGAATGTAAATGCGGAATATCTTTTGCGGGAAGAGGAGATAACATTTTTCATAATGAAATCTATAACAATTCTCTTGGTATATGGATTAATGGTGGGGGAGTGAGAGTGTTTGAGAATAATATCACTAATAATAAAGTTGGAATTAATTTATACAATGTTTATCCATTTTATGGAGGAGCTACACTCATATTTCATAACAATTTTATTGCCAATGAAAAGCAGGCAACCTTTGTAGATGCTTATTTGAATATATGGTTTAACAATTATTGGAGCGATTGGCATGTTCCTCTTCTAAAAATAATTTTCGGCACACGTTGCACTCTTTTGCTTATTTGTTATCCATGGATTCAATTTGATTTAATGCCTTCATTAAAACCGATAGAGTGGTGGAGAAAATGAATAGAATGGTTATAATCTTGGTAATGCTATTAATTTTGATACCAATTGATAATAATGCAATTGATTCCATCGTGGAAGAAAAAAGCGATGTTCATCACGGAAAAACACTATATGTAGGTGGCTCTGGCCCAAACAACTACACAAAAATACAAGATGCTATTGACAATGCTAATGATGGAGATACTGTATTTGTTTACTGCGGAATTTATCATGAAAACATTTTTGTAAATAAAAGCATAGATATTGTTGGCGAATACAGATACAGAACTATTATAATTGCAGCACACGATAGAGATATAATAAATGTTACTGCTTGTAATGTAAATATATCTAGATTTACAATAGTGGGCGAGGGCATTAAATGGCCCTGTGCTGGAATAAAACTATTTAAAACCAATGATGTTAGTATATCATATTGTGATATTTATTTTTCTCCGATCGGTGTCTATGTGTATGAATCCAATATGAACAGAGTAGAAAATTGCGACATTGGCAAAAATTCATGTGGTATAATGCTCAATTTTTCAGAAGAAAATTCATTTGTTGGTTGTGAAATTCATCATAGTCTTGAAGAAGGGTGTTATTTGTCGGCATCCAACAGAAATATACTGAGTGATTGCAAGATCTATGAAAATGATATGGGAGTTAGTATCGTGGGCGTAAAAAACATTTTGTCCCGGTGTGATATAACCGATAATAAGATAGGAATTAATATTATAGGATATTCAAATCAAGTCAAGAAATGCAATATTTGTAGAAATTTATGGGGCGTTGAGTTACTTGTGGCCTTTAAAAACATAATTGCAAATAATAATTTCTGCAAAAACGAGTTAAATGCTTTCTTTGCAAACGCTGCCTTTAATATATGGCTCCGCAATTACTGGAGTAATTGGAGGCTTCCTTTACCAAAGCCTATATTTGGTTTTCTTGTATGGTCTTTTATGGAAATTGCCATTCCGTGGCTAAACTTTGACTGGATGCCTCGTGTAATGCCGTATGGAGATGAGGAAAGATGAGCAGAGTTGCAGCAGTTTTAATTATTATTTTGCTAATCGCGCCCGCAATTGCCAGTGAAAGAGTAAATTATGCTATCATGAAAAATGGGAATGGAAGAACATTATATGTTGGTGGAAGCGGCCCAGGAAATTATAGCAAGATACAGGATGCTATAGAGAATGCAAGCAATGGAGATACAATTTTTGTTTATTCTGGAACATATTATGAGAATGTTGTTATAAATAAGAGCATAGATTTAATTGGAGAAAATGCAAAGACAACAATAATAGATGGAATGAGGAGGAACAAAACAGTTTTCATTCTCATGAGCAATGTTTTGGTGTGTAATTTTACAATAAGGAATGGAACTGTTGGAATTGGTAATTCTAGGTTTTCATGCCATCTGGAAAAGATAACAATAAAGAATAACATAGTGATCGATAATATTCAAGAAGGGATTTCTTTATGGCGATGCAATCATTGCATCATATATGGAAATACCGTTGTCAATGACACATGGGGAATATGTTTATATGGCTCCTATTTTAATAGAATAATCAACAACAACCTTATGAAAAATGAAGAGAATGCCCATGTATATTATTGGGGAAATTGGCCCTTGTTCTGGACAAACCGATTCCTAAGAAATTATTGGGATAACTGGCGCATTCCTATTCCAAAACCAATAGTAGCATTCTTTTATCCTATTTATCCATTAATTCAATTTGACTGGATTCCTCGTGTAATGCCATATGGAGGTGAGGAAAGATGAGAAAAATCGCAATAATAGTATCTGTCCTCCTTCTGATGTCATTACAATCATTTTCATTGTCTTCTTCTAAAGTAAACAACTATACGCCCCACCATCCAATTTATATAAATGGAAATGATGATTTTACTCCAGAGAATGGTGTTGTAGGAGGAAATGGAACAAAAGAAAATCCTTATATTATCGAAGGATGGGAAATAAACGCTTCTGGAGAATGGCATGGAATTACTATTAAAAATACCACAGCATATGCTGTCATCAGGAAATGTTATATTCACCACGCAGGATGTGCTATGCTCATTAACAATGCAAGCAATATAATTATTCAAAATTTATTTACAGAATTTAACAATTTTGGCATTTCCATTATAATTTCAAAAAATGTCTACGTAGAGAATTGTTATACTGAATCCATTTACTTGAATACAGATGAAAATTGTTCTATAGAAAATTGCCATATTCTACATTCTATCCAGATAATAGAAAGCGTGAAAAGCAACATAATAAATAATTTTATTGGAGAAGGTTTGCTAATTAAAGGATTAAAGCAAGAATATTTCTTCCACAATATTTTAAATAATACTGCCATCAATGGCTCCATTCTTTACTATGTTAATAAAAGCAATGTTAAGGTAAAAGAAAATGCTTCCCAGATATTTATAATAGGGTGTAAAAACTTTGAGATAAGCATGAATTCCTCAAATGTATTGGTGGCAGTTGAAATGGCATATTCTTCTAACATTTCAATAATTAACTCAGGTTTTTATGGAAAAATGGCTTGGGCAAGCGTTTTTGGCATTAATTCTTCCAACATTTTTATATCCAATTCAAAGTTTAAAAATAATGGCTGCTCAATTTTTTTCCATGCCATATCTAATTTTGAAATAAAAAATTCTTATTTTGCATTTTATGAAAGTGGAGTGGTTGCAGAATTAAGCAAAAATGGAATTGTTAGAGACTGCGCATTTGAAAATGGAGAATTTGGCTTGGAATTTTATTTATGCAGAAATATTGCCATAAAGCATTGCAATATCCATGACAATGAATGCGTTGGAGCAATGGCTCAAGGAATAATTGGCTTTACCATATACAAATGCAATGTTTATAATAATGGCGATGATTGTGGAGGAGGAATAGGAGTAAGCCAAGGAATTTTTGTAAGAATAAATAGTAACAATATATTCAATAACTCATACTATGGCATATACGCAGATTTTTCAATTGTAAATGCCATACATAATTATTATGGCTCATTTCTTGGACCAAGTAGAAATAGGACGCACCCATTAAGAGGAGACATAGTATATGGATTTGCCTCTGTAATAATAACATTTCCATGGAAAGTTTTTCCTGTTTTTACAAAAGCAGAATACTGCTTACAGAGGGTGAAAAAATGAAGAAAAAAGTTGCCATTATTACATGCTTCTTCTCTCTCTTTTCAATAGCTATTGCTGGTTATACCGACCCATTGGAGGAAAATACAAAAGTAATAAATGGCAACATTCTTTATGTAGGTGGCTTTGGTCCAAATAATTACACTAGAATACAGGATGCTATAGATGATTCTTCCCCATATTATGAAAATTTATTATTCAAATTTATTAGAAATCTGGAAAATATTTCTTCTGATTTAAAAAAGGCTCTCTTACAAATAATAAACACGGTTATAAACACATCAAAAATATGTAATGAAGCATGCAGTGGAATAGATAAAGAAAAATACCTTGCAAATAGGGAAATGTGTAGTCATAGAAATAAAAATAAAGAAATCATTAAAAAGATGGATATACAACAGATAAGAAAAGCTTGTGCAATGATTTTATATACATTAAAAAAAGAAATACCAATTTTAGAAAAGAATTCAATGCATTATAAATTCCCAACTTTCAAATATCCACCCTTTATTGCTATTGGAGGAAGAGGGAATGATAGTTATTATCACGATTATTACATAATTATTGATTTTGGAGGAGATGATAAATATTACAATAATGCAGGAAGCACAGTCATTTATTACAATGGAGAGATTATCGGAGGAGTTAGTATATGTATAGATTTAGAAGGAAATGATTTTTACAAGTCAGGCTGGTTTAATTCTCAAGGTAGTGGAGTATTTGGAATAGGAATTCTATACGACGCAAAGGGAAATGATGTCTATATCTCTGAAGATTGTTCGCAAGGTGAAGGAGAAATGGGAATAGGGATTCTAATTGATAAAAAAGGAAATGATTTTTATTTTGCTGGACCAGGTTCACAAGGTTTCGGATGGAATAAAGGGATAGGAATTTTAATTGATATGGAAGGTGAAGATATATACAAAACAACTCCTTTAGGGTTTAGTCAGGGAAGCAGTACAGAATGGGGAATAGGAATTTTAATGGACTTAAAAGGAAATGATTCTTATGCATCTTATTCTTTATCTCAGGCAGCTGCTGATTATTTTGGCTTTTCTGCCCTCATTGATTTTTCTGGTAATGATGTCTACGAAGCTGAATCCTTTAGCCAAGCATATGCCAGGTTTATGTCATCTTCTTTTTTACTTGATTTTGAAGGAGACGATATTTTTGTTGGAGGAGAACAGGGAAACGCTATTTTTGGATTTGCTTTATTGGTTAATTTATTGGGAAGCGATAAATATTCTGGTAAGGGCAAAGACAATGCAATATGGTTAAATGGATTCATTGGCCTTGGAATAGATATTGGCAAATGATTATTGCTTTCTTATTTCCATATAATTTTACCATCCCCATTTCATTGAGTTCAGCATAGCTTTGCCAAGGTGATACATTTTTATAAATAGAGATGGTTTTCTAAGCAACGGCATTACGTCTCGCCATTTAACTTTCATAATATTCTTTCCATTTATTCTATTAAAAATAATTTCCATTTCTTCATTGGTTATGCTTTCTGCTGCCTTCATTCCTTTTAAGAAAATTGGATTGCACATGGGGTGCTTTTTAATTTCCTTTTCGTATTTCGATAAATTTTCTATATTATCTGCCAATATTTTCGAAGCATATATTATTGGAGTTAATCCCCCTAAGGAAAATGGATTTGTTATTGAAGCAGCGTCTCCAACCAATGCAACATTATTCTTAACCAATTTCTTAGGCAAACTACATGGAATCGATCCAGCTTGCTTTTTCAAAATCTCTCCTTCTATTCCCTTCCATTTTAAAAATTCATCAAGCATTGAAAATTTTCCTATCAATCCAACATTTATACTTTCCTTTTTAGGAAAAATCCATATGTAATAAGATGAAAATTTTTTATCTAAATAGAATTCGAGACGATTCTCTTTCATATGGTGCTTTATCTCATATTGGCATCCTATCTTGCAATCATATTCATTTCCAACATAATCTTTTATAACTGAAGCAGGTCCATCTGCTCCAATACAAATATCATATTTTATTTTTCCATCATCAAAATAAATGTAATTGTTATCTATTCCTACAACCTTTTTTCCAAAATTTATTTTCCCTCCTCTTTCCATAATTTCTTTTGCCATTGCCTCCATCCATTTCTGCCTGTTTAAAACGCATCCTTCCGTTTTAACATAAAATGTTTTATCTCTGAAAAACCATCTAACTTCATTTACTTTTCTCTCTATATATGGCAATGAATCAAAAGGCAATTCTGCCAACGATTTTAAATCACATCCTTCTCCGCAAGCTGAGCTTTTTATCTCTTTATTTTTTTCAAAAATTTCAACTTCATATCCTTTTTCCAATAAAAATAAACTGGCTATTAACCCTGCTGGTCCAGCCCCGACAATGTGTATCATACTCATAATTATTCAAGTCTTTTAAATACTTCTTTTCATTTGGATTTAATGCCTGTAATTTGTGGAAAAGCATATCTTGGGAGGCTGGTAAATGCATGCATTAAATTTGAAGGAGGAAAAATCATTGATATAAAAAAGGATATAGCTGGAGAAAAAATCGATTATGGCAATGCTGTCATTTTTCCTTCTGCTATAGATGTTCATGTTCATTTTAGGGAGCCAGGATTTGAATACAAAGAGGATTTTTTTACCGGAACAAAAGCAGCTGCTATAGCTGGAGTAACATGCATATTGGATATGCCAAATAACGAGCCAGCTATTATTAGCAAAAAAGCATTTGATGAGAAAGTTAAAAAAATAAAAAATAAAGCCTGTATTGACTATGCTTTGTATGGGGGAATAAAAGATAAAGTTGAAGAGATGGATTGTATTGCATATAAAATCTTTTTATCTAGAGACAACGAAATGTTTTGTTCATTAAATAAATTAAAGGAAGTATTGGAAAATGTAAAAAAGCAGGGGAAGCCATTGGCAATTCATGCCGAGCTTGAGGATTGTATAAGCAGGGAAAAAGCAAAAAATTTGGAGGAGCACAATAGGAATAGGGCTAAGCAATGTGAGATAGAGGCAGTAAAAAAAGTCCTTGAAATAAACAGTCAAGTTAATACAAAGATTCATTTTTGCCATATTACAACATGGCAATCTGTAAAGCTAATTAATAAGGAAGCAAGTGTTGGAGTAACATTGCATCATCTTTTATTTTCTGCTGAGAGTAAATTTAAAATAGAGGCATTTGGAAAAGTTAATCCTCCATTAAGGAATGAGGAAATAAGAAAAAAATTGTATAATGAATTTTTAGCAGGCAAAATTCCTATCCTTGAATCTGACCATGCTCCTCATTTGCTGGAGGAAAAGGAGGATTTTGTTTCCGCCCCTTCTGGCATGCCCGGCGTAGATGCTTTGCTTCCTATAATGCTTTATAAGATTAAGAAGAGGGAGATAAGTTTGGATTTGCTACATAAAATGGTGTGTGAGAATCCAGCTAGGTTTTTTGGAATAAATAAAGGTAGCATTGAGATTGGTAAAGATGCGGATTTTATTGTCATTGACTTTAAAAAAATTGATAAAATAAAGCCTTTATCAAAATGTGGCTGGAGTTGCTACGAAGGGGTGCCATGCATATATCCAAAGGCTGTTTATTTGCGAGGAGAGAAAATTGTTGAGGATGGCGAATTCATTGGGGACAAAGGAAAAGGAAGGATGATAAAATGAAATGGCTTTGGGTTATATTGCTATCTATGATGCCTATTTCTGAGCTAAGAGGGGCTATTCCACTTGCTTTTAAATATGGATTAAATCCTTATTTGGCTATTCCTGCCATTATTATTGCAAATTTTATCCCTGTTCCATTTATCCTTCTTTTTCTTCAGCCTGTTGAAAAATGGCTCCGCAAATGGAAATTTTGGGATAACTTATTTGATAAAATTTTTGAACATACAAGGAAAAAAACAAGAAAAAGTATTGAAAAATGGGAAAGCTTGGCATTAATAATTTTTGTAGCTGTGCCTCTTCCAGTAACAGGGGCATGGACAGGTAGTTTGGCAGCATATCTCTTTGGCTTGGAATTTAAAAAATCCTTAATTTGTATTTTCATTGGTATATGCATAGCTTGCTTAATAGTAACAACTGTGACGGCAATGGGCATAAAATTGCTTGGTATATGATGTTTGTCAAATGAAATAACCCTGCTATTGGCTATTATAGCATGAACAAATTTACCATGGCAACATTTCTTTCATTTTTACTGAACTCCTATAATCGGATCGTCGGACAAATGAAAAATAAAAAAAATGTTGTAATTGGTTATTATAACAACAGGGAGAATTACTATAACAACATTCTTTTTTATTTTGTTTCCCAAATTTCAATAATCAAAAAGCTTTTTCATTGTGCAAATATTACCTCATGGAAGAATTTACTTACGCCAAAGCTGGAGTAGATATAAAAAAGGAGGAAGATGTTGTTTCAGCCATTTTAAATGTGGTTGAATTTGAAGAGGAAAAAGTGGAAGTGGAAGGGAAAAAATTTGTTTTATGCACAGATGGCGTTGGCTCAAAAGTTATTGTAGCAAATGAAATGAAAAAGTGGGATACTATTGGCATAGATTGCATTGCAATGAATGCAAATGATTGCCTTGTTCTGGGAGCAAAACCATTAGCTTTTGTTGATTATCTGGCAATGGAAAAAATGGATGTTGAAAAAGCAAAAGAAATAGCAAAAGGACTTAAAAAAGGAGCAGATGAAGCTGGAATAAAAATAATTGGAGGAGAAACAGCCACTTTACCGGAGATAATAAAAGGATTTGATTTAGCTGGAACTTGTTTAGGAATAGTTGAAAAGGAATTTAAAGAAATGAGAGAAGGAGATGTTATAATAGGCTTAAGAAGCAGTGGACTACATTCAAATGGCTATACACTAGCTAGAAAAGTTTTCAAAAATCATGGATACTCTTTTCATGATGAAATTGAAGAAATTGGTGTTATCGGCTATGAATTATTAAAGCCCACAAAAATATATGTTAAGGAAATCTTGGAGCTATGGAAAAATGTAGAAGTAAAAGGGATAGCTCATATCACTGGAGGAGGATTAAAAAAATTGTATAGGATAAGAAAAAATGTATGTTTTTATTTAGATGATATTTTTGAGCCCCAGCCAATATTCAAAATAATACAGAAATTAGGAAATGTAAGTAATGAAGAAATGTATAGGACATTTAACATGGGAATGGGAATGGCAGTAGTTGTTGAAAAAAGAGAGGCTGATGAAGCTCTGCAAATTTTAAATAAATATACGGAAGCAAAAATAGTTGGAAAAATTAAAGAAGGAAAAGGAGTGGAAGTTGCAAAATTAGGACTAAAGATAATGTAATTTCCCACTTCATTTTAACTTTTGAAAAAATGGCTGTCATTGACAACATTGCATGAAAATGAGTTGCCATAGCATCATCTCTTTCATTATTCTTTTTCATCGCAAAAGATTTAATTGCAAAAAGCTTACACACTCATGAAAACAACATTTAGTATTATTAAGGCTGATGTTGGTGGCTGTCCGGGGCATGCTAAAGTTAACGAAAAGCTGATAGAAGTAGCTAAGAAAAAATTGCAAGAAGCAAAAGAAACGGGCATAATAAAAGATTTTTTCGTTACTAACTGTGGAGATGATCTCGAGCTAATAATGACCCATGACAAAGGAGAGGATAATGAAGAAGTTCATGGATTAGCATGGAATGTTTTCAAAGAAGCTACCGAGGTTGCGAAACAGCTTGGCTTTTATGGTGCTGGCCAGGATTTACTTAAGGATGCCTTTTCAGGCAACATAAAAGGAATGGGTCCTGGAATAGCTGAGATGGAATTTACAGAGAGAAAATCCGAGCCAATTGTAGCATTTTTAATGGATAAAACCGAGCCTGGCGCTTTTAACTTGCCAATCTACAGAATCTTTGCAGATCCATTTAATACAGCAGGCTTAATTATCGATCCAAACTTGCATTCTGGATTTGTTTTTGAAGTATGGGATATAAAGGAGCATAAGCGCGTTTTTATGAAGACTCCAGAAGAAATGTATGATTTGCTTGCTTTAATAGGAGCAAAATCAAGATTTGTGATAAAAAGAGTTTTTCCAAAAGAGGGAGGAAAGCTTCCAGCAAATGAACCTGTTGCAGTCGTGTCTACAGAAAAACTTTATCAGATTGCTGGCGAGTATATAGGAAAAGATGACCCTGTTGCTGCTGTAAGATGCCAATCTGGATTGCCTGCTTTAGGCGAAGTTTTGGAACCATTTGCATTTCCTCACCTTGTCTCAGGATGGATGCGCGGTAGCCACAATGGTCCAATAATGCCAGTTGGCATAAAGCATGCAAAATGCACCCGCTTTGATGGACCGCCAAGAGTAGTTGCAGTAGGCTTCCAAGTTAAAAATTGCATGATTACAGGATATGAAGATTTGTTTGATGATCCAGCTTTTGACTATGCTCGCCAAAAAGCAATGGAAATTGCTGATTACATGCGCCACCATGGTCCATTTGAGCCTCATCGACTGCCATTGGAAGAAATGGAATATACAACTTTGCCAAAAGTAATGGAGAAACTCAAGGATAGATTTGAGGAAGTGTAATTCTCCCTTTTTCTTTTTATAAAAAGGCATTGGAGACTAAATGAAATGAGATGTTGCCATGATAAATTTCCATGCTAGCAGTAACAAATGGAATTATTTCTTTCAATTTAGTTTGACGAAAATAAGAGATTGTCAACAATTTAAAAATATTTAAAAATGAAAAAAGTGTGTTTTGCAAATTTAACGATTCGAAGAATGATGCTGTTAATAGATTATCTTCGTGCATACGTTATTGATTCTTTCATTTGAAAGATAGTTTCACTTATTTTTCATTTATAAAATGGAGAGAAAGCTTATTATTGCGAGAAATAAAGATGCAATAGCTGGAATATAGTTTTCTATTGGCTTCACTGTTTTTATGCTTAGTGCATGCTCTTTTAAATACAGCAATGGGTAAGCAATTATAGCTGTTGCAACAACTGTTGACAACAAATGCCATATGAAAAACGGCAAGGCTAAAGTATAACATAAAGCTAATCCTTGCAAATTATGTGGATAATATGGACCAAGCCACCATCCAAAATTTGTCCATAAATCATAGATAATTACTCCTAAAATGGATAAGCCAGTTGTTATCGCTGCTGACCTTGCATTAAATGATAGTTTATTTTTCCATTTGTAACCCAGTAAGCTTATGAAGGCAAATCCTGACCATGTAAATAGGAATATGAAATTATTTCCATAATACAAATCTGTAATTGCCATTACTGCTAAAGGAACAATGAAACTGTAGATGCCTCTAAGCAAAATTCCGCTAAATAGAGCTATTATAGCTACTAAGAAAAACATATCAGCAATAAAAATTGGCTGTGTTATTCCATTGATTGTAATGTAAAAGTGTGGCATTGCTGGCAAAAAGCTTCTAAAGTATATCCTTCCTATTACTCCAAGGATAATGAGGGAGAAAGCAGTAAATAATTGGTTCCTCTCCCTATACATCATAGCCCTATAAGGGCAAAATCCATATAATTCTTTCTGTTTTGGCAGTGTTGCCGGCGTTGTCAAAAGCTTTTGCTTCCAAAATGTGCTTTCCTGCCTCGCCTTGCAATTTCCATATATATGGCTCTTCATTTATCCTTGCTTGTAAATTGCCATCTAAATAGAATTCAACGTATTTTATTCCGCTAAGTTCATCTTCTGCTATTGCTTCAACAGTTAGCTCGCCAATAATGAATGCCGTTTTGCTGGGCAATTTCAAAATTTCTCTATCAAAAATGTATACTCCTCCTTCTTTTGGTTTAACAACATCAATGTAAGGCACCTCATTATCTTCAACAACATGAACATGTATTCTAATTAGCATTTCCGTTGTATCTGGTGTGATTCCAAATCCTCCATAAAAGAAATCAACTGTATCACCGTCTTTTACTTCATATTTATCTGCCCCAACCCATGGCAAAGGCTCATCTGGATAATTTACCCAGTACTGCCATCCATTAGTCCCTTCATTTTCCTTTCCAGCAATTGATGTAATTAGCAAGGAGCCAAATTGTTCATACCATTCATCACTAACTGTATAGCTGAAATTTCCTGCTTTTGAAGCCATATCTAATGCTCCTAATGCTGTTGTATAGCTTATTGTATAGCTTTTTCCACTTTCTGCAACAACTGTAAATGTTGTATTTTTAATAAGGACAACATCCCCCTCCCAGAAAGGAGGTGTATTCATTGCAATTGTATGCATTCCTTGTAATGGTATTAAAATTAAAAGCCCTATTAACAACATTTCCCATTTCATCTTTTTCACCTGTCAAATTTTTTGGACAAAAGTAAATAAAATTTAACTATTTAAAATTTGCTTTTACATGGATTGTTAAATAATTGAAAAAGGATATCATCGGTTTTATTACATGGAAAATTTATGGCAACATCTCATTTCATTAATTTCTCGAAATGTTATTATAGCAAATTTCTCTTTCCAATAAATACATTAAAGCTCTTCATTTATTCTAATTCTATCTCCATAGTAAAAGTTATATCGTGCTTTTCATTAGAAAAATGGGGAGGAAAATGGAGAAAATATTGCCTGTAATATTGGCTATTGGGTTGATTTTAGGTAGTGTTACAGTAGGCAATGAAAAATTCGCAACAAACGCAATGAAAAAATCGGAGATAGAGGCAATAAAGCTTGGAGACATTGAAATAAAAGAAAATGAGGAATACGTCAATGTGATCATGGACAATGCATATTACTTGCATGAAACTGGCAAACCAATGCTACCATACTATGTAAAAGTATATTATTTCCCATTAGGTAGCAAAGTTAGCATAGAATGTGAGCCAAAGAACATTGAAACAATGAAAATAGACAAAGAAGTAGTTGTTGCTGAGCCTCCAAAACCAAAGGGAATGAAAGAAATAAAAATTGAGAAAATTCAGCCATTGAGGGAAACTTATCCAGCTACATGGTATAGCTACCATCTTGGCGGGGGGCTTGTTAACGGAAAAAGAGTTACAATATTAGTTTTGCATTTATATCCAGTAAGATATAATGCCGATAAAAAAGAGCTAATGATTGCAAATGAATTTGATGTAAAGATAAATTACATAGAACCAAAGAAATTTATTGTGAGTAATGATGAATATGATTTAGTGATTATATGTCCGGAAGAATGGAGAGAAGCGATACAACCATTGGTAGAGCATAAAGAAAATCATGGAATAAGAACTTATGTTGAAACTGTAGAAAATATATATGCAACATATGAAGGAAGGGATGGTGCAGAAAAAGTGAAATATTTCATTAAAGACATGATTGAGCAATATGGAATAAAATACGTTTTGCTCATAGGTGGCAAGAAATCATATTTTGTTGGCAACTGGGGACATGATGGACCATTGCATCACGATGATAGCTTGTGGTATTGCCCAGTAAGATATGTAGCATTAGATGACATGGCTGAACATGGATATATTAGCGACTTGTATTTTGCTGACATATACGATGCAAACGGAAACTTTTCAACATGGGATACAAACAACAATGGAATATATGGAGAGTGGAGGCTTCAAGGGAAGGATATTTTAGATTTATATCCGGATGTTTATGTAGGTAGGCTTGCTTGCAGGAGCTTAAAAGAACTCCAAAATGTCATGGATAAAATAATTAGCTATGAAAGTAGAAGTGTAAGAAATGAAGATTGGTTCAAAAGAATGCTTCTTGTAGGAGGAGATACTTTTGATGATGCACAAAATATTTGTGAGGGAGAGGTATCAACAGACTGGTTCTATGAGCATTATATGGCTGATAAATTTGAAAAAGTTAGCTTATATGTTTCAGATGGAACTCTTACATTTGGCTATACGGAGCCAAACAAAATTGCAGGAAGATTTGCATGGATAAATGTAATAAAAACATTTAGTGAGGGATGTGGAATGGCTGTTTTCGATGGACACGGAAGTCCAACAGCATGGGCAACCCATTTCCAAGGATATGCAAGTCATAGTGACCCATGGGTAAATGGATTAATGACATATAACATGGATTTGCTTAGCAATAATGACATGCTTCCCGTAGTTGTTATAGGGGGCTGTCATAACAGCGAATTCAATATAAGTTTATTTGATGATTTCAAAAATCCATGGACATATCAGCCAACATACGAATGCTTCAGCTGGCATTTGGTGAAAATGGCAAAGAAAGGAGCTATTGCAACAATAGGTAATACAGGTTTAGGTTATGGAGCAGAGGGAGGAGATAGAAATGGAAATGGAATTCCAGATTGCGTTGAATACAATGGAGGGTACATTGAAGACAGATTTTACTATGCATATGGAAAACTTGGTAAAGATGTACTTGGTGAGACATGGGGAACAGCAATAACAGAGTTCTTAAATGTATATCCAGGAATGAAAGATAGAATAGACTGTAAGACAGTTGAAGAGTGGGTATTGTTGGGGGACCCAACTTTAAAGATAGGAGGTTACTAACCCTCTTCCCTCTATTTATATAATTTTATTGCGTTTATTCCATTTTTTAAATTCATCGACTCTGCGATGCTTTCACATTTTACTCTTAAAAAGTAAGCTATTGGTTTATAATTTGTTTCTGAAAATGCTTCGTAGTTTGCCATTCCTTTGCAAATAATAAGATTGGCTTCATTTAATTTCCTTTTCAATTTTTCAGATATTCCATTGAAATCAACACCTACTGCAAATTTTCCAGTTGTTATTATTTCATCAACTACTTCATCAAAACCAAGTTTTTTTACATCCTCATATGTTGCATCAGTTAAGATTGGGTATTTTTTACAAACAAGCGTTAGATGTACATCATATTTCTTCAGTTCTTGGCATACAAGCTTGTCAAAAACAATCTCTCCACAATTATCTGTAAAATATAAAATTTCTCCTTTTAAAAGCTTTTTTACCTCCTCCAAATCATCATAATATAAGCCTTGTTTTAAAAGCTCATCAAATTTTGCTTCCAGCTCTTCTGGCTTGGATGCGCTTCCAGCTATTCCAAAATCTATAGAATTTCCAGCTATTGAGCAAAGAATTGCTGCTTTTAGCTTATCTTCACTTTCCTCAATAAATTTTATTGCTTTTGGCAATATTTTTAATGCAATTTCATTACTCTTTTCTTTCAATTCTTTATATGGGTCTTTATTTCCAAGCAATTCATAAACTAAACCGTGTATTTGCGTTGCTATCTCTGCAGAGCATTTTCTTTCATCGTATATTTCTGCCATTTTTTCAACTACTTTCTTCATTACAAACGATAATTTTTTCTCATCTTTTGTTACCAGCTGACTCTCAAAGAGGGCTCTGTTGATTAGGCATGGCACACATCTTGGCTTCATTTTCATATTTTGTGGAATGATAAGGAATTAAAATACTTTTATATAAGAAACATATATGGCTATGAAAGAGTTAAACCAAGAAGAATTTGATGATTTTATTAGGCAGAATAAGATTGCCGTGATAGATTTCTGGGCTCCATGGTGCATGCCCTGCTTAGCTTTGTCTCCTATTCTGAAAGAATTGGAAAATGAGTTTGATGGAGTTGCATTTGCAAAGGTGAATGTTGATAGAAATGTTGATTTGGCGAGGCAGTTTGGAATAATGAGCATACCAACCATAATAATTTTTGTAGATGGAAAGGAGGCAGATAGGATAATTGGGCTTGTGCCAAAAGAAGAGCTTAGGGAGAGAATATTAACTTATAGTGGTAGTTTTTCTCCATAGAATTCATTTATTATTTCTGCTGCAGAAACATACCATGCAAGCAATGCACATATTAAGCCAATAGCCCCTCCTATTTTGTGGCTGAAGTCATATATGCTAGCTAAACCAAGTGCAAAGAAAGTTAGCCAGAGAGTC
Organism: Thermoplasmatota archaeon; assembly: GCA_029258955.1. GTDB lineage: Archaea > Thermoplasmatota > E2 > UBA202 > JdFR-43 > JAPDJP01. The sequence continues at coordinate 31,339 of JAPDJT010000001.1, forward strand.
AAGAAAACTAATGATAAAGCCTTGCTAATTTTCAATGAAGGAATCCACATGTAAAATGTGAAAATTCCCCATGCTATTAACATTGCCCCAATTTCCTTTGCTGTAAAAAGATAACCCATCTTTTCCATCATTGCAATGAATCCAAAGGAGAGCCAGAAAGCACCATATGAAGTAAAAGCTGTGCCTGCAAAATTATTCTCTGCTTTAAAACTCCACATTCCAGCAACAAACTGAGCCAACCCTCCATAAAAGAATGCTAATGCTACAGCAACAGTAGCCTCAATTATTCCAAGATTTCCTAATGATAAAACAAAAGTTGTCAATGCAAATGCTGCTAAACCCAAAGGGGCTGGATTGAGTTTCATGAAAGGAATATAGGAAGAATATAAAAATTTTAGGAAAAATACGAAAGAAATTGTGCCATTGTTGCACAGATTTATAAAGCTTTCTTGTATATTAGGCAATTACTAGATAAATATGGACTTACAGAATGTGAGAATATTCTTACAGAATGGAATATAGGCATATTAACTCCTCAAAGGGATAAAGATAATGCCAAAAATACTGCATTTACAGGCTTGGATTAGATTTGAGCTTATTCACATATGATGGAAAATATAAGCACCCAACATTAGCTTATCTTGCAATGAAATATATGCAAGAAACACTCATGAGAATTGATTTACCTCCATATAATCTTTCTGATGGAATAACACATATTGCTGGAATTTCCGAAGATAAAACAAACATTTCATTTTAATAAGCAATTATGAAGGAGGAAACAAAAAATGCAGTATTGAATTCAAAAATTTACCATGGAAAAATTTCACAGTAGCTCACTATCTCATCGATGAAAAACATCATTTACAAATTATTGAAAAGCACAGCTGTAATAAATCCTGTACTATAACATTTAATTTAAAAGAAAATAGTATTCATTTTATCTTGTTATCTTGCTAAAGAAGGTCCTGAAGTAGCAAAAATACCTTTCATATTAAAGCTCCGCATTTTAGACCCATTTGCAAAATTATTAGCTATATTGCTTCTTATCCTTGTATTTTCATAGATACCAATAAAAAACTTATATGGGATAAATTATAACATTATGAAAAAGCTATTGGCATTGCTTATTGTATTTTTAATTCCGACGACAAACGCATTTTTTATTAGATCTGATATGAGTTTGGAAGCAGAAGAGCCATCTCCATTGCCATTAAATAAAAAAGTGGTTGTAGAAGCAAATTTAACTTTTAGCTGGGGATTTGGAGCAATAATACCATTACCTTTAACAATATATGTTGAAGCAAAAGATGTGCCAGAATGGCTGAGTGTTAGCATAAATCCGAGTCAGATAACTTTGTCTCCATTTGGATTGTTTGGTGGAGAGGAAAGCAAAACATTGCAAATATATTTGCAAGCAAATGATGAAGTGGATGCTTTTACTCCATATACAATAACAATACATGCATATACAAATGGCAGTTTTTTAATTAGAGGAAGCGAAGCAATGGCAAAATTAACTGTTATGGAGGATTTTGTTGATAATGGCCTTTACATTGAAATGCCATCTGCAGTAAATATGAGAGTTGGCGAAACGGACACAATAACATTGAACATAACAAATAAATGCAACGCCCCTATCTATCTAGAAGTTTATTTTGAAAATACAACTGGCTTCAATTTGTCATCAAGAGGAAAAATATCTATAGCATCAAAAGCAACTGAACCATTAACTGTAGATATAAAGGCAGAAAAAGTGGCTGAAAGCCATGCAATTTTAAAATTTGTATATTATCCAGTTGCAGATTCAACAAGGAAAAATCAAGTAGAAAGAATGCTTCTTCTTTCGAGCAGAGCAAAGCCAGGCGGAGGAGGAGCAATTGCAATTGGCTTGGTAATCATAATTATTGGAATAATTGCATACATAATATGGAAGAAGAAATTCTAAAACTTATCGAAAAGCATGAAAAACATAGGAGGAGAGGCATTAACTTAATAGCATCTGAAAATGTTCTTTCCAGAGAGGCTTTGAAAGCTTTGCATTGTGACTTGGCAGGAAGATATGGTAGTAATTGGTATGGTGGTAGTAGATATACAGAGGAAATTAAAGAAAAGGTTGAAGAGTTGGCGAAAAAGCTTTTCAACGCAAAATATGCTTTCATAACTCCTTTATCTGGAAATATATGTGATTTAGCTGTAATTTTTTCTTTTACTAAACCATTCGATGAAATCGCTGGAATAGCCAAAGAAGATGGAGGATACCCCTTAGGGTATGAAAAGTTTGATAGAAGGTTTTATCCATTGCCAGTAAAAGATTATGTTATAAATGCTGAAGAGCTTGAAAAAATAAAGAAAGATTTTCCTTTAGTCCTTATTGCATCTTCCATCATCCTTTTTCCTCATCCATTAGAAGCTATAGCAAAAAAATTCAGACATAATATAGTATATGATGCCTCACATGTTCTTGGCTTAATAGCAGGAAAGGAATTCCAAAATCCATTGAAGTATTGCCAAGCAATGATTGGCTCTACTCATAAATCTTTTCCTGACCACAAGGAGGAATAATATTGACAAATGATAGCTGGGTGGCAGAAAAGCTCTCAAAATATTTGCTCTTTGATTATGACAAAGGCATTGGCTTAGTTGATAATCCTCATTTAAATAGGATAGCTTCCTTAGGCATAGTTATGGAAGAAATGCTAAAAAATGGTAGAGAATATGCAAAGCAAATAATAAAGAATGCAAAATATCTGGCTAAATGTTTGGATGAATTAGGAGTGCCAATAAAATTTGCTGAAAAAGGATATACAGAAAGCCATCAAATTTTATTAAATTTAGGTGAAGAAACGTTCAATTTCTTTAAAAAGCTTGAGGAAAATCATATTTTTATTGATTGCATTGGAAGAATTGGAACAGCAGAAGTTACACATATTGGAGTGGGCGAAAAAGAAATGGAAGAAATTGCTCACATGATAGCAGATGTATATAAAGGAAAAAATGTAAAAGATAAAGCAATAAAAATAGCAAAAGAATTTTATGAAAAATTCTATGAGTAAAAATGAAGTGGTTGTCATGTCATTGGTTTATTGCGTAGAAGAGATTCACTTGGCAATATTCTTTCCATTCTGATTTTTGACGAGCTTCTGTGGAGTCCCGAAAAATATATAAATAGAATTGATATACTGTGTTAGGTGGTAGCATGCTAATTAATAGCATAATAAGAAAGGGGATGATTATTACTTTAATAGCATTATTAATGGCACCAGCAACAACTTCATTTATTTCTAGTAAAATGTCTTACATAGTAGGGGAAGAGAATACAACACAAATTCAAAGAAATGCAACTTCTACCAATGAAATACATGATGATTCTCTAATTAAATTTGAAAGGGTGAATATAGGATGTTTTATATGGGGAAAAGGAAGAATGATGTACGACAAACTATATCTCTTTATAATCGATGAATTAAGCAGTAAGCTCCATAAAAATTATCCAAAAATAGCAGAGTTATTGAAAAAAATTCTATATAAGCTAGCAGAGATAGATGAAAAAATACCTGTTACAGTTTCACTTTTAGCAGGATTTTGCGGAGGGTCAATGAGGGTTCAGGTTATAGGATTGCTGGGTACATGGGATTTGTATGGAGGAGTAAGCATAATAATGATTGGTTTTACAGGTGTATGGACAGAAGACTTTATTCTTGGATATGCGCCATTCGTGGGCTTGGAAATGTATGATCCACACTCTACTTCATGATTTTTTTTATTTCTTATGCCACAATGGAGAAATTTTTCTTAACTCTTCTACGACTTGTGGTAATACTTCAAGGAAGTAATCTATTTCCTCTTCGCTATTCTCTCTTCCTAAGGTTACTCTTAATGAACCATGAGCGTCTTCTGGCTTAATTCCTATAGCAAGCAAAACATGCGAAGCTTGTAGCTTTTTGGAAGAGCATGCAGAGCCAGTAGATGTTGCTATTCCTTTTGCATCAAGCATCAAAACCAAGCTTTCTCCTTCTATTCCTTTAAAATAAAAGCTTGCATTATTTGGTAATCTTTTTTCTGGATGTCCCGTTAAATAGCTCTCTTCAATTTTTAACGTTTCCTTTATTATTTTATCTCTTAGCTTTTTCATTTTCTCTGCATCTTCATGCAGTCTTTTCTTTGCTAACTCACAAGCCTTTGCAAAGCCAACTATACCTGCTATGTTTTCTGTTGAAGATCGCAAACCATATTCATGTCCTCCTCCATGCAAAATCGGCTCAATTTTTATTCCATGTTTAATAAACAAAGCTCCAACTCCTTTTGGTCCATAAATTTTATGAGAAGACATGGAGAGTAAATCTACATTTAATTTTTTCACATCTACTTCAATTTTTCCTACACTTTGAACAGCATCTGTATGAAATGGAATTCCATGTTTTTTCGCAATTTTTCCTATTTCTTCTATTGGCTCAATCGTCCCAATTTCATTATTTGCATGCATTATTGAAATTAATATTGTATCATCTCTTATTGCTTCTTCAACTTGCTTTGGATCTACAAGTCCATATTTATCTACTGGCAAATATGTAACATCAAAACCTTTCTTTTCTAAATATTTGCAAGTTTCAAGAACAGCAGGATGCTCTATCTTGCTGGTTATTACATGTCCCTTTCTATGCTTATATGCTATACCCTTTATAGCCAGATTATCACTTTCTGTTCCACTTCCAGTAAAAACAATTTCATTGGCATCAGCATTTATTAGCTTTGCAACTTTTTCCCTGCTTTCCTCCAATGCCTCCCTCGCTTCTCTTCCCCAAGAATGCAAGCTGGATGCATTTCCAAATTTTTTGCTAAAGAATTCCTGCATTGCTTTTAGAACTTCTTCATCTACAGGTGTTGTTGCAGCATGATCCAAATAAACTCTCATTATTACACCGTAATAGTTAAAAACATAAAAATCTTTCTCTTTTATGAAGTTTCCATGCGAAGAAATAGCAAATAAAATTCTTCCTGCTATAAGAGCAGAGATAGCTGTAAAATTATCGAAAGATTATGGACTCAAACAAATAGAAATTTCAAAGATTTTAGGCATAACACAGGGAGCAGTGAGTCATTACTTAACCTCTTTTAGAGGAAAAGAAAGGAAAATGCTGAATAAAAATCCTGAAATTAAAAAATTAATAGATGAAATGACAAAAAAACTTGTTAAAGGAAATTTTGATGGACGAGAATTTTGCTCAATTTGTCAAAAATTAAGAGCTTCTTCCAACCTTTAACATTCTTTCCAATGGCTTCCTTGCTTTTTCAATTATTTCTTCACTAAGCTTAATTTCCGGCTCCATTTTTTCTAAACTTCTTATTACCTTTTCCAAAGTTATTTTTTTCATTGTTGGACAAACTGCATTTTCTATTGGATAAAATTCTTTATCTGGCATCTCTTTTTTCATTCTATAACAAAGCCCTTTTTCTGTTGCAACTATAAATTCTTTAGCATCGCTTTCTTTAGCATATCTTACCATTCCTTCCGTGGAGGCAATTTTATCTGCTATATCTATAACATCTGGATGACATTCTGGATGAGCTAAAATTATTGCATTTGGATGCTTTTTCTTCAGCTCCAAAACATCTTTTTTTGTAATTCCTAAATGAGTTGGACAAAAACCTGGCCACAAAATTATATCCTTATCTTTAACAAATCTCTTTACATATAAGCCTAAATTTTCATCTGGAACAAAAATAACTCCATTTGGCATGCTTTCAACAACTTTAACTGCATTAGCAGAAGTACAGCAAATATCGCTAACTGCTTTAACGGCAGCCGAAGTATTCACATATGAAACAACATCATATCCATATTTCTCCTTAAGCTTAACAACGCCTTCTGCATCAACCATCGCCGCCATGGGGCATTTTGCGGTTGCATCAGGAAATAAAACAACCTTATCTGGATTAATTATTTTAGCCGATTCTGCCATAAAATCTACGCCACAAAAGATAATTACATCTGCATCTGTTTCCTTTGCTTTCATAGCAAGAGCCAGAGAATCGCCAACAAAATCTGCAACATCTTGTATCTCTGGACGCTGGTAATTATGAGCAAGTATAATTGCATTTCTCTCTTTTTTCAATTTTTCTAATTTTTCCACAGCCATATATTAAAATGTAATATAAAGATTTTGCAAATTATGCAAATTTTGGTTATAAATGAAAGAGAGGTTATTAATGTTTTGCATGTTATTAGGTTGTAATAAACCATTGTTCTCATGAAAAAGATTTAATATAGAACATTCTACTCCAATTCAGATTTTTATATCTGTATGATGAAGAAGTGGTCGTCATTGACTATTATTGCTTGAAAGAAAATTACCTAACAGCACCTCTTTCTTATTTTATGCTCATTAGGTTGTCAAAAATAATGATGCAAGATATTACCATAGCAAAGTTTTTCATCCACTGAGCCAATGATAACCATTTTATTCATTTAGCTCGCTCATTAGGTTGATGACATGTTAAAGCCTTCCATATAAGCATGAAGGAGGCGGTAAAATGTTGTATGCAGGTATGGATGTACATAAGAAAAGGAAATAAGAGAATTCTTTTATGGACTGAAGAATGTAAAAGTAGCTATAGAAGCATCTACAAACTATAGCTACATTGTAGATGCTTTAGCAAAGAAGGCTATGAAGTTTTAGTCATAATGTGGCTTTGCCACGAATAGGTATATATCATAAGGCATAAAAATTGAAATTGCTATAAAACAGGCGGGCTTTACATAGGTGTCGAAAAATAAATGAAATGGAATGTTGTCACAGTAAAATTTCATCCCATGCAATAGGCTAATGACAACCTTTTCTTTCATTTATTCATGCTCACTTATTCCAAAAATTTATAACCTCTGTATATTGTGCTATTATGAAATGGATTTCATTTCTAATAATATTTATACTTATTGCTCCAATTTCTGGGATTGAATTTCAAAATATAAAGGAAGGGAAGGAAGAATTAATGGAAAAGGGTTGCTATATTTTTCCATTAGGAAGTAAAATAAAAGTTTATGGAAATGGAAGTATAGAAATAAAGCCAGAATGGATAGGGAAGGGACCAGAGATAAATATAGAAGTACCTCCTTATCATATAGGAGTCGGAATAAAAAATGGAAAAAGGGTTTTATTTTTGAATTTATACACTAATGCTAAAGTAGAAATTGAAAAGGAGAAAGAAAAAATTGTAAAAAAGGATTCCTATGATTTTCTTATAATTTGTCCAGATGAATTTGTCAAGCCTCTTCAGCCATTAAAATTGCATAAGGAAATGCATGGAATAAAAACAATTATCGTTAATTTAGATGAAATTTACAATGGCAAATATTTTGATGCACAAGGAAGAGACGAGCCAGAGAAGATAAAATATTTCATAAAGAATGCAATTGAGCAATGGGGAATAAAATATGTTTTGCTTGTTGGAGATATAAAAAGATTGCCAACAAGATATGTAATGTATGCTTGGCGCTCTGGATTCAAAATATACAAGGAATTTCTTCCTACAGATTTGTATTATGCCGATATATATAGATATGAAAATGGCAAAGTAGTTTTTTCTTCATGGGATACAAATAACAATGGAATATATGGAGAAAGATACTGGGATATAGATAAGGAAGAAGATGTGATAGACTTATATCCAGATGTTTATCTTGGTAGATTAGCTTGTGAGAATAAAAGGGTTGTAAAACATGTTGTCAATAAAATAATTGAATATGAAAATAATGCCCATGGAAAGAGATGGTTTAAAAGGCTTATACTTGTAGGAGGAGATACTTTTCCAAATTGGGGTGTTGTAGAAGGGGAATTTATGAATGAGCTGGTAGCTCAACTTTTAAATGATTTTGATGCCTACAAAATCTGGTATTCTTTAGGCAATTTAAATACTATAGAAATTCAGAAAGCTTTAGAAATGGGGGCTGGCTTTCTTTATTATTCTGGACATGGATTTCCATATGGATGGGCAACTCATGCAATAAATGGAAGCGATGAAGAGTGGGTCGGAAGATATTATACTCCTTATATTGCTGGATTGTTTAATGGAAAAAGATTACCAATAATTTTCTTCGATGCATGCTTGACAGCAAAACTCGATTTTAATTCTTCAGATTTGAGAAATGATGGTATTCCTATTAAATTCAATGCTTCTTTTCCATGCTTCGCCTGGTATTTTATTCGCCATCCATATGGAGGAGCAATTGCCACCATAGGAGCAACAAGAGTAGCTTATACAGGAGTATATGAAGATGGTCCTCACTGGGGAGCAGGATATTTGGCATATAAATTCTTTGAATCTTACAAGGAAAGCGATATTTTAGGAAATGTATTTGTGATGGCTCAGGAAAAATATATAAGCAAGCTGTGGGATGAATGGACAATACAAGAATTCATTTTGCTTGGCGACCCAACACTTAAAATAGGAGGTTATGCCTAAGCATAATTCAATATTTTGAGTCAGATATTTTTTCGTTTAATTTTATTTTTTTCTTCTTTCACTTTATCTCTCCACCGCTCCATAAATAAACCTAATAAATTTTCGGAGGAAAGCTTTCTTATGAATGCTTCTTTTGGTTTTCTCCCCAATTTCCAGCCATAAGACAGCGGAATAATTTCCGTACTCTAATAAGCATAATTTAACCAATTCATTTATATAATACAATTTATTACAGCCTTGATGGTAGAAAGGAGAGGCAAGAAGAAGAAACAGAAGATTTGGTATTCATTGATAGCTCCTTCCATGTTTGGAAAGAAGAAAATAGGAGAGACACCAGCTGATGACCCAGAAAAAGTTCTTGGCAGAACTGTTGAAGTTTCTTTGCAAGAATTAACAGGGGATTTTGCTAAGGCTCATTTAAAAGTTATTTTGAAAGTTGTTGATATTAAGGGTTTGGAGGCTCATACTGTTTTTATCGGCCATTCCACAACAACTGATTATGTTAAAAGAATGGCTCGCCGTCATAAATCAAAAATAGATGGTGTTTTTGATGTAACAACAAAAGATGGAAAAAGAATTAGAGTTAAGCCATCTGCATATACAGCAAAAAGAATACAAACTTCCCAAAAAAGAGCCATAAGGGCTGTTATGAAGCAAGTTATAGAAACAATGGCTCAAAATAATACGCTTGAAGATTTTGTAAAATTCATGCTTGACGGCGAGATAGGCAAGCAGACTTACAAGTTAGCTAAGCCCATTTATCCAGTTAAAAGAGTGGAGGTTCATAAGTCAGAGTTGTTGGAAGTGCCAAAGGTGGAAGTGAAGAAAGAGGAAGAGGAAATTGAAGAGATAGAAAAAGAAATGGAAGAAGAAGCTGAAGAGGAAGTTGCAGAAGAGGAGGAAATAAAGGAAGCTGAAGAAACAAAAGAAGAAGAGGAAATGAAAGAGGAAGAAGTAGAAAAGACGGAGGAGGAAAAATCAGAATAATCTTTTTTTAATTTCTTCTTTCAATTCTTCTATTCCTTCTCCTGTTTTACATGAAATTTTCATATACTCTGTTTTTCCTTTACTAATATCTACTTTATTTTCAACAACAATAACATCCACTCCAAATTCTTTCTTAATTTCTTCCAATAAATTCAACTGACTTTCTAAATCATATCCGCAATGCAGAGAGGCATCTATAATAAAAATTATTAAATCTGGCAGATATTTCAGAGCTATTATTCCTTGCCTTTCTATCTCATTTCTTTCTTCATTCGGCCTGTCAAGCAAGCCGGGCGCCTCTATAATTTGTATTTTTTTCTTCTCATGATTTTGCTCAACATAAAAATGACCAACAATAAGTCCTTTTGTGGTAAATGGATATGATGCTATCTCTGGCTTTGCAGAAGATAAAAGTTTAAGCAGCGATGACTTTCCAACGTTTGGATAGCCAGCTATTATGACTGTAGGCAAATCTGTAGATATTGCTGGAATCTGCTTTATTTTGAGCCTACTTTCTTCCAAAAAGTTGAGATGGGGATTAATTTGATATATAATGGAGGAGATTCTTCCATAAACTTCCTTAACAATAGGTGCAAAATCCTCTTCTTCTTTTTTCAATTTTTTTATTCCTTGGTAACAAATGCTATTTATCTTTTTTCTTGCCCATTCTATAGCCCCTAAGGATTTTTTTAATTTATCTACACCAATCAGCAAATCAAGCAATTCATAATGGAAACGGTGCAATTTATCAAAACTCGGAAAAGCTTTCACATATTTTTGTAAAGTATTATTCAAAATCATTTTTACTGTAGAAACTTTATTTATAGCTCTTGCTTTCCTATCTCTTTCAGCTATCTTTTTCGCCCTACCAAAAGCTTTATCAAGGAGTGCATCAGCATCTAGTACATTTGGAATTTTAAACATTCGTATAGCATCTTTATTAATTTAAAAAACTTTATGAAATACAAATCTTTTATTTATGGGATTAAAATGGAGGAAGGTTTCATCATATCAAATAGAATAAGGAAAGTAGTATTCATTGAAATTGCTTCTGGAGAAGGAAATTTAAAAAGAATAGCCAAAAAACATCATTTAATGGAACAAGCTGTCAAAAACGCTGTAGAAGAGCTTATGCAACATAAACTCATTGAAGAAGAAAAAGATGGCTATAAGCTTACAGAATATGGAGTGAAAATTTTTGGCAAACTAAAAGGAACAAATGTAATATGATGGGAATAGTAACCTCTGGCAGAGGAGAGGGAAGAAAATATATTTTATTAGAAGAATATAAGAAACAATTTATAGAAAAGTTAGGAATAGAGCCATTTCCTGGGACACTAAATTTAAAAGTAGGGAAGGAAATTGTTAATGATTTAAGGAAAATAAATGGAATAGAAGTTAAAGGATTTATTGACGATAAAGAATATGGTAATGTAAAAGCTTTTCCAATTAAATTCAAAAATGAGGATGCCTTTTTAATTTTGCCAGAAAAAAGTAAATATGAGGATGTTGTTGAAATTGTTGCTAAGGAAAATTTAAGAGAAAAATATAAACTGAAAAATGGAGATAAAGTATCTTTTTCATTTTTACCCTTCATTAAAAAGACCAAATACAAAACTTATGCGTTGCCATATATTGGTAAAAAGGAGGAAAAAATAACAATTTTTTATGACTCTCCTTTTTCTAAGGGAAGAAGAGACTTATGTTATTTTAATGAAAAGGAAGATACCTATAGAAAAACAATAGTTGGATTTAACACAGCTTCCATTATCTTTGATAATAATGCTAAAAAAGCTTTTCTTACTTTGCTTGGTTTTATTAAAGAAAATAAATATTCCATCATGTCCCCTCCAAGGAAGGTAAAATATTCAGTGCTTAAAGAATGGCAGATTGAAGTAAAAACAATGAAGAATTAAATAGTTAACCCCAAAAATTTTTAACTTGGGCTTGCATTCATTACCAAATGCTGAAGGAAATAATATTCTATGGAAGAGGCGGACAAGGAGCTGTCACTGCTGCAAATCTCATTGCTTCTGCTGCTTTAAAAAGCGGAAATAAAGGAGTGCAAGCATTTCCTTTTTTTGGGGCAGAAAGAAGGGGAGCTCCCGTTAAAGCTTTTGCAAGAATAAGCGATGATGAAATTTATCTAAGAAGTCAGATAAGGGAGCCAGATATTGTTGTTGTCTTGGATACGGGCATAATGGATGCAATAGATATAACTCAAGGATTAAAAGAAAATGGAATGATTTTGTTGAATACAAACAAAAAGCCATCTGATTTTTCTCTACCTTATAAAATTGCTACTGTAGATGCTACTTCAATTGCCATAAAAAATGAAATCCTTGTTGGAGGAATACCTGTTGTAAATACTCCAATGACTGGGGCTTTAGTTAGAATTTTAAATGGAGTTAAATTGGAAGCCTTGAAGGAAGCAATTATGGAGAGATTTGGAAAATATGGAGAGAGAAATGCTAAAGCTGCTGAAGAAGCTTATGAAAAGGTGGTTTTATGAAGACAGCTATTTCTTATCCAGTTGAAGGAGCTATGGGAAAAACTGGAACATGGCGCGTTTTTAAGCCAGTTCTTAACAAAGAGAAATGCATAAGATGCTGGAGATGCTGGATTTTTTGCCCGGATGCTGCTATATCAAGGAATGATTATCCAAGCATTGATTATGAATATTGTAAAGGTTGCGGAATATGCGCAAATGAATGTCCTGTTAATGCTATAGAAATGAGGAGGGAAGAAAAATGATTGTTATAGATACAGCAAATCATATTGCTGCCTTAGCAGCTAAGATGGCAAAACCAAAAGTAATTGCAGCTTACCCCATTACACCTCAAACTACAGTTGTTGAAAGATTAGCAGAATATGTTGAAAAGGGAGAGTTAGATGCAGAATTTATAAGAGTTGAGTCTGAACATTCTGCAATGGCAGCTTGCATTGGAGCAGCAGCAACGGGAGTAAGAACATTTACAGCCACCTCCTCCCATGGCTTGCTTTTAATGCATGAAATGCTTCACTGGGCTGGGCTGGCCAGATTACCAATAGTAATGGTAAACGTAAATAGAGCAATTGGGCCAGGCTGGAACATATGGAGTGATTTAAACGATTCAATGGCTCAACGCGATACAGGATGGATTCAATTCTATGCATCAAGCAATCAAGAAGTTTATGATAGCATTATACAGGCATATAGGGTTGCAGAGAATGAGGAAGTTTTTTTGCCAGTAATGGTGAGCTATGATGGATTTGTTTTGAGTCATACTTCAATGCCTGTTGAAGTTCCGAGTCAAAAAGAGGTAGATGAGTTTTTGCCAGAGTTTAAGCCAAGCTGGCTTTTAGATGTCGAAAATCCAATAACTCATGGAAATATAGTTCCTCCAGAACCATATATGGAAATAAGGTATTCAATGGAGGAAGCAATGAGAAAAGCAAAGAAAATCATAAAGGAAGTGGATGAAGAATATGGCAAAAAGTTTGGAAGAAGTTATGGGCTTGTTGAGGAATATAAATGCGAGGATGCAGATTATGTTATTGTTGCAATGTCTGCTATAGCATCGGAAGCAAAAGTAGCTATAGATGAACTTCGCCAAAGAGGAGAAAAGGTTGGTTTGGCAAGACTTAGAGTTTTTCGTCCGTTTCCAAAAGAAGAGCTTAGATATGACAAAATGATTGTAATAGATAGGGCAATATCTCCTGGATTAGGAGGGATAGTTTATAATGAATTAAAAGGGAATGGAGAAATCTATAGCTTTATTGCTGGATTAGGAGGAGTAGATGTTAGTTATAGAGATATAGAAAGAATCTATGAACTTGCTAAAGAAGGAAAAGAAGGATGGTATCCTACAGAGGTGAGATAAATGGCAATAAAAGATTTGCCAAAGGAAGAGTATATTTTAAAAGGACATGCTGGCTGTCCAGGCTGTCCAGCCACAATTGCTTTAAGGACAGCTTTAAAAGCCTTAGGCAAAAAAACGATTTTGATTATTCCAGCTTCATGTAGCGCTGTTATTCAAGCTCTCTATCCTAAAACTGCTTTTGGCGTTCCTGTTTTAAATATTGCATTTGAAGCTTCTGCTGCAGCAGCCTCTGGAGTAGCTTCAGCATTGAAAATGCTTGGAAAAGAAGATATTACTCCTGTTGTCTGGGCTGGAGACGGAGGAAGTTATGACATAGGGCTACAAGCTCTATCTGGAGCTTTAGAAAGACAAACGAATTTCATATATGTTTGCTACAACAATCAAATGTATTCAAATACTGGCATACAAAGGAGTGGAGCCACACCATTTGGAGCGTGGACAACAACAACTTGGACTGGCAAAAGGGAGCATCAGAAGGAGTTGGCGGAGATAGTCATGGCTCATCATATCCCCTATGTAGCAACAGCCACCATAGCGTATCCAGAGGATTTGTATAATAAAATGAGAAAAGCTAAGGAAATGAAGGGTTCTCGCTACATAGAGATTCTCTGCCCATGTCCGCCAGGATGGAGATTTGATATGAGCAAGACGGTTGAAATGGCAAAGCTTGCTGTAGAGACAGGAGCATGGGTTTTATTTGAGGTAATAAATGGTAAGGTAGAATTTACTGGATATAGCAAAAGAATTCTGGAAGGAAAAGAAAGAAAGCCTATTGAAGAATGGCTCAAAATGCAAGGACGCTTTAGACATTTAAAGGAGGAAGATTTAAAAGAAATAAAAAGGAGATTAGATGAAAAATGGGAATATTACAAGAAAATGTATGGAAAGCCAAAATAATATATTTAAATTAAATTTTCTTACGGATCATTGAATAAAGAAGATATCACATCGTTATGGAAAGATGCTATAAAACAATCCATTTCATTTAATTTTCTCATGTGCTTTGCTTTATCACATTTTAGGGTTTAATTGACATGTTAAAGCCTTCCATATAAGCATGAAGGAGGCGGTAAAATGTTGTATGCAGGTATGGATGTACATAAGAAAAGGAAATAAGAGAATTCTTTTATGGACTAAAGAATGTAAAAGTAGCTATTGAAGCATCTACAAACTATAGCTACATTGTAGATGCTTGCAAAGAAGGCTATGAAGTTTTAGTGACAGATTTAGCAAGAGGAAATTTAACAACACCCTTCATTTCATTTATTTTTACAACCTCTCAACTTTAGCAAAAAACTTATATGAAATTGTTGCATCATTTTTGGATGATTGAAGCCTATGTTTTATTAACATTGGAAATAGATAAAGTAGAGAAGGTGCTAAAAGAAATTAGGAAAAAAGTGCCAGAAGTAAAGGAAGCAAAGGGAATAACAGGACCATATGATGCTATTGTTAGAATAGAAGCACCCACACTAAAGGAACTTATAAGAGAGATTGTTTCTAACATTTACAAAATAGATGGGGTTATAGATACTACTACAGCAATTGTTATAGAATCTGCAGAAGAATAAATGTCTACTAAGCCAAAAACTCTGAGAGATTATCATGCAAGAAGAAAGAAATTATTAAAGAGGACTAGAAGAAAAAGGATTTTACTTTTGCTGATTAGAGAGAAAACAAAAATTGCTACATTAAGAATCTCAACTATAAGGGTTGAGAAAGTCAGAATCTCCCCAAAGGAAGGTCTTGCTGTGTTAATTGGTACACAAATAGGTGCTGGTGTTCTTGGACTTCCATATGCAGCGTCAAAAGTTGGTATTATTCCTGCAATTGGCGTTTTATTTGGGGTTATGATTCTTTTGCTTTTTACAGCACTCATTATCTTAAAATTTTCTGCTGAAATGAATGGAGCTCAAATGAGTAATATTGCACAAAAAGTTTTTGGGAGGGTTGGCGGATGGTCAATGTATTTAAGCATATTGATAACAAGTTTTGGGGCTTTGCTTGCCTATATTGCAGGAATGGGTAGTGTATTTTCTAATTTGTTTGGGGTTAGTGAGACATTTGGAGCAATAATATTCTGGATATTTGCATCCTTTATCATATATCTCGGGCTTGAAGCAAGCGGGAAAACAGAATTGATTATGAGTTTCATCATGCTTCTTTTGTTTATAAGCATAGCAATTATGCTTTTTCCACATGCAAGGCTTGAAAATGGTTTATATGTAAATTTGGGAGGAATGCTTTCTATAACAGGAGTGGCAATTTTTGCTCTTGGTTGTCATACAGTTATACCGGATGTTTATAGAGGGATAGGAGATTATGACAAAGCTAAAAAAGTAGTAATTCTTGCCTTTCTAATTCCAGCCATTATTTATGCAATTTTCATGAGTGCCTTCCTACTTGTTTTTGGCAAAGATACTCCACAAATAGCAACTCAGGGGCTTAAAATTTTGTATGGTAGGCTTGGGACAATAATTGGCAATTTGATACCTCTGTTAGCCATAACAACAAGTTATATTGGTTTGGGCTTGGCACAACAAAGTAACAGCAGGGAATTTCTCAAGCTTAAAAAACCAATTGCTTGGGCAATAACAACCATTCCACCAATAGCTGTATATTTAGCTGGCATTAAGAATTTTGCTGACGTTTTGGCTTTCGCAGGAAACACTGGCGATTTAATTGCCTTTATTCTTCTTCCAATATTAATGTGGATTGCTGAAAAAATCAGGGATTAATTATTGGAAAAGCTACACTCCAAGCTAAGCCAAAAATCATTATTAATAATGCAATTGAATATGGCAATCTCTTTTCGATTTTTATTTCTCTTTTGAATAGTATAGCAGATAAAGTTATGGACGTAAATGATAGTATTGTCCATATTGCTACAATCCATAGAAACAGCGGATTTTCAATAGGTTTCTTTTCTATGAAAAAGAATATGCCTAATAAAAAAGCTATTAGGAAATAAAGCATAGCAGATTTTGCAAATATTTTTGCATTGTTAATTTCATAGAAAGTGAATATACCCAACCCAAAGAAAATTGTTTCAAATAAAAAAATGAAATTCGATTCCATAAACGAAACTAATGCTATGAAAAAATATCCATATGTTATGAAATTCAAAAGATTTTGAATAAAAATTATGGATAGGATAGCATAAACCATTTTCTCAAATTTTTCCATATTTTAGAAAATTTTTGAAATAAAAATTTATAGCTATTTCCTTAAAACAAAATCTCCACCTTCTATTCTAATTGCTTTTCCATTTATCATGGCATCTGCTATTTTGTAGCGAGCATTTTTCAAATCGTTCCATAAAGCTTTTTGGGAAATGCCCATCTTAGCTGCTGCTTCATGCTGGGTTAAGCCAAGATAGTCTACTAGCCTAAAAGCTTCGAATTCCTCTATGCGCAGAGTAACTACTCCATTATATGGAATATTAGGAATAAAATGTGTTGCCATTGGCAACATCTCTACCCATCTTCTGCACCTTCTCCTTCCCGGCATTGATTTTATAAAGATAAATTTATAAAAAATTTTGGCAAAAAATTTATATATTTCATACTATATATTCCACAAGGTGGTAAAAATGCCGTGGGGCTTTGGAAGAGGAAGAGGTTGGGGATTTGGATTTGGTTGGTATGGCTATGGATGGCCAGGATGGGGCAGAGGAAATCCATACCCATTCTGCAGACGCTTTCCATGGCTTCCCAGAGGCTGGTGGCGAATGCCATACATGCCATACTATGGATTGCCATATTACCCATGGAGGTGGTGGTAAATGCCATTCGGCATGGGTCCATACGGCTGGCTAATGATGCCATACATAATGCCATGGATATATACATGGATGTATTACTACCCATACTATAGCTACATGCCATGGTACTGGTATCCATATAGTTACTGGTATCCATATTACTATCCATGGTAACTACGAGCGCCCCTCTTCCTTAAATTATTAGGTGAAAAAATGTATTGGCCATATTTCATGCCTTGGGTGCCTTTCATGCCTCTGTTTCCGCCAGAAATAGAAATAGCTATGCTGGAGCAGGAAAAAGCAATGTTGGAGGCAAGGCTAGCAGAAATAAATAAAAGGCTTGAACAGTTAAAGGGTGGATTAAAATGAAAATAATAGTAGCAACCAATAGAGGAGGTTTAGAGGATGATGTTTCTCCAGTATTTGGAAGATGCCAGACATTTACAATAATAGAGGCAGAGGGAAGTGAAATAAAAAACGTGGAAGTAGTGCCAAATCAATTTGCCAATGCTGTTCACGGTGCGGGCATACAAGCTGGACAGTGGGTTGTCAACCAGAAAGCAAAGGCAGTCATAGCAGGAAACTTTGGTCCAAATGTTTCATCTATACTACAGCAAGCTGGCATAGAGATGATTGTAGCACAAGGGAAAGTAAAGGAAGTAGTTGAAAAATATCTGCGAGGAGAGCTTCGATCTCCTTCAACTCCTCCCTCTCCATATCCATATCAACCTTATCAACCACCATATCAACCGTATCAGCCAATGCCACCATATCCATATTATCCGCCTCCACCTCCTGCAATACCGTCAATGAGCAAGGAAGAGGAAATAAAAATGCTTGAGGAAGAGCTGAGGAGGATAGAAGACATGCTATCTGCTATTAAGAAAAGGCTCGAGGAGCTAAAGAAATGAAAGCAAGAGTAATAGAAGAGAGATGCGTTGGTTGTGGATTATGCGTCAATGTATGCCCTCAACATGCTATTGAGCTAGTTGGAAAAAAGGAGCATCCGTTTCTATTACCAACACAAAAAGAAATGGAACTAATGATGATTATGGATCAACTAAGAATGATAGAAAGTGTGTTGCTAAGTATGAAGGAAAGAATTAAAAGAATAGGAGGTGAATAAATGGGAATGGGAGCTGGAAGAGGAAGAGGTGCAGGAGGAAGAGCAGGAGCGGGTCCTCCAAAAGAATGCGTATGCCTGAACTGTGGCTACAGAATACCTCATCAGCCAGGAATACCTTGTCGCCAGATGCAATGTCCAAGATGTGGAGCGCCAATGGTAAGAGGATAAAATGAGGGTTGCATTTCCTACTTTAGGCAATAAAGGATTAGATGAAGAAATTGGAGAGCATTTTGGAAGGGTGCCAACATATACTATTGTAGATTTGGAAACAAATGAAGTTAAAATAATACCAAATACAAGCTATCATATGGGAGGAGTTGGCTATCCTCCAGAATTGCTTGCCAAAGAGCAAGTAAAAGTTTTAATATGCAAAGGACTGGGAAGAAGAGCAATAAATATGTTTCAAGATTTTGGCATAGATGTGTATATAGGAGCTACAGGTAAAGTAAAAGATGCCTTAGATGCTTTTAAAAAAGGCTTATTAAAGAAAGCTACTGTAGAAAATGCCTGCAAAGAGCATGCATTTGGAGATATGCATCACTGGCATGAGAGAATATGAGAACATACTTAGATTGTATACCTTGCTTCCTTAGGCAATCATTGGAAGCGTCTCGAATGGTAACCTCTAATGAAACCCTCCATGAAATTGTATTAAAAAAAGTAATGAGGTATTTGCAAGTAATATCTTCTTTTAATAACCCTCCCCCAGAATTGTCCAAAGAAGTTCATGCAATTGTTAGAAACATGCTTAATTGCAAGGATCCTTACAGGGAAGTTAAGAAAAAATCTAATGAAATGGCAAACGAATTGTATCCTCGTTTGGAGCAGATAGTGGAGGAAGCAAAGGACCCATTTCTTATGGCTACTAAATTGGCTATAATAGGAAACGTTATAGATTTTGGAGCAATGAATCGATTTGATGTTAAGGATATGATTAATAAAGCAATTACAGAGAACATAGATGACAATGCATATTCAAGATTTAAAGAAAGTATAGAAAAAGCACAGACTATTCTTTATTTAGCAGATAATGCGGGAGAGATATTTTTTGATAAACTTCTTATAAAAAAATTTGCAGAAATGGGAAAAAGGATAGTTTACGCAGTTAAAAATAATCCAATAATTAATGATGCTACCATAGAGGATGCGAAATTTGCAGGCATAGACAAGTTTGCTGAGGTTTTGCCAGCAGATGAGGGTCAAGATAAATCAGCTCCAGGCATATTGCTTAACTATGCATCTTCTAAATTTTTAAATTATTTTAGGAATGCAGATGTCATCATTGCAAAAGGTCAGGGAAATTATGAATCTCTTAGCAATAGCGGGAGAGAAATATTTTTTCTATTAGTAGTAAAATGTCCTCTAGTTGCAAGAGATATTAGGGCAGATATAGGCAAGCTTATTTTAAAGGTGATTGAATGATTATTGCTGTAGCATCTGGCAAAGGAGGCGTTGGAAAAACAACTGTAGCTGTTAATTTGGCTTTAGCTAACAATGGTATTATATACGATTGTGATGTTGAAGAGCCAAATGCAAATGTGTTTATAAAGGCCAAGCTGGAAAAAATTGATGATGTTTATTTAATGAATCCTGAATTCAATTTAGAAACATGCAAATTCTGCAAGAAATGTGCAGAATTTTGCAAATATAATGCTATAGCTGTTTTACCTTCTGATATTCTATTTTTTAAAGAACTTTGCTCTGGGTGTGGAGGATGCAAAATTGTTTGTCCTTATGACGCCATTGAAGAAGGAAAAAGAAAAATTGGAGAGATTTATTATGGAAAAAATGAAATAGAAATCTATCAAGGTTTGCTTAACATTGGAGAGGCAAGAGCAACTCCTGTTATAACAAAGCTTAAAAAATATGTAAAAAAAGATGGCATATCAATTTTAGATGCTCCCCCCGGCAATGCATGTCCAGCTATAGAAACTATGCATCATTCCGATTTCGTTATTCTTGTTACTGAACCAACTCCTTTTGGATTGCACGATTTGAAAATTGCTGTAGAAATAGTAAAAAAGCTAAACATTCCTCATGGTGTTATAATAAATAAATACGGGCTTGGCGATAAAAGTGTTGAAGAATTTTGCAAGGAGGAAGGAATAGAGATTTTAATGAAAATTCCTTATAGCAAGGAAATTGCTGAGCTATATTCTAAAGGAATAGCGTTAGCAAAGGAAAAAGAATGGGAGAAAAAATTTGTGGAGTTATATGAGGCAATAAAATGATTGTTTATGGCCCTGTTGCTTCATGGAGGTTAGGCAAATCATTGGGCATTGATTTGATTAGTCGCCAAAAAACATGCTCTTTTGATTGTGTTTATTGCCAACTAGGAAAAACAGTGCATAAAATAGCAGAGAGAAGAATATTTGTAGATGATAATGTTGCAAAAAATGAATTAGATAAATTTCCTTGGAATAATGTTGCTGTTGATGTTATAACTTTTTCTGGAATGGGAGAACCAACTTTGGCAAAGAATTTAGGCAATGTAGCAAGATATGCTAAAAAATTTGGCAAGCCTATTGCCATACTAACTAACTCGTCATTATTTAGCTATGAAGATGTTCAAAAGGATTTGGAAAATGTAGACTGGATTATAGCAAAGCTTGATGCTCCAGATGATAAAATTTTTAAAAAAATAAATAGACCTCATGAAAAAATAAAATTTGATGAAATGGTTGATTACATGAAAGAAATTGCAAGTAAAGTAAAAAAATTTTCATTACAAATGATGTTCATTGAGGAAAATAAAAATTATGCTGAGGAAATGGCTTCTTTAGCTAAAGAAATTAAAGCAGATGAGATCCAAATAAATACACCATTAAGAAAATCTCCTGTTGCTCCTTTATCTAAAGAGGAATTGTTTGAAATAGAAGGAGCATTTTCTGGGCTAAATACAATAAATGTTTATTCTTCGCCGAAGCCGGAAGTAAAGCCATTAAATTATGAAGAAGTAAAAAGGAGGCGCCCAGAATGAAGCAAATTGCAATAGCTAGCGGAAAAGGGGGCGTTGGAAAAACAAGCTTAGTTGCTTCTTTTGCAAGTTTTGCTAATGCTGTTGTAGCTGATTGCGATGTTGATGCCCCAAATTTACATTTAATTTTCAAGCCAGAAATAGAAGAGAAAATACCTTTTGAAGGAATGGAAGTAGCTGAGATAAGCGAGGAAAAATGCATAAAATGTGGAGCTTGCGAAGGAGCTTGTAGATTCGAGGCAATAGAGAATTTTAAAGTTATAGAAGAGAAATGCGAAGGGTGTAGCGTTTGCCAACTTGTTTGTCCTGTAAATGCCATCGAAATGAAAAAGAGGATAAGTGGGCATATTTATGTTGGAAATACAAGATTTGGAAAATTTGTTTATGGTTTATTGAAGCCTGGCGAAGAAGCATCTGGCAAATTAGTTACTCAAGTTAGAAGGGCGGCGGAGGAAATTGCTAAAAAAGATG
Organism: Thermoplasmatota archaeon; assembly: GCA_029258955.1. Lineage (GTDB taxonomy): Archaea > Thermoplasmatota > E2 > UBA202 > JdFR-43 > JAPDJP01. The sequence continues at coordinate 52,989 of JAPDJT010000001.1, forward strand.
GAAAAGAACTTATTCTTATAGATGCTCCCCCTGGCATAGGATGCCCAGTTATAGCTTCTATAGGCAATACAAATTTAGTTGTTATAGTTACTGAGCCAACAATGCCAGCTATTCATGATATGAAAAGAGTGCTTAGTGTGGCAGAGCATTTTAAAGTTAAAGCTGTAGTGGTAATAAATAAGTATGATATAAATGAAGAAATGGGAAGAAAAATTGAAGCGTTTTGTAATGAGAATGGAATCGAAATAGTTGGTAAAATTCCATTTGATAAAAAATTTGTTGAAGCAATGATTAATGAAAAAAATATTGTTGAGTATGATGATAAGTTAGCAGAATTAATGGAAGAAATATGGAATGAAATAAAGATAAAATGAATGTAGCATTTGAAAAAAGCTTGCGAATATCTGTTCTTGCAGGATTTATAACTTTATTTCTTGCTTTATTTAAAGGTGTGGTTGGCTATCTTACGAATTCTTTTTTACTTATATCAGATGCTATTCATTCTGCTTCAGATTTATTAGTCATTTTCACTGCATCAATAGGGATAAAAATTGCTTCAAAAACACCAGATGAAAGATTTCCTTATGGATATTATAAGGCAGAAAATCTGGCAACTTTGTTTATTTCATTTCTAATTATTTTTGCTGGCTATGAGGTTGCTATTGAAGGATATAAAAAATTGTACTATCTACCGTCATTAAGACTGCCATATTTAGCTTTATTTACTACGCTTATCTCTATAATTATTTCTTATTGGATTGCCATTCATCTATGTAGGATTGGAAGAGAAAACAGGATGCAATCTTTAATTGCTGTTGGACATGAACGCAAAATAGATGCCTTGTCATCTGTTTTTGTCTTCATTGGAATAATTTTAGATTATTTTAACTTCAGATATGTTGAAGGAATTTTTAGCATAGGGATAGCGATTTTGATTTTCAAAATAGGTGTAGAAAGCTTAAAGGATTCAATTTATGCATTAATGGATTATGCTCCCAAAGAGGCAAAAAAGAAAATTGTTGATTTGCTTAAGAAGCAAAAAGATATAGAAGGATTTAATGAAATCAAGTTGAGAAGATCCGGTCCATTTTTATTTGGAGAAGCAAAAGTATTTGTGAAAAAAGGCTTGGATATAAGCAAAGCTCATGAAATAGCAGATAGAATAGAAAAGGAAGTAAAAGATAGGCTTAGAGATATTGATTCATTTGTTATACATGTAGAGCCACATAAAGCAAAGATTGTTAGAGTTGCTATTCCTATAGATAATGGAAAAATATCTGAACATTTTGGAAGAGCTCAAAAATTTTTGCTATTGACAGTGGATAGAGAAAATAAGAGGATAGTTAAAAAGGACGAAATAAAAAATCCTTATTTTAAAAAGAGAATTAGAGCTGGTTTAGCTTGTGCTAAGCTTTTAGTTAACAAAGGAATAGATGTTTTAATAACAAAGGAAATAGGAGAAATTGCATATCATATGTTAAGTGATGAAGGCATAGAAATTTATTCAGCTAAGGGTGATCTTGACGAAACAATAAAAGATTTTATTGAAGAAAAGTTGGAGAAAATGGAAAAACCAACAAAGGTGAAAGAATGAAGGTAAAAATTGTTTATGATAATAAGGCTCTGCCTGGCTTTAAATCGGCATGGGGCTTTTCCTGCTTTATTGAGCATAACATAAATTTGCTTTTTGATACTGGCTGGAGATATAGCATATTGAAATATAATATGGAAAAGTTAGGAATAAGTTTAGATAATATAGATGCTATTTTCATATCTCACAGCCACTGGGACCATGCTGGAGGGCTAAAAAAATTGGGATTCAAAGGAAAGATATACGTTCCTCCTTCATCAAATTTAAAAGGAATAAAAGTGGAAAAAGGGGAATTTCTGCCAAATTTCATTTCAACAGGAGAAATAAATGGTGAGCAATCTTTAATTGTTAGAAATGGGGATAAACTCGTAATATTTACTGGATGTAGCCATAATGGCTTAAAAAATGTAATAAGAATAGCCGAGGAATATGGTGAAATATACGGAATAATAGGTGGATTTCATGATTTTAAGGAAATTGATTTACTTAAAAATTATAAGCTGGTAATGCCATGCCATTGCACAAAGCTAAAGAAACAAATAGAATCTTTTCCAAATGCTATAGAATGTATGGCAGGAAAAATAGTGGAAATATGAAATATGATGATTTCTTTTTCTCGCCATTAGGCAAGAAAATTCTGGAGGCGGAGGCAAAATTTATTGCAAATCATGCAGAAGGAATTGCATTAAGCATAGGATGTGGGACAGGAATAATAGAGGAAAAAGTGGAAAAGATATCTAAGGCAGAAATAATAGGGATTGAAATTGATGATGAAATGCTTTCAATTGCTAAGGGGAGAATAAGCATTATTAAAGCCAATGCTATGGCTTTACCATTCAAAAATTCTTCCATTGATACTATAATCTTCGTAACATCTTTGGAATTTATTGAAGATTACAAAAAAGCTATAGATGAAGCATATAGAGTTTTAAAAAAGGGTGGCAAACTTGTTGCCATATTACTCAATACCTCTTCACCTTATTTTAAACAAAGATATGGAAAGGGAGGGTATATAAGAAAAAACATAAAACATCTAGATATTGATGCTATACTCAATTTTATGAAAATGCATTTTAAGCTTAAGGTAAAAGGATTATTTGAAATCAAAGATAAAGAATTATTATTTCCAGGAAAGAGTGTATATGGAGTGGTAGGAATTAAATGAATTATAGGAAAAAATTAAGGAGGAAGCTTTGCTTATTTCTCTTCTTATCCTCTTATTCATTTTATCATTAATGTCACCTTATCAAATTAAGGAATATCCTTATTTTGTTCATTGGAAAACTATTGCTATTTTAGCTGGCTTGCTTCTAATTTCAACTGGATTGAAAGAAAGTGGTTTATTGCATATGTTTTCAGAAAAAATTCTTTCCCATATGAACACGGAAAGAAAGCTTGCTTTCTTTTTAATTCTCCTCACCGCCTTCTTCTCCTCTTTTTTAACAAATGATGTTGCTCTTTTTGTTGTTGTGCCTTTGACGCTTGGAATGCAAAATTTGTTAAACAGAGATGTTTCAAAATTAATTATTTTTGAAGCTATCTCTGCAAATGTTGGTTCTTCATTAACACCCATAGGCAACCCACAGAATATTTTCATATGGCAAAAATGGGGTATTTCTTTTTTATCTTTCATCATAAAACTTTTCCCTCTTATTTCTATTTTACTTCCTCTGCTTTTCATGTTTACATTTATCTCATTTAAAAATACAAAGTTGGAAAAGCAGAGGAAGCAGGCACATATAGAAAAATTTCTTGCAATATCTTCTTTTCTTTTCTTAATAACATATCTTATTTTCCTACAAATTAACTATATTTTTTATTTACTACCCATCTTCTTTCTCTTCTATCTCATTCTTTTTCCATCAGTCATTAAAAATACAGATTGGCTCCTCTTATTCCTTTTTATTCTAATTTTCGTTGACTTTCAATGTGTTTCAAATCTCTGGTTAATAAAGCAAATTATGCAGAAGATTAGCATAAATCATTTCTTGCTTTCTGCTTTTCTTTCTCAATTCATGAGCAATGTTCCTGCAACTATTTTCATTTCAAATTTTTCTAATGATTGGCTTAAAATTGCATATGGTGTAAATGTTGGAGGAAATGGATTCATATTTGCATCTTTGGCAAATATTATTGCTTTAAGGCTAAGTAATAAACAAATTTTTATTGAATTCCACAAGTACTCCATTCCATTCTTCATAATAAGCTTAAGCATTGTTTATCTTATATTGATCTGCTAAGCTATTATTAGAGCATTAAAAAACCCATGAAGAGAATTATTGCATGGTATTCTCTTTCATTTTTTCTTCAATCTTTTTATAGGCAATTCTATTTTTCATTTATGACTTTCATCATATATTCGGATGATTATCTCCTACACGACAATCCAAATCATCCAGAAAATGCAAATAGATTAAAAGCAATAATAGATTTCCTTAAAAAAACGCCATTTTATGAAAAGTTAGAGTTTATTAAGCCAGAAAAAGCTAATGAGGAGGAAATTGCAAAGGTTCATAGCATAGATATGATTGAGGAGGCAAAAAATATAGGATGGCTTGACATGGACACATACACAAATGAATATTCATATGAAATTGCCAAGCTAGCTGTTGGGGGCGTCATTAAAGCATGCAAACTTATTATGGAGAGAGGAGGTAATGCTTTCTGTTTAATCCGTCCTCCTGGACATCATGCTACAAGTAAAAAGTCAATGGGTTTTTGCATTTTTAACAATGTTGCCATAGCTTCGAATTTTTTGGCAGAGAAAGGGTATAAAATACTGATTTTTGACCATGATGTTCATCATGGAAATGGTACTCAGGAAATATTTTATTCAAGAAATGATGTGCTTTATCAATCAATCCATTTATATCCTCATTATCCAATGACTGGATTAATAAATGAAGTTGGATGGAAAGAAGGAGAAGGATATACAGTAAATGCTCCTCTCCCCCATGGGGCTGGTGAAGAGTGTATTGAGAATCTTTTACAGGAAATTTTTATTCCTATTGCAGAAGAATTCTCCCCGGATTTCATTTTAATTTCTGCAGGATTTGACAGTCATCATGCAGATTATTTGGGAGGGATGAAACTAACAGTAAATTTCTTTGGAAAGGTTATAGAGTATTTTAAAGAGGTGCAAAATAAAATAATTTGTTGCCTTGAAGGAGGGTATAATTTGGAGTATTTGCCAAAATGTGTTGCAAAAGAAATAAGCCATTTAATTGGCAACCCAATGAATTTTGATGATGAAGCGAAGGGGAAAGATTGCAACGATGTTCTGCAGGGATTAAAGAAAAAAATGAGGGAGTACTGGAAAGTATGAGGGATTATGTTTTTATTCCATATGCATTTTCATTCTTCTTTTTCTTCTTTATTTTAATTTTCTCTTTATTCTTTTTATTTATGTTTGGCATTCCTTTAGCTTTTTATAAACTGGGGATTCCTCCTTTCATAGCATATTTGCTTCTTTTTCTTTCCTTAATAGGAAGTGCAGTAAATATTCCAATAAGAGAAATGGAGGGAAAAGAAATAGAATATGCAGAGATAAGCTTTTGGGGAATAAGATATAGAATCCCTTATGTGAGGAAAACTGTTATAGCAATAAATTTTGGAGGAGCAGTTATTCCAATAGCTATTTCATCCTATGAGATTTTAAGAGTAGCATCAGCAGGGAATGTCTCGTTACTCATGAAAATATTTTTAGCAGTCTTCATTTCATCAATAATTTTTCATTTCTTTGCTAAGCCCGTTAAAGGAATAGGAGTAGCAATGCCAGCTTTAATTCCTCCCATAATCTCTGCCATACTCGGCATATCCTTAGGGGACAATCCAGCTATGATTGCTTACATTTCTGGCACAATTGGAACATTAATAGGAGCAGACTTGTTAAATCTTCATAAAATAAAGGGCTTTGGAGGCGTTGCCAGCATAGGAGGAGCTGGCACATTTGATGGTATCTTCCTTTCTGGCATAATAGCTGTATTGCTTGTTTAAATTGCTGATTTGCTAAGATCGAAAATAAATGAAAAGGGTGTTATTATGGTAACTCTATGCAATATGCCGATGACAACCATTTCTTTCAATATATTTATCCTAGATTTGCTAATAAAGCATAAATAATTCTTCATTTATGTAATGGGGAAATGACTGTTGGAAGGGTTGGTAAAGAAATTTTGGAAGAAGCTGACTTCAATAAATTCAGGCAAGCATTAATTGAAGAATTAGTTAAAAAAATAAGCAGAGGAGGATGTTATGGAGCTGATATTAGACAAATTATAGAGGAAACTTTAAGGGAGGAGGAATTTGTAAATTTTGCAAATAAATTGGCAAAAATTATTGAGAAAAGAACAAATATAAGTAAAGAGAGTTCAAATGAAGCTGCCTGTCAGCTTGTTGAAGAAGAAATTGCAGATGACATAAAAGGAATTTTACATGGTCAGCTTGAAGAAAGAAAAGGGAAGAGCAAGAAGGAAAAGGAAATAGATTTTATGGGAAGAGAATCTAAGTTATGGGACGAAACAACAAAAAGATTTATTGGCAAAAAGCATGGTTTAAAAGATATTGCTTTAATTTTAAAAGAGCATCGCCTAATGAAAATCACAATTGTAACTGGTTTTATTTTGCTAATAATCTCTGCTTTTCTTTTCAATTCCATCTATAAAGCAATTGTAGTTGGACTAACATTAACTATTTTTTCTGGAGATTCTTTACGCATTAAATTGGCAAATGTGCTTGGCGGGCTTGGTGGCATACTGATTTTCTTTACTTCCATATCAATTTTATTACAATATGCTTTGCTCGAGGAAAGGAGAAGTATGGAGCTTAAAGAAATGGCAAGGGATTATCTTGAAAAGGCAAAAAGAAAGGAGAATTTTAATTGATTTTTATATATAGAAGAAATTTTGCAGGAGATAAGGAGGATTGTTAAAGAAAGGCAAAAGGAAAGAGAAGTTGTTAAAAATTTGTAAAATATTGCATAAAATTCTCATTATAACTGGTTTTATATTGCAGATAAGGAAAGGAAGGAATTGCATCTTTCCAGTTTTGTTGGAGAGCCTGCAGGACATAAAAGAATTCCATCTGGATGAGGAATTTGCGGGAGGGTAGCAGAGGAGCAGAAGACATTGGTAATACAAGATGTATTAAAAGAAGACAACTATTTGGCATGCAGTTTAAAAGTTAAGGCAGAGATTGTTGTACCTATATTTAAAAATGGAGAATTTGTTGCAGAACTTGACATTGACTCTCATGAATTATCTCCATTTGGTAAAAAAGATAAAGAATTTCTTGAAAAAGTTGCAGAAATAGTTGCAGAAATTTTTTAATAATTACTCCCTTTAAATTATGCGTTGCTTAGTCATATATCAATCTGTACATCATGGAAATACGGAGAAGATTGCTAAAGAAATTGCAAAATGTTTGGATGCTGATTTAAAAAGGGTAGATGAAATAAATAAAAAAGATTTGACGGAGTATGATTTAATTGGTTTTGGTTCTGGCATTTATTTTTTAAAACACCATAAAAGTCTATTGGAATTTGTTGAGAATTTGCCAAAAATGAATAAAAAGGCATTCATTTTTTCAACAAGAGGATTAGGGTGCTATAAATTTTATCATAGAGCTTTAAGGAAAAAATTGATCGAAAAAGGATTTAAAATAGTAGGAGAATTCTCGTGTAAGGGGTATGATACATATGGTATTTTAAAGCTTATTGGAGGAATAAATAAGGGAAGACCAAATGAGCAAGATTTGGAAAAAGCCAGAAAATTTGCAATGAGAATGAAAAAGGTTGGTTAAGATGGATTTAGAAAAAATTGATAAAGAGGTTAGAAAAGCATTGAAGCTTATAAGAAAAGGATATCAAAAGGACTATATAATGGAAAAAATAAAGCCAATAGAATTTTCTAAGGAAAAAGTATACGAAATGGCGAAATGCAGGATAAAAGCAAAAGAAAAATTTGGAGAAATGGCAGAAAAACTATTTTTTGATGAGGAAGGATTACGTTATTCAACGCCTCCAATTGTAGCAGAATATAGAGCTAAAAGATTGAAATGTAAATCAATAGCTGATATAAGTTGTGGAGTTGGAATACAGCTTTCATATTTTGCAAAACTTAGCAAAGCAATCGGTGTAGAAATTGATGAAGATAGAGTTAAAATGGCAAAATTAAATGCTATGGTGTTTGGCGTGGATGTTGAAATTATACAAGGAGATGCATTAAGCAATGAAATTTTTGAAAAAATAGATGCAGATTGTATTTTTTCGGATCCTTCAAGAAAAGAAAAGGAAGAGAAAAGAACATTTGAAACGCTTTTTCCAAATCCTTCAAAAGTATATGAATTGTATAGCAAGAAAACAGGAAATATTGCTTTTGAATTGCCTCCTCAGATGAAAAGAGAGGAAATTAAACTGCAAGGAGAAAAGGAATATACTTCATTAAATTTTAGGTTAAATAGATTGGCTTTATATTGTGGTGATTTAGCTACTTGCAATATTTCTGCTATCTCTCTCCCATCTGAAGAAAGAATTACAAATGAAGATGAGAAAATAGAAATTGGAAAAGGAGAAGCAATGGATTTGCTTTATGAAGTAGATAATACCATCATTAAAGCAAATTTGTTGCCAAATCTTGTTGGAAAACTTTCTTTTAATGGCTATATCCTCCATGAAGACAAGAAAAGGGTTTTACTCACTTCATCAAATGATTATAAATCTGCTTTTCTTAGAAAATATGAAATTATAAAAATTTGCAGATTTAATTTTTCTGAAATAAATAAGGAGTTAAAAAAGCTTAATGCTAAAAAAGCTACTTTGCGCTTTTCAATTGAGCCTAAGGAATACTGGAAAATAAGAAATAAAATTGAAGAAGGATTGAAAGGGGAGAAGCATTATTATATATTCAAAGTAAATGATTTGGCAATTATTTCTTCTCCTTCCTAAGCAAAAATAGGGATGGAACTAACAAAATGGTTATTATAAATGAGTAAAGTATCGTTATGGCTGTTACTATACCAAATTGTTGCTCTGGAGGAATAGGTGAGAATATTAGGATTGCAAATCCAGCTATCGTTGTCAAAGCTGCCATAAACAAAGCTGTGCCTGTATGATATATGGAATCAAAAACTGCTTTTTCATATCCAAACTCATCTTTCATTATCCTATATCTTTCTACTGCATGAATTGCATATGTTATTCCAAGCCCAATTGTCAATGAAGTAATCATTACAGTCATAACATTCAATGAATATCCTATGAAATAAATTGTGCCTAAAATCCAAATGGCGGCGATGGCAACAGGAAGCATGGCGACAATGCCATAAAATATTCTTCTGTAAGCAATGATTAAAACGATACCTGCAAGGATAATGCAGGCAATTGTAGACTTAATTTGGCTTTCCGTTAATGAGCTTGTAATCATATGTGTCAATGTAATTTGCCCTGTAACAATAGCTTTTACATTTCTAAAAGCTAAATCCTCTTTTAACTCTTCATAAAATTTTTTCATTTTTTCTCCTTCTTGCGTCACATCATGCTGTGCATATACTCTTATAAGTGCTGCCTTGTATTCCCCGCCTTCCTTATAGAGTACATTTCTTACTTCTCTTTCAAATTCTTTATTTTCATAAAGATAGTCAAAGAACGCCTTTACATCTTCATTAGTTTGTGGCAATCCATTTTTAATATTGTATTTTGTTATCAAACTGGCATTTTCTTCAATAGCTTTTTCCATTATGCCTATAATGCTCTCAATCCTTGCATTTCCTTCTCTACTCCTTGCAACATACTCATCATTTTCGATGTTTGCAATTGTTTTTTTCATTTCTTCTAAAACAGCAATGCTTGCAATATTTCCCTCAATAAGTATATATTCCTGTTGCTGGCTTGAAAACGGAAAATCATTTCCAATTTTCTCCATGATTTTTATTGATTTACTTTCCTTGGGCACAAAATCCTTCATATTAAACTCTGTTTTTAGATTTATTGAGCCAAAAGCAAATAAAATTGTAAATACAGCCACCAACACCATTGCTTTTTTTGGGTTTTTACAAATTATATTTGCAATTCTCTTCATTAAATGAGAAACAATAAATTTTCTCTCTTTAACTTCAATTTTTTTCTTTCTGTCGAGAATGTATCTTATGGAAGCAAGCAAGGTAATGGTAACAATGAATGTATAGATTATGCCAATTGCACATAACAAACCAAAATTTCTAATTGAGGGAACAGAAGAAGTTAAAAACGAAAGAAAACCAATACATGTTGTAATAGTTGCAAGAAGCATTGCCATTCCTATGTCCTTAACTGATGAAACTATTGCTTCTGATGGTTTCCTTCCTTTTGCTATTTCCGCCCTATAATTATGAAAGAGATGCACAGAATAATCGACACCTAACCCCATAATAAGAGGAATTAATGCAACAGCTATTGCATTGAATTTTATTCCCAATAGAGACATTGTTCCAAAAAGCCATATTATAGATATGGTTAATCCAAGTAAGGGAAGAAAAACATATGATGGTTTTCTAAAATTCAAGAGTAAAATTAGTATTATTGCTATAAAAATACCTGGAACAATTATTCTGTTGGCTTCATCTGCTATTTTGTCAATTTCTGCAGTAATTACGCTTTCTCCTGTAACTTTCATTTTAAAATTTGCATTATAATTTTCAAGAAAATCTTCTATTTCTCTGCTCAACTCCTTTGTCTTTTCTTCATTCATTGAGCCATTTAGCTGTACTATTGCCAAAGTTTTATCTGCGTTTTCAAATTGTTTTGGTAAAAAAGTTAATGTAGATTTTCCCATTTCATCCATAAATCTTGGTTTTATCAAAAGCGTTTCTTCTCCCTTTGCTATGTCAACTGTCTCCCAAAAATTGTCAAAATCTTTAATGGCAATACTTCCATTAATCATATCTAAAATCTGGCTATAATTTTGTGCAACGGCATTAAATAAAGCTCTTTCCTGTATGAATGCAAAAACTGACTTAATGAAGGATATACTGAGTGGTATTCTTAAATATGGCAATTTATAAATTCTGCTACCTGCAGATATATTTCCTAGTTTGGCAGGAAGTTGAAAGTTTCCTGCCTTTAAAGCTATACCATATTTGGCAAGTTCTTCTTTACTTACTTTAATAAAAATGTGATTTTCATTCATATCAATGCTTGCATTTATTGCAACTGGAAAATATTGGTTCATATTATGTGGCTTAATCCATAGATAAGCTTTAACTTCTCTTTCAAAAATTTCTCCTGTTAAGATGCTTCTAATTAAATTTTTTATATTTATAAAGAAATTGTTGCCAATCTGCCATATAGGCTTAGGCGCCATCTGCACAGCCAACCTATATGACATGTTGAGCCTTTCATCTGGAACAATTTCATTTTTGAAGGCTATGTACCATTCAATAACTTTATGGCTTCTAAAGCTTTTTACTTGCTCCAAATTATATACCTCTATGATTGCTGTCAAATTTTTTTCATCCTCTTCTACCTTAAAACTTTTAATATCTAAGTAATCAGGCACTTCTCTCTCATTTCCATCTTCTCCATGACTCTCATTTTCTTTTGCCACCAAATCATGAAAAGCATTTTCTATTTCTTTATCTGTGCAGTTCAATATAGATTTTCCATATTCTATTTTACATATGTCATTTACAAAAAATGCTATTCCTATTATTTCTTCAACACCTTCTTTTTTCTCAAGATGTTCAAAAATTTCATATTGTTTCTTTAATGCTTTTGGAGATGTAACATCACTTCCTTCTATATATACCATTACCGGCTCATAATCCTTTCCAAAATATTCAGCTACTCTTTCATTTGCCCTCACTTCTTCAATATTAGGAAGGAAATCCTTTACAGATGTACCTATTTTCAATGAAGGAATTAATGCTCCAAAACTCACTGTAATTAAAGCTATCAAAATTATGAAAAATGTTGGCTTTTTGCTGATTAATTTGCCAATTTTTTCCAGCATATTATTTCTTCAAAGCTTCTCTTAATTTCTTTTCAAATTCATTTATTATTTCTGCCAAAATTTCTGCTTTTACCAAAAAAATTCCCCATTTTCCATACAATTTTCTGCCTAAAACAAGAATTTTATCTCCTGCTTTAATTTCAAATTCTTTTCTAAGTTTGCTAGGTAATACGATTTGTCCCCTTTCTCCTACAGTTACACTTCCATAAAATTCCATATCCATATCTGGTATGAAAAATCATGTATATATGTTTTTTCATGTAAGAAATTGCTATGTGATAGCACTTCTCAGAAAAGAAATATTAAAGTGAATTAGATTAGCTTTAAAATGATGAAGATAGAGGATTTATACTCTGAAAGGGTATTAAAAATGCGTTCATCTGAAATTAGAGAGCTTTTAGAACTTTCCCAGCAACCAGGCGTAATTTCTTTTGCTGGCGGTTTGCCAAATCCAAATGCATTTCCTGCAGATGTTATCAATGAAATTATAGACAAAATTTTGAATAGCGATGAAGCTTCAACAGCATTGCAATATGGTCCTACTCCTGGCTTAAGACAATTTAGAGAAGAATTAACAAGGTTTGTTGCTAAAAGTCATATTAAAGCAAAAATTGAGAATACTTTGGTTACTGTTGGCTCTCAACAAGCTTTAGATTTAGTAGGAAGAGTATTCATTGACGAAGGAGATGTTATTTTGGTGGGCTTACCAACTTATCTTGGAGCTATTAATGCTTTTTTGGCTTATGGGGCAAAACTTGTTGGCGTGCCCTTGGATGAAAATGGACTTAGGGTTGATTTACTTGAAGAGAAGATTAAGGAATTAAAAAGAAAAGGAGAGAAAGTTAAAATGATTTATACTGTTCCAACATTTCAAAATCCTGCTGGCGTTGAACTATCTGAGGATAGAAGGAAAAGATTAGCGGAAATTGCCATAGAACATGATTTGCTAATTGTTGAGGATGAACCATATAGAATGCTGAGATTTGAAGGAAAGGAATTGTATCCAATAAAATATTATGATGATGGACAACATGTAATATATATGGCAACATTTTCAAAAATTCTTTCACCTGGCTTTAGATTAGCTTATGTAATTGCAAGCGAGGAAATTACAAGAAAATTAATTATTGCAAAACAATCTGTTGATTTATGCACTCCATCATTTACACAAATGATTGCCTATCATTACATAAAAAATGGATATATTGAAAAACATATTCCAAGGATTGTTGAAATGTATAAAAGGAAAAGAGACATTATGCTGGAAGCAATGGAAAAATATTTCCCAGATGGCTGTAAATGGACAAAGCCTAAGGGTGGAATGTTTGTATGGGTAGAATTGCCAAAGAATGTTAGTAGCATAGAAATGCTTAAGGATGCAATTAATGAAAAGGTAGCATATGTACATGGAAAAGCTTTTCATGTTGACGGAAGCGGAGAGAATACAATGCGCCTAAACTTCACAAATCCAAAAGATGAGTTGATTGAGGAAGGTATAAAAAGGCTAGCAAATGTAATTAAAAAACGTTTAGCTAATTCTCATTAATTTCATTTCCTTATAGCCAGTAATTACCTTAATATGTCCCTTTAGCATTTCATCTATTTCCTTCTTTCCAGTGTCAACTTTTAAGCTATCTAATTTTTTTAACTTCTCTTTTGTTGCAACAACTATTATATTTTCTTTTCCTACTTTTTCAATGATTTCTGGAGATATGGGTTGATTTCCTCTTCCAAAAATGAAGCCCTGCCTACCTAAGGGGCTAACAATTATTTTCGCTTTTCCCTCTAAAAATTTTTTTATTTCATTTTCCCCTACATCTTTGCAAAGAAGCTTTCCATTTTTTACTAAATCTATTCCTAAGAAGCTTCCATTTATGCCGAGTTTCTTTTTAATTTCCCAAGTAGTGCTCCCTCCTCCAATAATATAAAGTGTATCATTATCCATCATTTCCACAATATATTCTGCAATCTCTTCTTTTCCATCTTCTCCATAGACTTCTTTTCCAGCCTGTATTTTTTCATGGATAGGCACTAACGCATAGCCTCTCAACTTTATTTTAAATTCTCCTTTCCTAAAAGCTTCTTCATCAATGTCCATTACTTCCCTTTCTTCAACTTTTCCATCAAAAGAATTTACTACCTCAGCAGCATCTCTTGGAGTTAAAGCAAACACAGCAGAATACATTTTTACTCCAGCAGGCACACCAAGCATTGGCTTATCTGTTTTCAATGCCTCATAAACATCACAGGCGGTGCCATCTCCACCAACAAAAATAAGGAGATCGACAATGTCTTTCATTTTTTTAACTGCTTTCTTTGTATCTTCTGCAGTTGTTTTTTCTTTAGCCTTATAAACTATCTCTGCTTCAATTCCAACTTTTTTAAAAGAATTTTCTCCCATTTTAGATGAACAGGTATAAAATTTTACCTTTCTATTCAAAGCTTCTAGAAATTCAATGGCTCTTTTCTCTGCAACTGGTTTTGCTCCTCTTTTAATAGCTTCATCAACAACTCCATCTGTTCCTTTTAATCCGACTCTACCACCCATTCCAGCAATAGGATTTATTATAAATCCTACTTTCATTTCATTGCCTCAATTCTATCTTGAATAATCTTTTGTGCTTTAAAAAGGGTTTGTCTTAACTTATCATATTTTTCCCTTGCTTCATCTGATAATTTCTCCACTTCATCTTCCATCTGCTCTAAATATCCTCTTGCGGTAATAATTGCATTCAGCAAATCATATGAAACTTCTTTAAATGATTTTAATTCTATGTCCCCTGCTCTTTCCTTTACTATATGTGTCTCTGGCTCTTTCTTATTATTGCTTGCCTTTTCATACAATTCTAAATAAAGTTGTAAAGCTTTTACCAATTCATTTCCTAAAACAGTATGTTTTTTTCCATATTTTTCCTCTACAAATTCTTTAAATCTATGCCATATTTTTTCCTGCTTACTGTCTATTCTAACACCAATTGGCTTACTCATATTATCATTTTGCTAACAATTTGAAATTAAACGCTCTTTTATTTTTAAATTTTTCGCTTTGCATATAATTTGCTATCAAATTGAAAGCGAAATGCTTATAAAACAAAAGCAATTTATGTTTGATAGCAAAATGATAACGAAAATTACTGCAACAGGATTGATTATATTCATGCTGTCTATGCAGGCTTTGGCATTTCCTATTTGGGAAAATAACGATTCCATTGCTCTTTTAAGCCCAATCGGCGATATTTCAAATAATGATGTATTTCTTATATGGAAACCCGACAAAAATTACATTCTGTATTTTGTTTACATTGGTGAAAATGAGAGCAATCTAAAATTAGTTGGTATAACTATTAGACCATTTTTTAAAATAAAACTTGACGATGGAAAAACATACTTTTGGAGGGTTGCAGGATTTGATGGAAGATTTATAACAATGAGTAAGATAAAAACTTTCAAAGTTAAAGAAAAAAATGATTGGACTGTAATGATTTATTTAAATGGAGACAATGACCTCTATGAATATGCTCTGAGTGAGATAAATAAAATTAAAAATATTTCTTCAACAGCAAATATAGTTGTGCTATTTGATGGTAATAAAGAAAATGATACATTTCTTTATTGCATTAAAAATTCCTCAAAAATGGTTTTTAAATTAAATGAAATGAATATGGGAGAAAAAAGTACATTGAGATATCTCATAAAATATTCGATGCAACTTTATCCAGCCAGACACTACATGTTGGAAATATGGGGGCATGGCGCAGGCTGGATGGGTGTATGCTTTGATAAAACAGATATGGATATGCTTAGCTTAGATGAAATCAAAAGTGCTATTGAAAAGAAAATTGACATTGTTATTTTTACTGCCTGTTATATGGGTTGCATTGAGGTTGCTTATTCATTGAAAAATGCTGCAAACTATATGATTGCATGTGAAGGAGCGCTGCCTATTGGTAGTTTATCTCATGATTTTTTAAGGGGAATAAATGATAGTAATGCTGAAAATGTAGGTAGAAAAATAATTGAAAACTTTAACTGCAGCGCTTCAATATCAACTTCCTTGGCTCTTTGGAATTTAAGTAAAATAAATGAGTTAGTGGGGGAAATAAACAATTTTGCAATGCATTATAATATTTCTTGGGAATTGAGAAATGCAAGTGCTTATAGCATGCAATATGTAGATTTATTTGAATATGCAGAACTCTATAATGCAACCTCATTAATTAATGCAATAAATGAAACAATAGTTGCATTTTCTGGCAAAAAAGTTGGTATTGGCATATATTTTCCTCTTCCACAATATGTCTCAAAATATTATCAAAATTTAGATTTTTGTAAAATTTCAATATGGGATGAATTAATTAGAAGTAATTGATAGCAAATTGCTATTTTAATAGTGTTTATATATAACTTTCGGTTTATGTTGGATGGAGTATAAGACGGTGAGTTGGGAGTCTAGGGCATTTTTAAGTAGAAGTAGAGGTATAAAGAGGTGGTAAAATAAAGAAGTTTTCTACATTGGGCATTAGTTTTGTATTGTTGATGAGCATGTTTGTAATTACAGCACCAGCAAAGGCTTGTCATTTTTCTTTAAAAATAGAAAAAATGGGGCCTTCTGAGGTTATAGTAAATAAGGAATTTACTTATAAGATAGTAGTACATAATGGATTATGGGAAGGGTATGGATATTGGTGGGCAAGAGATGTAAGAGTGAAAGATATATTTCCTGATACTGTAGAAATTATAAATATTTATGGAGACTATGTTAATTATAGTAATAACGACAATACCTATTATTTCTTTTTAGGCACAATTTGTGGCGGGGGCAGCAAAACAATATTTATTAAAGCCAAGGTAACAAATTGTGCTCCAGATACTATCACAAATACAGCAGAAATTTATCATTTTATTGGCACAGATGATGACAGCGATGATAACATTGCAACTTGTACCACTCATGTAATATGCCCTGATCCTTCAATTGAAATTGAGAAAAAAATATGGAATGGCACTGCATGGGTAAATTCCTTGGAAATAGACTCTGGAGAAATTATGCTATTCAATTTAAGCATTTACAATAGTGGAAATGAAGCTTTAAAAAACATCAACATTACTGATTATCTCCCGGATGGGCTAGAATATGTTGAAGGAAGTGCAACAATAGAGCCGATTCAATGGGGACACAATTTAACATGGTTACTTTATGGTTGCCATTGCTGTCATGAAGGACTTAGCCATGGCTACTGGAAAACTCACACCGACAAATGGCATTTTTATTGCACAGATACATGTCTCAATGATATTTTCGATATACCAGATGAATTTTCTATAGGGGATGACTCATTTTTGGATGCCCTTAATTTTGGCGGAGGATCAGATTTGGAGGATGCAGCAAAGCTTCTGCTACAGCAAGCGGTTGCTGCTTTGCTCAATGCTGTGGATGATGAAATAAATTATCCATTAAATGTAACAGAAATAATTAATCAAGTGGATGACGCATTAGATAGTATGGATAGGGACACCATTCTTGATTTGAAAGATTTGTTGGACGAATATAATAATTTAGGTTGTTGTGATGATAGCGAGGATTGCAATGGTTGTTGCCATTGTGACTGCAAATTTTTACCAGGCGAACACATATATATAGAATTTGAAGCAATAGCGGAGGGTTGCGAAGAGAATATTAATTTAGTGGTGGCAAAAGGAGAAGGAAAATGCAGTCATGTGGAAGTGATTGACAACGATACAGCAGATATATTCATTGTGTGCAATCATCCTCCTGTAGCTAATGATGATTACGCTACAATATATGAAGACTCAGTGAATAACTCCATTGACGTTTTGGCTAATGACAGTGATATTGATGGAGATGAATTGGCCATTATCTCCATGACAGCTCCTTCTCACGGAACAGCATATATAGATGGGGGCATGATATATTACACACCAGATGAAAATTATTATGGCTCTGATGAATTCAATTATACCATTAGTGATGGATTTGCAACTGATACTGCTACGGTTCATATTACTATTTTGCCTGTGAATGATGCGCCTGTAGCATTAAACGATTCTGCAACAACAGATGAAGATAAAGCTGTTTTTATAAATGTAAGTATGAATGATTATGATGTTGATGGAACCATCGATTTAGGAAGCATTGTTATTGTTGATTATCCATCTCATGGTTCATTGGAAATATATGCAAATGGAACAGTAAAATATACTCCAGATGCAAATTATTATGGCAATGATGAATTCAATTATACAATAAAAGACAATGAAGGAGGAGTTTCAAATGTTGCAAATGTTGTTATTACTATTTTGCCTGTGAATGATCCCCCTGTTGCAAATGATGATTGTGCTACTGTTGAAGAAGATTCATCTGATAATCAAATAGATGTATTGGCTAATGATACAGATGTAGATGGAGATTCTTTGGAAATAATTTCTGTTAGCTCACCATCACATGGAACAGTTTATCATGATGGAAATTATGTTTATTATACTCCAGATGCAAATTATTATGGCGATGATAGCTTTACTTATACAATAACAGATGGAATTGCAACTGATACAGCAACAGTGTATGTTACAATATTGGCAATAAATGATTCTCCTATTGCCAATGATGATTATGTTATAACAAATGAAGATACTCCTGTTGTTATAGATGTTCTTGCTAATGATACAGATGTTGAGGATGGAGTTCCAGAATTAAATGCTATAATTTCTCAACCATCTCATGGAATAGCTACAATAAATCCAAATGGAACAATAACATATGAGCCAAATGCAAATTATTATGGAGAAGATTCATTTGTATATGAAGTAATTGATTCTGATGGTGCAACTGATACTGCTACAGTTTATATAACTGTAATAGCTATTCCAAAACCAATTATAAGTATAGAAAAAATTGACTATCCGGATCCAGTAAAAGCTGGGGAAATACTTCAATATGTAATAAATGTATCAAATAGTGGGGATGCAGATGCAAATAGCTTAACAATTTCTGATGATTATGATGAGACATTGTTGCAAATAGTGAATTTCACATCAGGTGGATTTAATGACGGAAGCAAAATTATATGGACAAATGTTGCCATTCCTGCTCATTCATACAAACTCTTTTTCATAAACGTAACTGTAAATAAAGATATAAGCAATGGAACAATAATTTACAATACAGCAAATTATTCATATAACGAAGGGAGCGGAGAAATAACAGAAGAAACTACTATTTTAGCTTATGAAATTGAAGATCCAAAGATTGCAATAGATTTAAATGGTGCGCCTTTGGTGCCTGGAGACGAGCTTGAATATAGAATTTGGATTAACAATACAGGAGGCATAGACGTTGAAAATGGTGAGTTTGTTGATGTTATACCAGAGAGCACAACATATGTAGCAAATTCAGCTTATGCATCCTTTGGTAGTATATTGTATGACAGCATCAATAACTCCATCATATGGAGTGGTTCTATTCCAAGAGGCTCATCCTTATTCATTTCATTCAGAGTTACAATAAATAATGTTCCATCTGGAACAATCATTTCCAACCAAGGATTCCTTTATTATGAGAACAATACTGACCCAACAGATGATCCTTCCACGCCTCCAATTGATGACCCAACAAATGTAACTATTTCTGCATCTTCAATCAGCATAGAAAAAACAGATTATCCAGATCCTGTTTCTGCCGGAGGAGAACTTACCTATACAATATGGATTAACAATACAGGAGATGCTCCAGCTTATAACATAACTGTATATGAAGAATATGATGCAAACTTCACCTTTATTTCATCTTCACCAGCCCCAACCACAGGCAACAATCAATGGCTAATTCCAGTTATTGAAGCAGGAGGAAGCTTTAGCATAGTTATAAATGGACTGGTTGCAGACAATGGAGAAGATTACATATTAAATACTGCATCATTTACCTATGAATTTGGAGAAGGGGTGGCAGAGGAAACAACAGCTGTAATTAAAAAATCAATAGAAATTGCGAAAAGTGCTCCTCTCTATGTTTCAGCAGGCTCTCTACTAAACTACACCATAACATATACAAATACAGGAAGTGTAGAACTTTCAAATATAACAATTACAGAAACTTATCCATCAAATACAACATTTGTATCTGCTAATCCAATGCCAGATAATGGTAATAATGTATGGCATATTGATTCTCTCCTTCCAGGAGAATCTGGAACAATAACGATAACTTTGCTTGTTGATTCACCTCTTCCAAACAATACTTTACTCATAAACTATGTTGAAATTACAAGTAATGAAACAATTGATAATGCTACTAGCATTACTTATGTGCAATCTTCTCCTCATTTGCTAATAGGAAAAACAGATTATCCAGATCCTGTTGAAGCAGGAAATCAACTAACATATACTATAAATGTAACAAATGATGGAAATGAAAATGCCTATGATGTTATTGTTACAGATGTTTTTGATGCGCTTTTGAATATAACATATACAGATGGGGGAACAATAAATGGAAATGAAATTACTTGGAATGTTCCTTTATTAAGAGCTGGCGAATCTATACAGCTAACTATTATTGCTACTGTCAAATACATTGATTATGAAGCAACTATTCAAAACTATGTGAATGCAACCTGTAATAAATCATATGCAGAATATACAGAAACAACAACTATTACTCCGCCTCCATACATGGGACAACCAATTCTTGAAATTATAAAAGATGATGTTGATGACCCAGTGCTTGTAAATGAGCAGATTACATATAAAATTACAGTTAAAAATATTGGAGATGGAGATGCAACAAATGTAATTGTTAAGGATTTACTTGGAAACTTAACATTTATATCTGCTAGCCCAGCGCCTGTTAGCATCAACAATAATAGTATAGAATGGCACTTTGATAGCTTGGCAGTAGGAGAAATTGTTGAATTAACAGTATATGCAAAAGCAAGTTCTGCTGGAATTTATAACAATACAGCTATTGTTACATGCGGTGAAGGCGTTTATGATGAAGATATAGAAAATACAACAGTTGTAGAAGATAATGAACCTCCACACACTTGGAAAGTATTCCATGGAAAAGTAAAGAATGTTTCAATATGGGGAATATACATCTTACATTATATTCCAGAATCAACATATATAACACTTGCCACACAGGACTATCCTTTGGAGATAAACTCTGGTGTAAATATTACATATTACAGAATATGGAAATGGGATGATAATGCCAGTAAATGGAAATTGATATTTGACTGGAAAGAATATAACAATGAGAAGATATACCTATATAATTTGGCAGGTTATGGAAAATACGAAATTGAATTCTATAGCATAGATAGAGATGGAAATAAGGAAGAAATGGAATGGAATGATGTATATGTGTATAAGGAATAAATTTATTCCTGCTCTAATCCTCTTCCTTTTTTTAAATAATTTAGCATTTGCTCTCCACCCTAGAGATGAAACTCCTACAGATAAATCAGTATGGGCAAAAATAGATAAAGCAAATTTTAAGATAGAGGAGGATGAGGTAATCAAAATATTTATTGAAGCAGAAGGCAGAGCATCACCAAACACTAATCATTGTGGAGTTGCATTTGTTGTAGCATATAAGAATGGTTCCACAAACTATGATGGAGTTTTTCTAAGAGGTCCAATCAATATAGAAAATACAGACACATTAATTTTTGAACCATTAGAAAAAAATTGGACTAAATGGAAATTATATATTCTTATACACGCAGAAAAAGAAAAAATTGGGTTAAGTAAAGAAGAGTTGAAAAACATATCATCTTTTGAATTATGGATAAGAGCATATGCTGATGAAATGGAAGAGTTTTGGAATCAAAGTTACGTTGATTTGACAAAAGTTGTTGTGGAAGAAATGGAAGAGTTTTATGGAAAGGGAGGGAATCAAAATATTAAAGAGGAAAAGCAAGGTAATGAATGGCTTTTCTTAGCTATTATCGCCATTGTTGCAATAGTTATCATTGGCATTGGAATATATAAGCTGAGAAGATAACGCATAACATTTATTTTTCATGCCCTTTATCTTTTAAGGGTGAGAAGACGGGAAGGAGGAGAGGAATATCTGCAGAAAGAATAGCAAGAAGAATGCTAGAATCAAAAGGTTATGAAATAATTGCAACAAATTATAAAATAAATTCTAAAGGAGAGAACATTGCAGAAATAGATATTGTAGCAGAAAAAGATGGAGAAAAATATGCTGTTGAAGTTAAATCTGGTAAAGCAAGCTTAACATCTGTAAGACAAGTATATGCAAATGCTAAGTTAGCTGGTTTAAAGCCATTATTAATATGCAAGAAAAGTGATGAAGCCATAAAAGAAGCAGCTAAAAAATTAGGCGTAGAAATAATGGAATTCAGCGAGTATCATTTGCTTTTAGAGCCAGAGGAATTGGAGAGCATTGTTAAAAAATGTATGGAAGAAGTTTTGGAAGAGCATGGTTTTATTCCTGTGTTGAAACTAGATGATGAAACCCAACTAATTTTAAAGGCAGTATCTGAAGCAAAAAATTTTGAGCATGCTTGCAAATTGTTAAAAATGAAGGAAGAAGAGTTAACTACAAAATTAGGAAAATTATCTAGAAAGGGTATTTTGCCATCAAGAAGTCTTTCTTTTAGAGATTTAAAAAGAATAGCTACTTCCATCCTTGCAAGAAATGAGTTAAGTATAAAATTGGATAAAATGGAGAAGGATATTGAAGAAATAAAAAAGAAGCTGGGCTTAATTTAAGCCAATTTTTTGCATTTTTGCTCAAAAAATTTAAGTAGGGGTATTATATACCCCCACATGAAGGAGACAGTGGAGCAGAAGATTTTTCCTCCGCCTGAGGAATTCAGGGAGAAAGCTTGGATAAAAGATGAGAAAGTTTATGAAGAAGGAGAAGATTATATAAAATTCTGGGAGAAAAGAGCAGAAGAAATGATTGATTGGTTTAAAAAATGGGATAAAGTTTTAGAAGTAGATGAAAAAAATTTTGTTTATAAGTGGTTTATAAATGGCAAGCTCAATGCCAGCTATAATTGCTTAGATAGATGGATAAAAAAGGGCAAAGGAGATAAAATAGCATATATATGGGAAGGAGAGGATGGGGAAGTAAGAAAGCTAACTTATAAGCAGTTATATGAAGAAGTTTGCAAATTTGCCAATGCTTTAAAAAGTATAGGAGTAAAAAAAGGTGATATTGTTTCTATTTATCTGCCAATGATTCCAGAGTTGCCAATAGCTATGCTTGCTTGTGCCAGAATAGGGGCTCCTCATTCTGTTATTTTTGCTGGATTTAGCGCAGAAGCTTTTAAAGATAGAGTTGAAGATGCTGGTGCAAAATATGTTATAACATGTGATGGCTATTACAGGAGAGGGAAGATTTTAAATCATAAGGCAAAAACTGATGAAGGACTTGAGGATCTTGATGTTAAAAAAGTTATAGTTGTAAGGAGGGCGGGAAATGAAGTTAATATGAAAGAGGGCAGAGATGTATGGTGGCATAATTTAGTAAAAGATCAGCCAGCAGAATGTGAGCCTGAAGTAATGGATGCTGAGGACTTGCTTTTCTTAATGTATACTTCTGGAACAACAGGAAAGCCAAAAGGAGTTATGCATACTACTGGCGGGTATATGGTAGGAGTAGCTACAACAATGAAATGGGTCTTTGATATTAAAGATGATGATATTTACTGGTGCACCGCCGATATAGGCTGGATTACAGGGCACAGCTACATTGTTTATGGTCCTCTCGCCAATGCAGCAACAAGCGTTATGTATGAAGGTGCTCCTGATTATCCTCAGCCAGATAGATGGTGGGAAATTGTTGAAAAGTATAGGGTAACAATACTCTATACAGCTCCAACTGCAATAAGAATGATGATGAAATGGGGAGAAAAATGGCCCAATATGCATGATTTAAGTAGCTTGCGCCTTCTCGGCTCGGTAGGAGAGCCAATAAATCCTGAGGCATGGCTTTGGTATTATAAAGTTATTGGAAAAGAGCGTTGCCCCATCGTGGATACATGGTGGATGACCGAAACGGGAATGCATATAATAACACCTTTGCCAGGCGTAACAAAGCTTAAGCCCGGCTCTGCAACATTTCCATTCCCCGGCTTGAAAGCAGAAGTAAGAGATGAAAAAGGCGTTTGTCCACCTGGTCAAAAAGGAGAACTTGTGATAACAAGACCATGGCCTTCTATGCTTCGTGGATTATACAAAGCTCATGAAAAATATGTGGAAGAATATTGGAGCAAATATGGCTTTGGAAAATTCTATACTGGAGATGGAGCAATGATTGATGAAGATGGCTATTTCTGGCTACTTGGTAGGATAGGAGATGTTATAAATGTTGCTGGTCATCGTTTAGGAACAGCAGAAGTAGAGAGTGCTTTAGTAAGTCATCCTGCTGTTGCAGAATCAGCAGTAGTTGGTGTGCCACATGAAATTAAGGGGCAAGTGCCATTTGCATATGTTGTTTTAAAAGAAGGATATGAGCCAAGCGAAGAGTTAAAGAAGGAGCTTATACAGCATGTTTCAAAAGTAATTGGTCCAACAGCTAGACCAGAGGACATTCTATTTGTAAGTGATTTGCCAAAGACAAGGAGTGGTAAGATAATGAGGAGACTGCTAAGAAGTTTGGCAGAAAGTGGAGAAATAGTTGGAGATATAACAACACTCAGAAATCCCGACGTTGTGAATGAAATTAAGGAAGCGTTGGAAAAGCGAAAAATATAGAAATAAATAAAGCATATAGTATGGCAAAATGATGGATAATATTACCGCAACAATACTCATCATTCTTTCCTTTTTATTAGTTTGGATAGGAATAATGATTTTTACAACAAAGCCAGAGGAGGAAGAGGAGGAAACTTTGCAGGAAGAGCAATCTCAAATTCAAGTTCAAAATCAGAATAATGAGGAAATAGAGAAATACAAGCAGAGGGTGGCAGAATTGGAAGAAAAAATTAAAAAATTGGAAGAGAAACCAACAAATGATAAGCTTTTGGATTGGTTAACTGACTTAAGAAGAGAAAATGAATTTCTCAAAATGAAATTGTCTCATTTGGAAGGAGGAAAATTATTGTATGAAGGGGATGCGTTAAGATATGAAAATGAAAAGTTGAGGAAAGAGATTGAAGAATATAAGAAGAAAGTTGAGCAACTTGAAAATGAAATTAAGGAATTGAAGAATAGTATTAATTACTATAGAGAGATTGTAAGCAGGCTTCAAGGAAGTTATACTGTTTTAAATAAGTATAACTACAGGATCTGTATAAGAAATCCTGAAACGGGAGAATATGAGTATCAGTTAATAAAACTTCCACCAGATTTTGACCCATTTAATCCAACTTACATTACAAGGGATGGCATTGAAGTTTATGAAGAATATGGAATAAGGATTCCAACAAAACTTGGAGACATAATAAGGGAAGAATTCAAAAAAGATTTTTATTTAAAAGATTTTGAATTAGATAGATGAATTGGACAGAAAAATATAGGCCTAAAAGCTTAAAAGATGTTATTGGTAATAAGAAAGCTAAAGAAGAGCTTTTAAAATGGGCAAGAGAATGGCAAAGAGGCAATCCTTCTAAAAAAGCAGTCATACTGTATGGAAAGCCAGGCGTAGGCAAAACAACTTCTGCTTATGCTTTAGCCAATGATTTCAAATGGGAAGTTATAGAAATGAATGCAAGCGATGAAAGGAATAGAGAAGCTATAATGAGAATTGCTTTAACTGGAGCAATAAATGAAACCTTGGGTATAGATGGAGTATATAGAAGCTCAAAGGAGGGAGCGAGAAGACTCATTATTTTAGATGAGGCAGACAATTTATATGAAAAAGCTGGCGATTTTGGAGGAAAGAGAGCTATAATTGAAACAATAAAGAAGACAAAGCAACCAATTGTCCTTATTGCAAATGATTATTATGAGCTTATTAAGGGGGTGGGACAGGAACTTAAAAATTTATGTAAAGCTATAGAATTCAAAAAAGTAAGTAAAACAGAGATAGTTGCTTTGTTAAAAAGGATTTGTCAGCTTGAAGGAATAGAAGCAGATATAGCATTGTTGGATGCAATAGCAACAAGATGCGATGGAGATGTAAGAAGTGCCATTAATGATTTACAATCCTTGGCATATCAAAAAAAATTAACAAAGGACATGGCTTCATATCTTGGTTATAGGGATAGGGAAAGAGAGATTTTTATGGCTTTAAGGAGAATTTTGAAATCAAAAGATATGAGAACTGCTATAAGGGAAGCATGGCGTTTGGATGAAAGTCCAGATAATTTAATTTTATGGATAGATGAAAATATTCCTGCTGAATACAAAAGGGCTGATGATTTGGCAAAAGCTTATGAATTTTTATCAAGGGCAGATGTTTTTTTAGGCAGAACGTGGCGTCGCCAATATTATGGCTTGTGGAGCTATGCAACAGAATTAATGACTGGTGGTGTGGCAGTAGCTAAAAAGGGAGAGTATAGAGGCTTTACTGCCTATCATTTTCCAAAGTGGTTAAGAAGCATGGCTTATAGCAGGCAATATAGGCAAGTGCGCTTAAATTTAGCTAAAAAGATTGGTAAATTTATGCACTGCTCTTCTAAAAAAGCATTAGATTTTATTCCTGCTTTGCAAAAAATTTGCGAAAACAATGATGATTTTGCCGCAAGAATTGCAATAAAGCTTGAATTGAGCTTGGAGGAACTTGCTTTTTTGGTGGGAGATAAAGCAAATGAAATCTATAAGGAAGCGGAAGCTCTAAAAAAGAAAGAAAAGCAATCTTTGCTTTTTAACTTTAAATGAATGGCTATTATTACTGCGTGAGAGAATTTGCTAATAACAACTCTCCATTTCATTTGATTTTCATAAACCAAAGCTTAGCAAAAGGTTTTTATTTCTCATCATCTCATTTTATATATGGAAAAAAAGCTGAGCAGGGAGGAGGCAAAGAAGAGAATTGAATGGCTTCGCAAAGAAATTTGGCGACATAACTATCTTTACTATGTTTTAAACAAGCCCGAAATTTCTGATGAAGAATATGATAAATTAATGGAGGAATTACGCCGTTTAGAGGAGCAATTTCCTGAGTTTATAACTCCTGATTCTCCTACTCAAAGAGTTGGTGCTCCTCCTGCGAAAGAATTCAAGACAGTAAAGCATGTTAAGCCAATGCTTAGCTTAGATGCTGCAAGAGATGAGGAAGAAATAAGGGCTTTTGATAGAAGAGTTAGGAGAGAATTGGGTGTGGAAAATGTTGAATATGTAGCAGAGCCAAAATTAGATGGGCTTAGCGTGGAACTAATTTATGAAGATGGGAAATATAAGAGAGGCTCAACAAGAGGAGATGGAATAAATGGAGAAGATGTAACAGAGAATATAAGGACAATAAGGGCAGTTCCTCTTGTGCTGAGAGGTGAGGAGCTTCCTATTCCAAAAATGCTTGCTGTAAGAGGAGAAGTCATAATGCACATAGATGATTTCGAAAAGCTTAATAAGGAGCTTATTCAAAGAGGTGAGGAGCCTTTAGCAAATCCAAGAAATGCAGCAGCAGGCTCATTGAGGAGGCTTGATCCAAAAGAAACTGCTGAACGCCCCTTAGACATCTTCTTCTATGAAATAATGCACTATGAAGGAGATGGGATAAAAATAGAAAGTCAATGGGAAGCTCTGCAATGCTTAAAAAAATGGGGATTGAAAATTAATCCCCATGTAAAACTTTGCAAAAATATTGATGAAGCCATAGAATATCATCGCAAAATGGAGGAAATGAGAGAAAAGCTGGAGTATGAAATAGATGGTGTTGTAATAAAAGTAAATAAATTTGAATATCAGGAAAAGTTAGGAATAAAAACAAGGAGTCCAAGGTGGGCTATTGCTTATAAATTTCCTCCTCGTAAGGAAGAAACGCAAATTGTTGATATTGTTGTTCAGGTTGGTAGAACAGGAATATTGACGCCAGTTGCCCTACTTAAGCCAGTTGATGTAAAAGGTGTAACTGTTTCCAGAGCTACTTTACACAATGAGGACTATATTAAGGAAAAGGACATAAGAATAGGAGATTGGGTGAAGGTAGCAAGGGCTGGAGATGTTATACCAGAAGTGGTGGAAGTGATAAAGGAAAAAAGAACAGGAAATGAAAAAGAGTTCAAAATGCCAGATAAATGTCCTGTTTGTGGAAGCAGAGTTGTAAAAGAAGGAGCATATTATAGATGCACTGGTGGGCTTTCATGCCCTGCTCAGCTCAAAAGAAGCATAGCTCATTTTGCTTCAAAGAATGCAATGGATATTGAGGGATTAGGTGGTAAAACAGTTGATTTGTTAGTGGAAAAAGGCTTAATAAAAAGAATTAGCGATATTTACAGGCTGACAAAAAGAGATTTATTGCGTCTTCCAAGATTTGGAGAGAAAGCTGCTAAAAATCTGGTGGAAGCAATAGAAAAAAGTAAGGATAGAGGATTAGCCAGGCTCATTTTTGCTTTAGGAATACCAAATGTTGGCGAGCATACTGCAAGGATATTGGCAGAGAAATTTAAAACAATTGATAGGCTTATGCAGGCTACAGAAGCGGAGCTTTTGGCAATAAATGAAATTGGACCAGAAACAGCCAGCAGTATAGTTAATTTCTTTAGAGAAGAAAGAAATAGGAGGGAAATTGAGGAGCTTAAAAAATTAGGAGTTAAAATGGAATATGAAGAAGAAAAAGGGAAACTTAAAGGCAAAGTATTTGTTTTTACAGGAACATTAAAAAGCTTTTCAAGAGAGGAAGCAAAAGAATTAGTTGAAAAAGAGGGAGGGATAGTTGTAAATAGTGTTAGTAAAAATGTAGATTATGTTGTTGCGGGAGAAAATCCAGGAAGTAAATATGAGAAAGCAAAACAGCTTGGTTTAAAAATAATTGGTGAAGAAGAATTTAAAAAGTTGCTTGGAATAGAAGAAAAGGAGGAAAGGAAAGGAAAAATAATGACATTGGATGAATTCTTTAAAGCATAATTATGAGTAAGATATATTAGCTTAAAAAGCATCGTAAAGTTTTTAAACTTTCCTCATTTTTATATCCAAGTTTACCAGCATTTGCTGGTTTCTTATTTGGATTTAAGGAGGTGATGAAATGAAGTTGTGGCTTATTGGAGCATATGGTATAGTCTCAACTACAACTGCTGTTGGCGGTAAAGCAATAGAAAAAGGATTGATTGGTAAAGCAGGATTAGTGTCAGAACTTCCGCAGTTCAATGGAATTGATAGATATGCAAATCTATCATTTGAATTCGGAGGGCATGAAATAAGAGATTTAGACAAAAGCTTTTATGATGCAAGCTATGAGCACTGGGAAAAGAATAGACACTTTGAAATCGATATCCTGGAAAAAGTTAAGGAAGAATTGGCGAGTAGAAAAGCAATGAAGGGTACAGCTTTAAATTGTGGTACGGGAATACAAGAATTTGGAGAAATTCAAACCTTAGAAAAAGAAGGATTGACATTAAGAGAAATAACAGATAGACTTATGGAGGATATGAGAAAATTCAAAGATGATGATACAGTTGTTATAAATTTAGCTTCAACAGAGCCAGTTGCAAAGATTAGCGAAGAATATCATGGAAGCATAGATGGATTTGAAAAAATGCTTGATGAAGACAAAAAGGAGTATGCAACTGCAAGCATGCTTTATGCTTATGCAGCAATAAAAAACAAGATTCCATATGGCAATTTTACTCCAAGTGTTGGCTCTTCAATAAAAGCGTTAAAAGAGCTTGCTATAGAAAACAAAGTGCCTCATGCTGGAAATGATGGAAAAACAGGGGAAACATTAGTTAAAACAACGCTTGCTCCAATGTTCTTGTATAGAAATTTAGAAGTAATAGGATGGATGAGCTATAACATTCTAGGAGATTTTGACGGTAAAGTGCTAAGCCATAGAGACAATAAAGAAAGCAAAGTAATTTCAAAAGATAGGGTTTTGGAAAAAATACTTGGATATTCTCCATACAGTATAACAGAAATCGAATATTTCCCGAGCTTAGTTGATAACAAAACTGCATTTGACTTCATTCATTTCAAAGGTTTCTTGGGAACAAAGATGAAATTCTATTTTGTCTGGGATGGCATAGATGCCATACTTGCTGCTCCCATTGTCATTGATATAGCTAGATTTTTGCTGTTTGCAAAGAAAAAGGGATTATATGGCGTAATTAAAGAAATGGCTTTCTTCTTCAAAAGCCCAATGGATACCAATGTAATCAACACTCATGAACAGTTCAACCAGCTTGTAGAGTGGTTCAAAAACAACCTATGAAGGCAGTAATTCTGGCAGCAGGCTTAGGCAGGCGAATGCAGAGCGAGGAGCCGAAGCCTCTCTTGCCTTTATTTGGAATGCCAATTATAGAGCACACGATAAGAAAGCTTAAAGGAATCGACATTATTGTTGTTTATCACGATGAAAGAATCAAGAAGTATATAGAAAAGAAATTTCCAGATGTCAAATTAATTTATAATCCTGAGCCAGATAGGGAAAATGGATGGAGTTTGTATCTTGCTAAGGATTTTGTAAATGAGGATTTTCTGCTCTTAATGGCGGATCATTATTATGGTGAGGAATTTTTCCAATTTAAGAAAAGGCGTAACACAACTGTTTTTGTAAGCAAGCATTGTAGAGATGCTGAGGAAGCAACAAAAGTTAAGGTTGATGGAAAGAAGGTAGTCAATATTGGAAAAAAATTGAGGAAATACGATTACTTTGATACCGGGTTTTTCTATTGCAAAAAAGATGTCTTCAAATATGCAGAAAAATTGGCGGAAAAAGGAAAAATGAAATTAGCAGAAATAATGAAGGAGTTAGCAAAAGAAGGAAAATTGGAATATGAAGTTGTAAATGCATCATGGACAGACATAGACACTAAGAAAGAATTAAAATATGCAGAGGAGCTCGTTAAAAAAAGTTTGATTAAAGAGGGAGATGGAATAATATCAAAAAATGTGAATAGAAAAATTTCAATGAGAATTACAAAATATTTGCTTAAATTTGGTTTTCTAACACCTAATGTTCTTACTGTAATTTCTTTTTTAATTGGTATTTTTTCCTCTGCTCTATTTATGTTGAAAAGCTTTATTTTTGCTGGCTTAATGGCTCAATTTTGCTCTATATTAGACGGATGTGATGGAGAAATAGCTAGGTTAAAAAATTTGAAAAGTAAGTTTGGAGGAATTTTGGATGCTTATTTAGATAGGATAGCAGATTTTTTAATTATTTTTGGAATATTTTTAGCATATGGAATTGATACAATTTCATCTATAGCCTTTTTAATCGCTCTCCTTGGCTGTATTATGCCAAGTTATATATATCATCTCTCTGGAATAAGGTCAGATTTATTTGGAAGAGATGTTAGACTTTTCATTGTTTTTATAGGAGGAATTCTTGCCACACTGAACAAAGAATTTCTTTTATATACTCTTCTTTTCATTGGAATTTATATGAATGTCGGCGCAATTTCATTTTTATTGCAAGCAAGAAAAAAAGGATAAGTTCTGCCTGTGTGCCCACCTTAGGGCGCTTTATATACACAGGCATTATTCTTGATAATAAATGCTATGATTCTTTATAAAGAAGGGGAGGGAAAAGAAATAGTATATAAATTTTTCGCTTGTTGTGCTTGGGACTGTCAAGAAATTCTTACCTCCAGATTGTAAATGGCTACAAATGCAGTAAGCCATTTTTCAACGCTTTCCTTTGAGGCATTTGAAGGAAAGCGTTTCCAGAATCTCTTCAATCTTGCTTTTAAAATATTAAACCATCCCTCTATTGCATTTCTTTCTCCAAATGTTTCATGCTCATATTTTAAGCCCATTCTTTGTAATGCCCATCTATACCATGGAGCTTTGTCTATCTTAATCAATGGCTTATTCTCACAATAAGGCAAGAAATTTTTAACAAATCTTATTACGTCAATGGATGTTCTCCATTTCGTTACCATTACCCCTAAAATTTCCCAAGTTTCTACATCTATTGCAGCCCATATATAATGCCATTCATCTCCTATCTTTATTTTTGTTTCATCTATTGCTATACAACGCCTATATTTTCTTGAATTAGTGAACAACTGAGCAAGTTTATGATACCATTGCCTTAACGCTTCATGACTGAACTTCTCAAAATCTTTGAGGAATTTACTCGTTTTTCTTAGAGAAATTCCTGCATAGTAAAGAATAGTGGCAATTAGCTTAACCTCTATCTTCTTTTTGTCCCAGCGAAAAATATTTTTCTTTCTAACTAATTCCATTAACTGGTGTAGCATTTCCATCCCCTCCTGATTCTCCATCAGGAGGGGTATTTTTTCATTTTTTAAATTTTCAAATTCTTGACAGTCCCACCTTTCCAAATCGCTAAAGTTATAAAGCATGAAAAAATTTATAGCTGGAGAGGAGGGAATGCCAAACAGAGAGGCTTCAAAGCATGGAAAAGTTTTTATATATGCCTCTAATACTGCGGATTCAAAGAGATGGAAACATGCATAGACGGAGAGGGATGATTTTAATATGAATTTTTCAGTAAAGGAAAAGCTATCAGAAGAAGAGATTAAAGAAGGATTGAAAAACATTATAAAGGATGGATTGGCGACGCAGGCAATGATTACATTAACTGGTGGCGTCTTCTTGGTATCCTTTGCTTTAATGCTTGGTGCCTCCAACACTATCATTGGATTGCTCGCAGCCATTCCTCCTTTATCTCAGCTAATTCAAATTCCTGCAATTTATTTGGTGGAGAAATTTAGAGCTAGGAAGGCAATATGTGTTTATACATCAGCTATAAGTAGGAGTTTCTGGCTTATAGTTATACTGGCTCCGTTGCTAAATAAGGAGTCAGCCCTAGTTCTGCTAATAATTGCTCTACTATCCCATACAATTTTCTCTGCAATAAGCAATTGTAGCTGGAATTCATGGCTTCATGATTTGTTGCCCAAGCAAAAACTCGGAGATTTCTTTTCAAGGAGAATGAGCTATTCAATGATTTTAGCTATATCCTTAAGCATGTCTGCAGGATTTTTCATTGATTATGTGAAAAGCAATATGCCAGAGCTTGCCTTATACAGCTATTCAATTGTATTTTTAATTGGCTATATTGCTGGAATGATCGGTGTGTATTTCATTTCAAATATTCCTGAGCCTAAAATGTGCTCCACAAAAACAGATTTCAAGAGCCTGTTAAGAGAGCCATTTAAGGATGAAAATTTCAAAAATCTATTAGCTTTCTCTGGTTCATGGGCATTTGCAGTAAATTTGGCTTCTCCATTTTTCACAGTATATATGCTCAAAATGCTTGGATTGAGCTTATCATTTGTTATAGTTCTTGTTATCCTAAGCCAAATTACAAGTTTAATTTTCCTGAGGGTATGGGGAAAAATTGCAGATAGCTATAGCAATAAATCTGTTTTAAGCGTTAGTAGCCCTCTTTTCCTAATTTGCATATTAGCATGGACATTTACAACCATGCCAGAAAAACACATTTTAAGCATTCCCTTGCTCATCATAATCCACATTCTCATGGGTATTTCCTTAGCTGGTGTTAATCTTGCATCAAGGAATATTGCTTTAAAATTGTCCCCCAAAGCCAAAGCAACATCATATTTGGCAGCGCATAGCATCATAAATTCAATATCAGCTGGAATAGCGCCAATTATAGGAGGAAATTTAGCCGATTTCTTTGCAAATCGCGAGCTAGATTGGAAAATCGTTTATAGCAGTCCAAATAGAATCGTTGATATTCCTATGCTCAGCTTCCAGCAGTGGGACTTCTTCTTTTTCTTTGCATTTCTAATCGGCTTGTATTCCATTCATAGATTAGCAATGGTTAAGGAAGGAAAAGAAGTGGAAAAGAAAGTAGTTATAAATAAATTATTTGCAGAGGTGAAAAGACCAGTAAGAAATTTTGCGACAGCAGGAGGAATATATGTTTTTCAATATCCATTCAAAAATTTAAAGATAAGAAAAAGCAAGGGTTAATTTGAGGTAAGCCAACACCCTATTATGGTATGAAAAAATTTGAATTGCTATAACAACATTCTATTCCTCCATTAGATACAATATATTTTAGAAAGTTTAATGAAAGATGGTGTCAATACTATATTTTGCAACTGCTATGACATTTCCCAACATCCTATTTCATATTTGAAACAAAATTAGAGATATTTGCGATGGCACACCTGTTTATTTTCAACATCTCTTGGAAAGATAATTGTCATAGCTTGTTACCTTTAGAATTACTGTAGCAACAATCCATTCTTTTATCTGGTTTTGGATAAATGAAAAAAAGATGGTTATTATACTATGATTGCGCATAGGAAAATATCTGGGCAACATCTATCTTTCCTTACAGCATATCACATTTTCATTTATTTCCAATGAGATTTTTTATTTCATTATTTTGTAGCTTTTTCATTTAATTGTGGATTTTTTGTAAATTTGTTAAATTTTTTGCTTGAAATTTTATCAAATTAACAAAATTCATCTTCAAAATGCAATAAATGCAAAAATTAATATAGCATTTGAATATTTCCTTATGAAATGAGATATGTTAAAATATACAAGGAGAAAATTTATGATTTCTTAGAAAGATTGAAAAACTATGGAAAGCTATACGCCCCAGTAAAAATTTCAGAAAAATTTTATGATCGGCGAGAAATTGAGGATGTAAAACAGATTGCTTTTGATTATAACAGAACAATAACTCCTGCAAAAAGATTTTTCATTCCTCCATGCGAGGAGATGTTTGAAATAGATATTGAAAATGCAGAATACAAAGAAAAAATTGATGAGGTTGAGCCTTTTGTTTTATTTGGTTTGCACGCTTGCGAGATAGTTGCACTTCGAATCTTAGATGGTGTTTATTTAGATGAAAAATATCCAGATATTTATTATGAAAGGCGAAGAAAAGCTGGCATAATTGTTGGGCTGAGTTGCTTACCAGATGAATACTGTTTCTGCAATCTATGGAGAACAGACTTTGTTGATATTGGCTTTGATTTATTTTTGCATGAGCTTCCTGATGGGTTTTTGGTGAGAGTCGGCAGTCCAAGAGGACATAAGATTGTTGATGAGAATTTAGATTTATTTGCAGAAGTAAAGCAAGAGGATATAGATGCCTTTAAAGCTTTTGAAGAAAAAAGGCAAAAAATGTTCAAATACACAGGAAGCTTTGATAATATACGATATATTCTTGAGCTTACAATGCAGGATGAAATATGGGAAGAAGAAGCTAAAAAATGTTTGGGATGTGGCAACTGCACCTTAACATGCCCAACGTGCAGATGCTACGATGTGCAGGATATCCCAGATATAAATGGAAAGAGTGGAAAGAGAATAAGATTTTGGGATTCATGTCAGTTTAAAAGTCATGGAATGGTTGCAGGCGGTCATAATTTTAGACCAACCAAAAAAGATAGATTCATAAATAGATATGTTTGCAAAACAGCATATTTCTATCCTCTCGGCACTTCATATTGTGTTGGTTGCGGAAACTGTACATATTTTTGCCCAGCTAACATAGATTACCTTGGCAACCTCATAAAAATAAGAGGGGCGGAGGTGAAAAATGCATAACATATACTCTCTATACAAATGTAGAGTACTTAGAGCTTACGATTTAACTGATGATGTCAAATTATTTCTTTTTAGATTCGAAGATCCAGAAGTTGCAGAAACATGGACTTTTAAACCCGGGCAATTTGTCCAGCTTTCCATCCCAAGCATAGGAGAAGTTCCAATATCAATATGCTCCTCCCCAATGAGAAGGGGATTTTTTGAGTTATGCATTAAAAAGGCAGGAAGGGTAACATCAAAAATATTTGATTTAAAACCGGGAGATATGGTTGGAATAAGAGGACCTTACGGAAATGGTTTTCCCGTTGAAGAGTTTGAAGGACATGATTTGCTCCTTATTGCAGCTGGCATAGGAATGGCACCTCTTCGCTCCGTCTTCATGTATGCCTTAGATAATAGGTGGAAATTTGGGAATATTACAGTAATAAACTCTGCCAGATATGGAAAAAAACTGTTATTCAAAAAAGAGTTGGAAGCAATGAAAGATGTTGCTGAAGCAGAAAGAGTAAGAATCATACAAACTGTAACTCGTGATCCAGACTGGCCAGGAAGAGTTGGAAGGGCGCAGGAGCACATAAAATATGCAAATACAGACCCAAAGAAATCATGTGTATGTGTTTGCGGACCTCCTCAAATTTATCATGATGTTTTTAATAAATTGATTGAGCATGGCTATAATCCAAGGAAAATTTATGTTACTTTAGAAAGAAGAATGAAATGCGGAGTTGGCAAATGCGGGCATTGCATAGCTGGAACATCAACATTTTTAAAGTATATTTGCATAGATGGACCAGTATTTGGTTACTATGATATTATTTCCACTCCTGGCTTAATATGAGGGATAAAAATGAAATTAAAAATAGGTGTCCATGGCTTAACTTCTTGCTATGGCTGTCAGCTAAGAATGGCAAGTGTTAAAAATGTGCTTGAGATTGCAAAAAATTTTAACATTGAATACTGGTATATGATGAGTAGCAAAGGAGAAATAAAGCATGTTGATGTTGCTTTTGTTGAGGGAAGCGTTAGCACAAAGGAAGATGAGGAAGAATTGAAGCTTATTAGGGAGAATGCTGATATACTTGTTGCAATGGGTTCATGCGCCATTTATGGAGGAGTTCAAGGAATGTTATATGGTATGGAATATGAAAAAGCATTTCTGGAAGTTTATGGAAATAATACTATAGAGCTTGAAGGGAAAATAGGAGAACCAATAAGCAAATATGTAAAAGTAGATTACAAGCTTCCAGGATGTCCGCCAGAAGAGGATGAACTTCTTTATTATTTAGCGTGCTTTTTGCTTGGAAGTTATCCAGAGGAAAAAGATTATCCAGTATGTGCTGAGTGCAGAAGGAATGGTTATCCATGTTTATTGATAGAAAAAAATGAACCTTGCTTGGGAGCATTAACAACAGCTGGATGCAAAGCAAGGTGCATAAAATTTGGCATACCTTGCATTGGTTGCAGAGGTCCTTTAGAGGAGATAGCATGGTATGATTCGTTGGCAAATGTGTTCAAAGAAAAAGGAATGGAAAAAGAGATTATTAAAGCAAGGATGGAAATATTTGGAAAGCAATATGAAAATATGGACGAGATGGTGGAGAAGGTGTTCAAATGAAAATTGAAAGAGAAATTAAAGTTGACCATTTAGCAAGGATAGAAGGAAAGGCAGGAGTAATAGTGGAAATAGGAAAGGATATAAAAGCTAAGATTAAAGTTACTGAAGGGCCTCGTTTTTTTGAGCTCATTACTAAAGGAAAAAAATATGATGATGCAGTTGCAATTTGTCCGAGAATTTGCAGTTTTTGTTCCATTCCTCATAAATTAACGCCTATTGAAGCTGTTGAAAATGCTTTGGGAATAGAGACAAGTGAGCAAACTAAATTATTGAGAAACATCTTATATTTTGCAAATATGGTTGAGAGTCATGCTTTACATCTTTATTTATTCGCCATTCCAGATTATTTAGGCTATCCAGATGCTTTTTCAATGGCAAAGGAGCATTTGGAACTTGTTAAAAATGGTCTAGAGCTAAAAGATTTTGGAGTAAAAGTTCAATCTATAATAGGAAGTAGAGAAATACATCCTGAAAATGCTATTGTTGGAGGATTTGGAAAAATACCATCAAAAAATGAAATGGAAAAAGTAAAAGAGATGGCTAAAGAAGTAATAAAGAGGGCTGTGGCAACTGTTGATTTTTTTGCTGAATATGAATATCCATCTTATATTGATTATGAAAGGAATCATCTATCAATTAAGCCTTATGATGGCTATGGAGTATATGGAAATGAAATAGTTGCTTCAGATGGCTTCTCATTTAATGTTTCATATTATAAGGAAAATATAAAGGAAGAAGTTGTTCCATATTCTTTTGCAAAAAGAGGCAAATATAAAGATAAGCCTTTTATGGTTGGTGCAATATCAAGGCTAACAAACAACCATGCTTTGCTTGATGGGGAAGCTAAAGAATTGCTTAACAATTACAGAGAATTTTTAAATCCTTCAAACTGCTTTGCCAACAATTTTGCCCA
The DNA here is from genome assembly GCA_029258955.1 of Thermoplasmatota archaeon. Classification (GTDB taxonomy): domain Archaea; phylum Thermoplasmatota; class E2; order UBA202; family JdFR-43; genus JAPDJP01. Next base: position 90,692 of record JAPDJT010000001.1, read on the forward strand.
AGCAATAGAAATGGTTTATTTCATCGAGAAAATTGCCGAGCTTGCTGAAAATTACGAAGGAAAAGATGAAAGCAAGGCTAAAGCTGAGAAGAAGAGCGGGAGAGGATATGCGGTGACGGAGGCGCCAAGAGGACTTTTAATATATGAAGTGGAAATAGAGAATGAAATTGTCAAATATATGAATGTGATTACTCCAACTGCAATGTTTCTACCAATGATGGAAGTAGATGTTGTGAATATGGCTAAAGGAATGTGGGAGAATGGATATAAAGATATAGATTTGATAGGTAAGAAAGTTGAAATGGTTATAAGAGCATATGATCCTTGTATTTCATGTAGTGTCCATGTAATTAAAATATGAATTGTATAGTTGTTTTTTTGGGAAGTGAAGTTGCAGGAGATGATTCAGCAGGATATGAAATTTATATGCGAATTAAAGATAAAATAAAAGCAAGATTGGAATATCTGGGCACAGATTTCTTTAAATTTTATGGAATTTATAGAGGCGAGGAAAAACTTGTAATTGTTGATGCTGTTTATGGCATAGATGATGTTATTCATCTGAAAAACAATGAAATTTTTGAAATTGAAGATAAGAGTCAAGGAATTCATTTTTTGTCGGCAATAGAAGCATTAAAAATAATGAGAGAAGTTATGGAAAACTTTCCCAAAGAAATTCATTTAGTAGGAATTCCAGCAAGAAGTTTTGAGGAAAAAACTCTTGATGAAAAAACAATAAAAAAAGCTATAGAGATGATCGAGGAAGTTGTATTAAGAGATTGCTGATTCAATTTTTCCTACAAGCATTTTTGTTTTTACTATAGCATCTGGATTTAAAGATATTGAATTTACTCCTTCCCTTACCAAAAACTCAACAAAATCTGGAAAATCTGATGGGGCTTGCCCACAAATTCCTACATTTCTTCCATATTTTTTAGCTACTTTAATGATTTTTGAAATCATTTGCTTTACTGCTTCATCTCTTTCATCAAATAAATGCGCTATCAAATTAGAGTCTCTATCTATCCCTAAAGTAAGCTGTGTTAAGTCATTTGAGCCTATAGAAAAACCATCAAAAATTTTTGCAAATTCTTCCGCCAAAATAACGTTAGAAGGAACTTCTGCCATTACATATATCTCTATATCTTCTCTATCAATTCCAAATTCCTCCATAACTTTTATTACTTTTATTCCTTCTTCTGGGGTTCTGCAAAATGGAATCATAACTTTTACATTTTTTAAACCCATTTCTTCCCTTACTTTCTTTATTGCTTTGCATTCCAATCCAAAAGCTTCCTTAAATTTTTCGTCGTAATAGCGAGATGCTCCTCTCCATCCAAGCATTGGATTGCTTTCCTCTGGCTCATAAATTTCTCCTCCAATTAAGCTTGCATATTCATTTGTTTTAAAATCTGAAAAGCGAACAATAACGTCACTTGGATAAAAGGCGGAAGCTATTTTTGCAATTCCCATTGCAAGCTTATCAACATAAAATTCCTTTTTATCTTCATATAACTTTGTTCTTCTATCTATTTCTTCAACAATTCTCCTTATTTTCTCATCATCTATGCTTTTCAGCTTTTCATATTCCACCAATGCCATTGGATGTATGCCAATGTGGGAACTAATGATGAATTCCACTCTTGCCAGTCCAACGCCGTCATTTGGAATTTGCGCCAGAAGATAAGCTTTTTCCGGTATAGCTATATTCATCATTATCTTTGTTCTTGTTTCTGGCAAACTGTCATAAGAAATTTCCTCTTTTTCAAATTTTAATATTCCTCTATAAACTCTTCCAACTCCTTCAGAGCAATCAACAGTTATCTCTTCTCCATTTTTTATTATGCTAGTAGCATTTTTTGTCCCTACAACTGCAGGTATACCAAGCTCCCTGCTTACTATCGCTGCATGACATGTTCTTCCGCCTTTATCTGTAACTATCGCAGAAGCTTTCTTCATTATTGGCTCCCAATCTGGGTCTGTCATTTCTGTAACTAAAACATCGCCCTCATTGAATTCATCAATGTCATCAATGCTTTTTACAATTCTTGCTTTTCCAGCCCCTATTTTATTTCCAATTGCCTCTCCTTCAACAATTATCTCTCCTCTTTCCTTTAATTTATATACAAAAAGTTGGCTACCTTTAGAATGAACTGTCTCTGGACGAGCTTGAGTTATGTATAGCTCATTACTTAGCCCATCTTTAGCCCACTCAATATCCATTGGCATTCCATAATGCTTTTCTATCTCTAAAGCCCATTTAGCGAGCTGTAAAATTTCATCATCATTCAAAATAAACTTATTCCTCATTTCTTCTGGCACTTCTTTTTCTTCTATACCGTTCTTTCCATACACCAGCATTTTATTTTTTATTCCAAGCTTCTTTTCAATGATTGCTTTATATCCTTTTTCCAATGTTGGCTTAAAAACATAAAAACCATCTGGATTAACTGCTCCCCTAACAACAAGCTCGCCAAGCCCCCAAGAACCAGTTATATAAATTGAATTTTTAAATCCTGTTTCTGGATCAATAGTAAATATTACTCCTGAGCATGCCAAATCTGCCCTAACCATTTTTTGAATGCCTATGGACAAATAAATATCGAAATGGCTAAAGCCATGGTCTTCTCTATATGATATAGCTCTATTGGTGAAAAGAGAAGAATAACATTTTTTAATTGCCTCCATAAGCTTTTTCTCCCCTCTTATATTTAGGTATGTATCATACTGTCCAGCAAAACTTGCAGTTGGCAAGTCTTCTGCTGTTGCACTGCTCCTTACAGCAACATCTACATTTTTTCCATAAATTTCTTCAAGTTTCCTATAAGCTTCTTTTATCTCTTTTACAAGCTCATCTGGCAAATCAGCATTTAAAATTAAACGCCTAACATATTCACCCTTTTCCTTTAACTCCTTTAAATTTTCTTTTTTTAAGCTCTGAAGAGTTTTCTTAATCTCATTTTCAATTCCAGCAGATTTTATAAAAAATTTATATGCTTCTGCAGATATTGCAAAACCATTGGGAATTCTTATTCCCTTAGATGATAAATTTCTATAAAGCTCTCCAAGAGAAGCATTTTTTCCTCCAAAAAGAGCAACATCTTCCTTTCCAATGTCTTTGAGCCATTTTATAAATTTCATATATGGGCAATAACTATCCATTTAAAAATTTTAAAATAACAACCATTTCTTTCTTATGCTTTCAAAAGAAAAAATTGATGAATTTTTTGCTGAGATAAAAAATGATAATTTAAAGAAACACATGAAAGCTGTTGCCATTATCATGGAAAAACTTGCAGAAAAATTAGGAAAAGATAAAGAAATTTGGAAATTAGTTGGTTTGTTGCATGATATAGACTATGAAAAAGCTGATATAAATGAACATGGTTTGCTATCTGCAAAATTGCTTGAAAAATACTTGCCGGAGGAGGCAATAAATGCAATAAAAGCACATAATGAATTGACTGGCTATAAAGCAAAAAATGATATAGATTTTGCTTTGAGAGCATCAGATGCTATTTCTGGCTTAATAGTTGCTTCAGCATTAGTTATGCCAAATAAAAAGCTAAAGGAAGTAAGAGTAGAAACGCTGAAAAATAAATTTAAAGATAAATCTTTTGCAAGAAGAGTTGATAGAAATAGAATAAAAGAATGTGAAAAATTAGGGCTGAGCTTAGAAGAATTTTTTGAATTGGCATTGGAAGCAATGAAAGAAATTGATGAGGAATTGGGTTTATAGTAAAATTGTTTCCTCTCTCCCTGCTCCTGTTGAAATAATTTTTACTGGTGTATTCAATTTATCTTCAATAAATTCTATGTATTTTTTGGCATTTAATGGTAAATCTTCGTATCTTTTCTTTCCAGCTGAACCATTCCATCCAGGAAGAGATTCATAAATAGGTTTGCAGTTTTCAAGAACTTTTATTGATGACGGAAATTCCTGCAAACTTTTTCCTTCATATTCATAAGCTATGCATATCTTTACCTCTTCCAATCCATCTAAAACATCCAATTTTGTTAAAGCAATTTCATCTACTCCATTTATTTTGCATGCATATTTTAAAGCAACTAAATCAATCCATCCACATCTTCTTTTTCTTCCTGTTGTTGTTCCATACTCCCCTCCCTTTTCTGCCAGATAATTTCCTATTTTACCTTTTTCCTCTGTTGGCATCGGTCCCTCGCCTACTCTTGTTGTATATGCTTTTGCCACCCCTATAACTTTTTCAATTTTTTTGGGGCTAACGCCAGCACCTGTAAAAATTCCTCCAATTGTGGGATTAGAGGATGTTGTATATGGATAGGTGCCATAATCTATATCCAACAATGTGCCTTGTGCTCCTTCAAAAAGCACCTTTTTTTCATCAATTATAGAATTCAAAAAAGAAATGGTGTTTCCAACATATTTTTTAAGTTTTTTACCATATTCAACATATCTCCCAAAAAATTCCTTGTCCATCTTCATTCCATATGCGGATAATATTCTTTCCTTAACTGGCATAATTGTTTCAATTTTTTCTTTAAGCAAGCTTTCATCTATAAGCTCACAAACTCTTATTCCGTGTCTTGCTATCTTATCCGCATAACAAGGCCCAATTCCTCTTTTTGTAGTCCCTATCTTTTTTCCTCTAAATTTCTCTTCTGCTCCATCGAGCAATATATGATATGGCATTATTACATGGGCTCTATCGCTTAACATCAAATCAACTTTAAATCCATTTCCTTCCAGCATTTCAATTTCATTTAGCAATACTTCTGGGTTTACAACAACACCATGAGCTATAACAACTTTTTTCCTTTGCAAAACACCAGATGGCATTAAATGGAATTTATATTTTTTTCCATTTACAACAACAGTATGCCCAGCATTGTTGCCTCCTTGATATCTTACCACACAATCTACAAAATTTGCAAAATAATCTGTAATTTTACCTTTTCCTTCATCCCCCCACTGCAAGCCAATTATTGCTATACCACCCATTATAATCCAATAGAAATTTTTCCCTCTTTCTTCAACTTTTCTATATTTTCCTCTATAAATTTCTCCATTTCCTCTTCACTCATTATTTTTCTTGCTCTTATGTTAAATTCCTCAAGCATTTTCATTGCCTTCTCATATCTTTCTCTTCTCTCTTTTCTTATTGCTATTATTTTGCTTCTCATTTCCATTGCTTTTCTATGATATTCATCCGCTTTTTTCTTTACTTCTAAATATTCTTGATGTTTCTTATTTGCCTCATTTATCAACTTAGCAATTTCTTCAACCAGCCTAACAAACTTGTTATGATATTCTTGGCTTTCCTTATAGTATTTCACAACCATTTCATGCTCCTTGTCTGCCAACTCAAAAAGCTGATTTATAGCCTTATCCAGATTTTCTAAATCAATTTCAACGTGCTTGTATTGATCCAACTCTTTTTTCAGCCTTTCATATTCTTTCTTTTTTTCTTTTATTTCCTGTATTATTCTCTCTTCTTCCTTCGGACTCATTGGAACCGTTTCTTGCTCATATTCCAATCTTCTTATTTCAAGCTTCAGCTCTTCTGCCCTTAAAAACAAATTATTACTTTTTAACTTACTCCTCTGATCTCTTTTTTTCCTTATTAATTCCCTAGCTTGTTGTTGATATTCATTTCTCCTTTTCTTATGTTCTTTCATTTTTGCAACAAGTTCATCTCTGATTCTCTTTGCTTCCTGCATTTCCTGGATGAGCTTTTTCTTTTCTTCATTAAGCATATCTCTTTCTTCTCTTAAAAGACGAGCTTTCTGATTTAATTCGTCCCTTTTTTGACATAACTGTCTGTATTTTTCCTCTGCCTTACCGAGCTCTTCCCTGAGTTCTTTGGAACTCAGTGCTGAAAGCTCTTCCATAGCTGTATATGAAATACACAAATAAAAAGGTTTGGTAAGGAGAAAAAATTAAATTTTCATAATTAAATTTTAGTTTAAGAGAAGTAAAGAATGTTTAACTTTTTCAACCATTTCCCTCTTTATTTCTTTTCCAAAAATTCCTTTTCTTTTCATTTCTCTTCCAATAACAACCAAATCAGCATTTATTTCATCAGCATATTTTGCCATTTCATTTTCAATTGTTCCTATACTCATTCTAATTATTGCTTTATCCTTATATTTTTCAATAAATTCTTTTGCTTTCATTTTTAAATAATCCAAATCCCTCTCTATTTTATGCCCATATTCATCAACTTCAACTTTTTCTTCTTTATCTATAATGTATATAAAGAAGGGCTCATAGTTCATTTTCTCAGCCATTTCCAGTGTTATTTTAGGCACTCTTTTATTTGGTGCTAAATTTGAACATACTCCCAAAATTTTCTTTTCTCCTCTTCCAAACTCCACCAGTATTGGCACAGATAACATTTCAAAGAGCCTATATTTTATTAAACACTCTTTTTCAAATGATGTAACAACGCATGTTATTTTCTTTTCTTCAACAATTTTTTTGATTTCTTCTGAATATTCCCCAAAAACAATCATATTTTCATGCTTTCCTATTTCTCTCTCTATTCTTTCAAAAAAATGTGAAGCTATTAGTTTGCTCTCATTTATTACTTCCTCCTCCATTTCTTTTCTTTGTTCCTCAGTCAAAAAAAGCTCAGCAACTTCATCAACTTTTTTCATTGTTTTCTTTTCCACAATATAGGCAACAACTAACTCACTTCCAAAAACTTCAACAATATTTTTAACTCTCTCTATTACATTTTCATTAAAAAATTCTGATGAAATTGGGAGTAGCAACTTCTTAAATATCTCCATTTTAGAATTATAGCTAAGCAGGTATAAAACTTTTTAGTTATGTTTTGAAAAAATGATGAATAAGAGGATTGTCATTGATATTGTTGCATGAGAGAATTTACTATAAGGCATCTTCATCGATTTAATGAAAATAATGGTTATTTATTGGCCATTTATTTCATTTTCTGCTAGTTCAATAGCAACTATTTTTCATTTACAAATTACTGAAGAACTTGTTTATTTCATTTAAAACATCACTCGCTCTTTCCATTTCCATATACTTTTTGAATCTTTTTGCCCTTTCATCAAGGATAATTGCTATTCCTCTGTCATCCTCTTTTCTTATTAATCTTCCTATTGCCTGCTGCATCTTTCTTATGGCTTGCGCCTCCATAACATATTTCCACCCATCTCCATATTTTTTATTGTAAAAGTTTATGAGAGCATATTGTTTAGCTGATGGAGGAGGATATGGTATTCCAACTATTATTACCATTTCAAGCTCTTCAGATGGAAAATCTATGCCTTCTGCGAGCCTCCCACCCATTACGGAAAGAAATATGCCACCTTTCTCCTTAAATTCTTTTAACTTTTTCATTATGTCATCTTGCCTGTCTTTCTGCCTTTCTACATAAACTTTTCTTTTAATGTTAAGTTTGTTAAGGAATCTATCCATGACAATATAAGAAGGAAAGAGAACAAGAGTATTTTTATCTGTAGAATTGCATATTTTTTCAATATACTCTTTTATTCTATCAAGCATTTCATCGCTCATATAGTATTTTGTTGTGATTCCTTTAACATAAAACACTTTCTTATTTTCTTTCGGAAATGGAGATGGAAATTTTGCAGTTTTTGCTTCGATGCCAATACTTTTCTTATATTCTTCCATTGGTTCAAGGGTTCCAGACATATGTATGCTTATATAAAATGATTTTAGTATTGAAGCTGTTAAAGATGCATCTAAGCAATAGGCTTCGATTTTTATATTATCTTCTTTCTTTTCAACAATTTTTACCCAATTTTCATTTAAATCGAGCCATTTTATGAAGAAATTACCAACACTTCTTATGAATGAGCGAGGAAGCAAATTTTTGCTTTCCTTAATATCTGCAACTACCTCTCCATATATAATCATTTTATCTGCAATCTCTTGCAAATAATTTTTGTCTATGCCTTCTTTTGCAAGTTCTTCCTCTAATTTTTTATCAGCTAGTAAAGCATCATCAGTTTCAGAAAAATCAATCTCTTCTTGTAATAATTCAAAAATATTTTCCATTGTTTTGAGCAGAAATAAAACATCTTTATCTCTAACACCATATTCATCTGCTTCATTTATTGCATGCCTTATAGTATTTAAAGAAAGAGAAAAGGAGAGTAACTCTCTGCAAAATTCTGGCAAATTATGGGCTTCATCAATAATAAGAATGGTTTTTTCAAATGGATAGGAATACCACACTATGAATTTTTCTCTTAAAAATTCATCAAATATGTAAATATAGGGGGCAATAACTACTTCCGCATCTTTAACAAAAAACTTATTCATTTCATATGCACAAATTCCATTTTTTCTGCCATATTCCAAAATTTCTTCAGCAGAAAAAATTCCATCAAAATTTAAAGCATCTTTTGTAAGCATGAAATTTTCGAAGAAGAGGCATCTATTCCATTCTCTTTTTCCTTTCAATGCCTCCATACTCCTCTTTTTTCTGGCGGAGCATATTTTACTCAATTCATCATTAGAAATTTTCTTATCTTTTAAAGAAGGAATGTTTTCTATGAGTAAGCACATATTGGTTTTTCCTTGTATTCCAACAGCTTTTATATCTATCTTTTCTGCCAATCTTTTTAATTCAACAATAGCTTGCTTCTGCTGAGAATTCGTTCTTGTTAAATAAACTATTCCCATATCATTTTCTTTTGCAAAAGAGATGCATGGGGTCAAAACACAAATTGTTTTTCCTGTGCCAGCTGGTGCTTCCAACACCAGATTTTCCTTATTTTTTAGACAATTCTCTACAATTTCTATAATTTCCTTCTGATACTTTCTCGGCTTATATGGGAAAAGCTCATTCATGCACTCCTCTTTTTATTTTTATTAGCTTTTCCAATACATCTCTTTCATCTGGTGTTAGCTCCATATCAAGCAATTTTTGAATTTCAGATTGACTTATATCAACTAACATTATTTGGCCCGGTTTAATCTGTCTTCCAACTGTTGCTCCATCTATTGCAACAGCCACTTCCATTCCCTGTATTGCCTTTGATAACGATTTTTTCTCTTTTTGAATGCTTTTTATTTTTCCAACTGGCTTACCATCATCCCTTATCAATTTTTGTCCCGGTCTAATTTCACCAGCTATTACTCTAACCCCTATTATTGCTGGCTTACTGACTCTAAAGGTATAATTAGGTAGGAATTTTATCATTCCTGGATGGGTAATTTTTTTTCTTTGCTCTTCCTCAATCTCTTTCTTTTTCTTCTCAAGCCATTCATCTAACTTATCCAATAAATGATAGATTATTTTATCTGTTAGAATTTCAACATCCTGCTTATCTTCTACTTCTGGCAAAATTTTAACATTAAATCCTATAACAACCCTATTTAAAGGATTAGAATTTGTTTGGGCTTCAACAATATCTCTTTTTGAAATATCTCCAACCTCTGCTTTTCTTATTGGAATTCCTCTTTCTTTCAATATAAAAGCAATTGCTTCCAGTGAGCCAACTGCATCTGCCTTCAATATAATTCCTTCATCCTGTGTTTCAATATTTATGCTCATTTCTTTATTTATTTTCTTTATGTCTTCCTCCAAATTCTTGACAACTTTTAAGGGAGCGCCAGCAAATGTTTCTTCTAAGTTAGGGGCAGCGATTTTTATTCCGCATGCTGCATGTGCTTCTTTTACCTTCATGAATTTATCAGATGGGTCTCTTATTTCATCTAATGGCTTTGGCTTAAGTAAAGCTCTTATTGTTGTCACTATGGGCTTGTTTTTTCCTCCAAGAACAATTTTATCTCCTTCTCTTATAATTCCGTTATATATGATTGCATCAACTGTTGTTCCAAGTCCTTTCTCTTCTTTAACTTCTAAAACTGTTCCTTCAGCTTCCTTTTCTTCTGTCATGAGTTCTTTTTCCAAAAATTTTTGAGCCAAACCTATAAGCACCATTAAAAGCTCTGGAATTCCTTCTCCTGTCTTGGCGGAGATGGGCACAATGGCAACATTTCTTATGAAATCTCTTATTCTATCATATCTCTCTGCAGAAAATCCTTTTTCATATAGCTTTTCAACAAGCTTATAAAATTTTTCATCAAATTCTGCTCTTGTAGCTTCAATTTGCGCATTTAGTCTTTGACTTATTATGCCATCTACCTTTTTCCAGCCTGTAATTGCATCGATTTTATTTGCTGCAACAACAAAAGGAGTTCTATATTTTTTCAAAATTTCTATTGATTCCTCTGTTTGGGGCATTATACCCTCATTTATATCAATAACTAAAACTGCCAAATCAGCTAATGCTCCTCCTCTTGCTCTAAGCGTAGTAAATGCAAAATGTCCGGGGGTGTCAATGAAAAGCAAGCCAGGAACTTTAAATTTCTTCCCGTGTAAAAGTTTTCCGCACAATTTCTTTATTGCATCTATTGGAACTTCTGTTGCTCCAATATGCTGTGTTATTGCTCCTGCTTCTCTGGCGGCAACGCATGAACCTCTAATAAAGTCTAGCAAAGTTGTTTTTCCGTGGTCCACATGACCAAGCACGGCCACTATTGGTTGCCTAATGTACATTCAAGCAAGAAAAGAGTAATCATATATAATTTTTTGTTGTAAATCATATGCAATGCATCCCTCGCTCTAAAGCAAGAAATTCCAAAGATACTAAAATAAATGAAAAAATGGTTCACTTGCCACATTCCTAAAATGTGCCATAATCATTTTATTTTTACATTTGGTAAATCTTAAGGTTTGTTGACATGTTAAAGCCCGCCTCCATATAAGCATGAAGGAGGCGGTAAAATGTTGTATGCAGGTATGGATGTGCATAAGAAGAAAAAGAAATGCATTAATAAGAATTCTTTTATGGACTAAAGAATGTAAAAGTAGCTATAGAAGCATCTACAAACTATAGCTACATTGTGGATACTTTAGTAAAAGAAGGCTATGAAATTTTAGTGGCAGATTTAACAAGAGGAAATTTGTTGCCAACATCATGGATTCCTCCAAAGGAAATAAGGGAGTTAAGAGATTTAGTTAGGCAGAGAATATTTTTAGTAAATCTGGAAGAGAATGGCTACATTGCTTAAAAATTCCAGCAATAGAAACATATCTATCTATAATGGAAAAATTGGAAGAAGAGATAAAGAAAATGGATAAAAGATTAAAAGAGGAAAAGAAATTTAAGGAAACAGAATTGCTTAAAAGCATACCAGGTGTATCGACATTTTCAGCTTTAGTTATATTGGCAGAGATAGGAGATGTAAATAGATTTCCAGATGAAAAGAAAATATTTTCTTATATCTGTTCATAAATCTGGAGATAAAGTTTATTGTGGGCATAGCAAAATAACAGAATTTTATAGAAAGCTAAAGAGAAAAGGAAAACATGAAAATGTTGCAATAATTGGAGCTGCAAGAAAATTATTGCAAACAATATATTACATGCTTAAGAAAGGAGAATCATTTCATGGCTAAGAAAGTAAAACTCTGATTCTTTCTGCAGTTTAAACTGCGTCTAAATGATTGAGGAGCTTTCTTAGCTATGGATGAAGTAGGCATAATGTGGCTTTGCCACGAATAGGTGTATATCATAAGGCATAAAAATTGAAATTGCATATAAAAAGAGAGGCGGGCTTTACATAGGTGAAAGAATAAATGAAATTGGGTATTGTCATGACATATCCTTCCATGCAAAAAAACCAATATAACATTTTCTTTCATTTTTGACAAACCCTAACCTAGCTAATTTGTTAAAATAGATGAAAGAAATGTTGTCATTAGCTATTATCTAGGTGGCATCATCTCATTTCATTAATTTTGACAACCCGCTCATCATTTCCATTTCATTAGTTATTAACCTTAAAAAATAAAATACATTGCCAGATATTGTTAAAAATGGAATTCATAGAAAGAATAAAAAAGATGATACCTGATGCAGAAGCTTTGCTGGAAGTTAATCAGGAATGGAAAAGCATAAGAGTAAATACGCTAAAAATTGATAGAGATTCTTTGCTTAAAAGACTTGAAGGAAAATTTGAGATAAAAGAAATGCCTTGGTATGAAAATGGTTTTTTTATAAAAGATGAGGATAACATAGCAAAAACAGAGGAATATTATCTTGGCTATTATTACATACAGGAAGCATCAAGTATGCTTCCTCCGTTGGTAATGGATTTACAACAAAAAGACTTTGTTTTCGACTTGTGCGCTGCGCCGGGAAGCAAAACAACACAGATAGCCATGATGCTGGAGAATACGGGGTTAATAATTGCAAATGATGTAAAGTTAAAAAGGATAAGGGCTTTAACGCACAATATTCAAAAAAGCGGTGCAACAAATTGTATAGTAACAAACTATGATGCTCGCCTTTTCTACAAAACTGGTTTAAAAGCAGAAAAAATACTTTTGGATGTTCCATGCACAGCAAGTGGGAAAATAATAAAGAAGAAGGATATCCCAGAGAAATGGAGCTATGGAAGAGTCAAAAGTTTGGCAGGGTTACAAAAAAAGTTGGTTGAATCCGCTTATAAATGCTTGGAAAGGAATGGAATAATAATTTATTCCACATGTTCTTTGGAACCTGAAGAAAATGAGGAGGTTATAAATTTTGCTGTTGAAAAACTCGGGATGGAAGTTGAAAAAATAAATTTGAAGAATATAAAAATAAGGAGAGGAGTAAAGGAATGGAATGATAAGAAATTTGAGTGGTGGAATAAAGTTATAAGAATATGGCCTCAAGATAATAAAACGGAGGGATTTTTCATATGCAAATTAAGAAAGTTTTAAGTAAAAAGGAGATAGAGAGTATTGAAGACATACTGGAGAAGAATTATGGCTGTAAAGTTGATTTGAAGAACTTCTTTATTTTTATCACTAGTGATAACAAACTTTGGCTTGCGAATAAAGAAGCAGAAAATATAATTAAAGAGCTAAGAAGATGTTATAGGATAGGAATCTATTTTGGAAAACTTAAAAGAAACAATAAAATAAAGTTAAGTATAGAAGGTGCTTTGATTGTTGGAAAAAAAGCAAATAAAAATATAGCAATAGTCGATGAAAAAGAGGCGGTAAAATTTATGGAAGGATATGATGTTTCAAATTTTAAAGCAATAAATGCTGAATTGCATAATTTTATCATTGTTAAAAATGGTAGGGGTGATGTACTTGGTACAGGAATTTTAAGAGAAGGATATATCGAGAATTTGATCCCAAAAGCGAGAAGATTGAAGAAGGCAGAGGAATTAATGGAATAAATTATAGAAATAATCTTTTCTAGGGCATATCATATGAAGGAGAATGCCATAGCAATAATTCATTCTCATTTTGATTTCTTAAAAGTTCTATGGTAAATTTTATAATTCATTTCCTTCGCAATAATAGTCAATAACAACTTTTTCATCTGCTTAAATCCTCCAATAATGAAAAATTTTTTATTCGAATTTGCTTAAAATCATGAAATGGAAAATTTTTCTCATTCTCCTTTTCATTGCTTTTATGAGCAATGTAAATAATTCCACGAGCTTTATCATGCAACAGAAAATTATTTTTACAGATAGCTCTGGATGTAAATTAATTATGGCAGTTGGCAATGCCACAAATGGCGACAATTTATTGCTTAAAGTAAGAGATCCTGCAAGACCTGGCTGGCAAGTCATTTGTATAATTCCAGAAGGATATGAATATAATTATCATCACCCTTGGCTGGGTTATAAAATGCATTTCAAAGTTGAACATCGCTTTATAGGAACAACAACATTAAATGATGTGCCTCCAAACATAACAAAGCCAGGAATGGCAATAAGCGGGGCAGGAATAGCAATAGGTGATGCCGACACAATTTCATTCTTAACAAATCCTTCCAGATACGCCTGGGATGATTTTGACTGGATAAGATATGCAATTCAATCTGCTGATGATATAGATGAAGCATTAGAGTTGCTAACTAAGGAAGCTGTTGATAAATTACATGCTACTTCTGTAGCAGAAAATATGTTTTTAATTGGAATAAATGAAGGAGCTATAGTTGAAGCAGATGCATTTAATTACTGGATAAAGAAAATTAAAGATGGTGTAGAAGTGCAATCAAATTATCCCAAAGCTTTATGGAATAAACATCTTCTATACCCATTATTTACAGCAAAGAGCTTTAATACAACCTTTTCTGGATGGGTTAAAAAAGGAGATGTTGTAAGGCTGGGAGCTATTTTTGGAATAAAAATAAGAGATGTGGAAAATGATTACATTGAGGTCAGACTAGTTCCTTTTGGTTTTTCAAACGAAATTAAAGTTGGAAAAGGAGGTGTCTTAGGAAATTTTTGGATAAGATTAAATGAAATAGATGGTAATAAAGCCAATCTATTTATATGCTTTAAATACTATGAATGGGAGAATAGGCTAAGGGAAATGCTTTTGGAAAAATATGGAAATATTAGCATAAAAGATTTAATGGAAATGGCAAGAATACATAGTTATGAATTGGAAGGGCTTAGAGGAATGTGCCAAGGAGGATATGAAGTTGCAACAATATATAAAATTTCGAAAGATTATCATGATTATTTAAGTGCTCTTTGGTTTGCTACAGATCAATGTTCATCTCTTTTCATTCCAGTACATATATGTGCATTGGACATATATGATGCTTATGAAAATGGCACAGCTCATAAAATTTCTTTGCAACTTCTTGAAAAATATGGGCATGGAAATTTGACAGATATATTTGAAAAAATAGAGGATGATTTTTTAAAAGATATTGAAATGGCTGAGGAAAGAGCAAGAGAGCTACTTGCAAAAGGAGAATATGATGAAGCAGAATATTTGTTAACACTTGCTGACATAAACATTCAGATGAGAGCCATTTCCATAGAAAAAGCTTTTTTGAATATGAGCATAGATGAGCTCGATGAATTGAAAACAAATTTACAAAATATCACAATAAGAAGCATTATGAGTTTGATATCTAATGAAAATGTAAAGAAAGAATTTGGAAAAGCTTTAAGGTTAAAGGAGGAGTTTGAAAACTATATATGTTATCAATACCATAAATGTTGCGTGTCTTAGCCCTGCTAATGCTTTTCCTTCTGAAAGAGAGCCAGCAACAATTCCACATCCTATAGCTTGGGACAACGCTGTACAAACATAAATGAACTTGTATTCATCTATAGATAGCCCTCCTCCGCCTCCAACCAGACTTGCTGCTTGCTGAGACGCCTCCAACAATTTGGGGAGGAACATTGAAGCTAGGGCTATAACCACTGCTAAGAAAACAAAGAAGGAAATGTACATAATCATTATGTACATCTTCATTTCTGTTCTTCTCTCCGCCTGTAAAATTTTTATCTCTCTTACATTCTTTGCAGCAGCTTCAATAACATCTGCAATTTTTCCTCCAGCTTCTGATGCTTTTACAACCATTGTTGTTGTTCTTTGAATTAAAGGTGTTTTCAATCTTTCTCCAAACCTTTTGAAAGCCTCGCTAAATGGCAAACCCCAGGAAATCTGGACAGCCATTTTTTTAATTTCAGGTGTTAAATAGCCATAATCTCCTCTTGCTGCCATTTCTACAGCTTTAGCCATTGTCATTCCAGCTTTTCTTGACTCTGCCAAATCCCTCAGAAATTCGGGAAATCTTTCCTCCATTAAATTTATTTTTCTGTATCTTGCATACTCATAGAATCCAAATGGTCCAATTATGGAAAGGATGGCAAATATTGCAAAATCTATAGAATTTTTTGTAGTTAAGGCTATTGGCCCAATTGCTTTAAGCCTTCCAAGTTGTGTTAAAATAGCTAAAACAATGAACATTGTGGCAAATATGGCGGAAGAGGCGAGAATAAGAATTTTATAGAGAGTTTCAACATCATATTTTTCCTTTATGAGACCTGTTTTTTCAGGAAGAATGAAAACTATATATAGTATCACGCTCACCAATAAACCAATGCTTATGAAAATTAGTGCATATCCCCATTGAAATCTGCTCAACTCAACTTTTCCTGGAAGTTTAATGAGTGTAATTAGGTTTATTACAATGAAAAGGATGATGAAAGCAACAATTGTAAGATAGAGAATATTTCTTCTTAAAATCACTTCTTCTTTTACAGCCTTCCCTCTTTCATATATTCCTATAACTGATTCTACTGGGGAAGGCATTTCTCCTCCTGCCATTAGCGAAGCCATCCATGAGACTATAGCTATGTTTATAAGAAAAAGAGGATCTGCCATTTTTTTAAGCCATGGTGAGACTCCTTCTGGCAAATGATATCCTATCTCAAGCTGTGAGCCTATAACTATTATGGAGAATGCTATAGCAAAAAAGAAAAAGATAGGATATATTGCTGTTCTCTCAACTGTTGGAATGGAAAATACAGTATATAACATGAGCAATATCACTACCCCTAGTAAAATGTTGATTAAAAGCCTTGAAATTCCTAAATCAAAAAATACAATGAAAATGTTAAGCAAGGTAGTAAATATGAGCAAAATGAAGGAAAGTATAGATGTGAAATAATATCTCCATTCTTTTTCTTTATATTCATCTGAAATAAATGGAAGCATATCTTCCTTTATTCTTCTCTGTATCCATGTAAAAATAAGGAAAATAAGGATGGTAGAGGCAAAAAGCACATTGGATAAAGCATAATATTCAAAAATTCTCAAAAGTATTGAGGCAGAAATAACAGATATGGAGAATATGAAGGCAGTAATTACAATTTTCCTCCCTATCATTTTACACCTCCGGCGCCATTGATTGTATTGCCACCGCAAATCCTATGTTAGCAAGAGGAAGCATTATAAATGCAATAAAATAAAGAATCAAAGCTGTGTTGGCTGGTCCGCCAAACAATGACATTACTGAGAGTATTATGATTAAAAAAAGAGGAGCTGCAACTACAACTGTGACATAGCTTTCCGCCAGAACTCCAAGGGTTTGGAGAAATTCTTTTTGCGTCCTCCTATTCTCTCTCATATACTCATCTGCTTTAGCCATAAAATATTTCTTTAAATCTCCTCCAGATGTAATTGTTGTTATTGCTCCTTGCAAAAATTCTTGGAATTTAATGGAAGGTGTTCTATTTGCAGCATTTCTTAAAGCTGTAATTATATCTATGCTAAAAATTTCTATATCTCTATAAATCCAAGCAGCTTCCTTATGAACTTCTCCATATACAGGTTGTTCTGCCAAACTCTTAAAAATTTCAGAAGGCAAAATGCCAGCTGTTGCCATTGCAGCAATAAAATTCAAAGCATATGGCAATTTAGCATCTATATCTTTCCTCCTTCTATTTGCTCTGCTCTCTGGAATCATTAAGGTAATGAAATAGGCTAATGCAGCAAAAAGAATTGGAGAAGGAATTATAATGGAAAGAAGTTTTGGAGGCAAAGTAATGAAGGAAGGGAAAACAAAGAAATAGAGAATGATTAAAACAATGCCAGCAATTGCCCCCATTAAAGCATTCATCCATGCATAAGCTATGTATGCCTCAGGTCTAATTTCCATAAAAGCTTTTTCTAATGCTCTCTTTATATATTCAATCTGCGTTGATTTGGATGCCTTTTTTCCAAATATTTTATAGCAGAGAGCTTGATATTTGCTTAGCATCTTTCTCCCTATCTTTTCTTATCCTCTCCATAACTTTTTCTGGATCCTTATAATAAGCAGCTATTATGTTTCCAAAATCAATATAATGTTTTATTCCCTTTTCAACCATCCATTTAATTACTTCTACTCTCCTATTGAACTCTTCATTTAACTCTCTATCTGTCCAATTTCTCTGCTCCGCTATTCTGTCCATAACATGACCTTTTCCAAAATAGTCAAATGAATCCTTCCTAGGATTCCATCTAAAAACTTCATTTGTGAGTAAATCTTCTGTAGCTGGGTCTATACCAACTACTTCTACAACTTCTTTTACTCTTCTAACTCTTTTTCTCCCTATTCTCATTAATCCTTGAATGGCAACAATATCTAATGCCTGAAGCTGTATTCTTGGAATATTAATTGGCTCTCCCTCAAGCCTATGCACAACGGAAAAAACTGAGTCAGCATGCATTGTAGAATATACTGTGTGCCCAGTTGCCATTGCTTGAAATAGAACAACAGCTTCTTCTCCTCTGATCTCTCCCACAATTATATATTCTGGCCTTTGCCTTAAAGCAGCTTTTAGCAATTCAAACATCCCTATCCTGCTTTCCTCTGCTTCAGCAGTTGTCTCCCTTGTTACAGAAGCAATCCAATTTGGATGAGGTAAATTTATCTCTCTTGTATCTTCAATTGAAACAATTTTCATTTGTGGGGGAATAAACAAGCTTAGAGCATTTAGTGTTGTTGTTTTCCCGGAAGCTGTTCCTCCTGCAATGATGGCGGAGGCGCCGTGCTCAATTGCCATCCAGAAATATGCTGCCATTTCTGGAGACATTGTATTGAATTCTACAAGATGCGTAGGTGTGAATGGTTCTTCTCTAAATCTCCTTATTGTGAAGTTTGAACCCATTGATGATACTTCTCTTGCTAAACATGCCTGTAATCTTGAGCCATCTGGCATTGTTGCATCAAGGAGGGGGCGGGCAATAGAAATGTGTCTTCCACATTTTTGGGCAAGTTGTATAACAAATGAATCCAGCTCTGCTTCAGTTTGGAAAATAATGTTTGTCTTAACTGACTCATAATTTCTATGGTAGATGAAGATTGGCACACCAGGTCCATCACATGAAATATCCTCAATCATTGGGTCTTTCATCAAAACATCTATCTTTCCATAACCAAGAAAATCTCTTATAATATAATACATGATTTTTTCTTTTGTCACATCATCTATGCTTATGGAATAATCTCTTATTATCCTTTCAACATTGTTCCTTAAATATTCTCTTGCCTCTTCTTCAGTAAATTCTGATAGCTCTATATCCATTGTTTTGAGGAGTGTATCCTTTATAAAATCGAGCAGTTTTCTTTCTTCTACACCTAACTTTGGCTCTATTACCTCATAAATGTATTCGTGATTTTTGTTATCATATAATATTCTAATATAAGCATAAGGCTTTACAATAGGATGAACCTCAACAACTTCAATATAATCTTCTTTTGGAGGAGATAAATCTACTATTTCTTTATAATCTCCAAATAACTTATCAACATCTTCTCCTCTTTTTATTCTTGACAAACTTTCTTTGGCTCTTGCTCTTTCTTCCATTTCCTGAATGTTTTGGAGCTCTTCAAGCAATTTTTTCCTTGTAGCCAAAATCTCATCTAATTTATGTCTGCTTAAAAGCCATCCCGCCTTCTTTTTCTCTTCTTTCTCCTCCTCCTTGAAGATTTTCTTCATTTTCATTTATTAAACTTTTGGAATATATATAGATTTATCTTTATTCGAGTTTGTTGAACAAATAGAAGAAATGGCTATCATTGGTCACTATTGTCTAGAAGAGAACTTACTATGACACATCCTATTTCATTTAATTTTCGACAGACCCCATTAAAATTATTGCAGGGAGGAAACAATGCCAATGTCATGACTCCTTTGCAATGAATCAATAACAACAATTTTTTCAAAAATCCAAAGATAAGCTTTTAACTAATTCTTGCATTTAATTGTCATGAAAAATTTGGAGGATGTAATGAAAAAAATAGAGCAAGTACTCAATGAAAAGGATGATTTAAGGGAGAAAGCGTTGAAAAAATGCAGAGATATAATTAGAGAATGTAGAAAAGGAATAAAGAAGGTGCATAATGAAGATATTGAGGGAGCAAGAAAAAATATAAGGAAAGCAGAAAAAATATTGGCAGAGTTAAAAAAAGAAATAGAAGAACATCCAGATATAATGACTGCTGGCTATATGGAAAATGCTATGCAAGAGGTGGCGGAGGCAGAGATTTTTCTTGCAATAGTTGAGGATAAAAAGCTTCCTAATCCTGAAGATATAAATGTTAGCTATACCTCCTATTTGCTTGGATTGGCTGATGTTGTAGGAGAGTTAAGGAGGAGAGGAGTTTATTTACTTAAGGATGGAAGTATTGAGGATGTTGAAAAAATACTTGCTATGATGGAAGAAATTTGTGATAAACTTATGGAATTTGATTATCCATCTGGTTTGTTGCCAATAAAGAGAAAACAAGATGTAATCAAAAAAATATTGGAAAAAATGAGAGGAGAAGTAGCTATTTTTAAGAAAAGCAAAGAACTAGAAAATAAAATAGAAGCGGTATTAAGAAAATTAAGAAAAAAGGAAGAAAAAATTGAAGAAACTACTGATATTGATTCTTTGCTTTAACTCTCCACCTTTCTGAATTTGTATCCATAGTAAATTGCTCCTCTTTTCCCATCTTCCTGTATTCTTCTTAGACAAGCCTCTACTCTCATTCCAATGTGAATTTCTTCAAGCTTGCAATCAACAATTTGCCCAGTTAAATAACAACCTTCATCCATTTTTATTAAAGCTATTGCATATGGCGTTTTCCCTTCAAATTCTGGTGGAGCTGTATATATTATTGTGTAGCTTTCTACTGTTCCCTTGCCATTTAACTTATAATCTTCCATTTTTCCTATTGATTTTCTCCTGCATTTAGGGCAAACATAGCGAGGTGGAAAATAAATTTTTCCGCAAACTTGGCATTTTTTACCAATTAAATTATATCTCGCAGGAATCTCCCTCCAATATCTTGCAACTCCCATTTAAACCGCCTCCAAAATATGAACAACGCATGTTCCACCTGAGCCTCCAACATTATGGGCTAAGCCAATTTCAGCATCTTTAACCTGTCTTTTTCCAGCTTCTCCTCTCAGCTGTAAAACAAGTTCATTGATTTGAGCCACACCAGTTGCTCCAACAGGATGACCTTTTGCTTTTAGTCCTCCAGAAGTATTTACTGGTATTTCTCCATCTAAAGATGTTAAACCTTCCTCAGTGGCTTTTCCTCCTTGTCCTTTCTCAACAAATCCTAAATCTTCTATTGCTATAATTTCTGCAATAGTAAAGCAATCATGAACCTCTGCAACATCAACATCCTTTGGCTTTATTCCAGCCATTTCGTAAGCTTTCTTCGCTGCATGAACAGCAGCTGGCAGAGAATCAAATCTCTTTCTGGAATGTAGAGACAGAGTATCGCAAGCCTGCACAGAGGCTTTTATTTTTACAATTTTATCAGTATATTTTTTAGCTAAATCTAAAGGAGCTAAAATGGCAGCTGCAGCTCCATCTGTAATTGGGCTACAGTCCAATAAATGCAATGGCTCCGCTACCAATGGCGATTTTAAAACATCTTCAACGGTTATTTTTCTCTTAAACTGAGCTTTTGGATTTAAGCTACCATTATAATGGTTTTTGACGGCTACCATCGCCAATTGCTCCTGGGTGGTTCCATATTTATGCATATGATAGCGAGCCATCAAAGCATATAAGCCAGGAAAGGTAACTCCAAAGAATGCTTCCCATTCTCTATCGGCAGCAGAAGCAAGAATATGCGTAGCTTCTCTTCCTACAACATCTGTCATTTTTTCTGCTCCTCCTACAACAACAATGTCATACATGCCGGAAGCAACAGCTAAATATCCCTGATGCATTGCTACGCCTCCAGAAGCACAAGCTGCCTCAACACGTGTTGCTGGAATATGTAAATCTTCCAGCCCAGCAACTTCTACAGCTAAACTTCCAACATGCTCCTGCCCTACAAATCTACCAGTTGACATTCCCCCAATATACATTGCATCTATCTCTTCACCTTCTATTCCAGCATCCAAAATGGCTTGTATACCCGCCTCTGCCACCAGCTCTCTAAATGACTTATTCCATAACTCTCCAAATTCTGTCATTCCTATGCCAATAATTGCTACTTCTCTCATTTAAATTCCCTCCTAAATTTCATATAAGTTGCATAATCAACGTATTCCTTATTTTCAATCATTTGCTTTATACCTTGCCTTTCATATTCTTCAATTTTATCCGTAACTTCAATATCAAAAGCATCTGAACCAGCGCCAGAGCCATATGAAACAACTAAAATTCTATCTCCCGGCTTTGCAACATCTAAAACAGCAGTTAATCCTACCATTGATGAGCCTGAGTAAGTATTGCCAATATATGGACAAAGCAGACCAGCTTCTATTTTTTCTTTTTCAAATCCTAAAATTTTCGCCGCCCTCAGCGGAAACTTTCCATTTGGCTGATGAAAAACAGCATAATTGTAATCAGATGGAGTTGTGCCCACTTTCTCCATAAGCATTTTTGCAGCATTTATTACATGCCTAAAATAAGCTGGTTCTCCTGTAAAGCGTTCTCCATGTCCCGGATAAGGCTGTCCCTCTCGCCTCCAAAAATCAGGAGTATCTGTTGTATATGAAACGGTGTCATTAATTTTGGCTATTCCATCTTTGCCGATAATAAATGCAGCGCCCCCTGCAGCGGCAGTATATTCCAAAGCATCTCCTGGAGCAGCTTGAGCAACATCTGCTCCTATAGCCATGCCATATTTTATCATGTTGGCATCAACTAAAGCAATGCAATTTTGCATTCCAGCTGTTCCAGCTTTGCAAGCAAATTCATAATCAGCAGCAGTCAGCTCTGGAGTAGCTCCTATTGCCTCTGCAACTATAGTTGCTGTAGGCTTAACTGCATAAGGGTGACTTTCTGAGCCTACATATATTGCACCTATTTCTTTTGGATTAATTTTTCCAGCTTTAACTGCTCTTCTTGCAGCCTCAACAGATATGGTGGCAGTATCTTCATCTATGCTTGGCACAGATTTCTCAAAAACAAACAAGCCAGATGAAATAGCTTTTGGTTGTCCACCCCATATTCTGGCTATTTCCTCAACTTTTATCCTATATTTGGGGACATAAGCCCCATAGGCGACGATGCTTGCCATGCTATGTGGAGATGTTGTAAAGATATATAAAAATTGCCATATAAATGAGGTGTGTTGAATGTTACGTTAGGTTATTATGAGAGGATATACCATAACAACATCCCTTTTCATTTTTTTCACAATCTCCACAAATTGAGCATCATAGCAATATCTTATTTTAACACCCTATGGAATTAAGCAAATTAAAAGATTTCCATGTTAATTCTTCTTCAATTCTCATGATTGTAATGAAAGTGCTAAAAAATAAAGGGGATGGCTATTCTGTTCCGCCTCATCTTGAAATAAACAATAGTGCTATAACGCATACTATGGGTTATATTGTTGCATATTATTGTCGCAAAACAGCAATAATTGCATCATTAGCTTGTATAGCCACCTTCCGCCCACAAGCCAGCAAGCTTCATCATTTCTATGATGGCATTTCTCCGTAAAAGAACAATTGATGAAATTGATTGAGGAAATAAAATTTGAGATTGTCAAAAAAATGAAATGAAATGGAATATTGTTATGGCATATCCTCCCATGTGATAATAGCCAATGACAACGATTCATTCATTATTCAACATATCCGAAAAATTTTGATATGCACCATAGTCTATTATGCAATTATTTTGCCTTTTCTTTTTCCAACAATAATATCTTCCTCCAACCTTACTCCAAATGATTTTGTATATATAGCAGGTTCAACAGCAAAAACCATATTTTCTTTTAAGATGAAATCCGCTTTTTTATTTAAAGCATAACCATCATGCACTTTTAACCCTATTGAATGCCCTAATCCATGAAGCATTTTATATCCATGTTTTTTGAAAAACTTTTCAATTAATTCATATACTTCCTTAGCTTTTATTCCTTCTACCATATTATCTATTGCCATATACAATGCTTCTTCTACAATTTCATATACTTTCTTCCCTCTTTTATCAATAAAAGTTCTCGTAATATCTGCACAATATCCTTTATATTTTGCTCCCAAATCAATCAATGCAGGCAAAACAAATTTTTTGTTAGATGCCATATGATGGGGAATTGCTGAATTTTTCCCAAATGCAACAATTGGCTCAAAAGCCAACTTTGCATTATTTTTAAGAATAGCCATTTCTATTTCTTTTACAATTTCTTTTTCTGTTTTATTTCTAAAATCAAGCTGGTTAACTACTTCATTTGAAATTCTGTATGCTTTTTTTATTAAATTTATTTCATCTGGTTTTTTTACAACCCTTAATTTTTTAATCTCTTGACTTACATCAATTAGCTTTGTTTTCAAAAGTTTCTTCAAATAAACAAAATCTTTATATGATAATGCTTCACCATTTATCCCGAGTTTATCAACTTTTGCTACATCTTTCAAAATTTTTTCTAACTCTTTCTTACTTTTATAAAAATAATCAGCCTTTTCTTCCAAATGCGGAGCTATGGTTATAACTTTATCTGGAAGGACAACTGCATAGCTATTTTCATAAAATCCTTCGAGTTTGGTAAAATAAAAGAAATTTTCATCTGGCGTTTTAATAAGCAAAGCATCTACTTTTTCAAACATTTTATCTCCTCTATTTTATTGCATAATTCCGCTATTTTTTCAGGTTCCAATTGCTCAGCTCTCATATCCATATAAGGGAGCCTTTCTATCTCATTTTTTTCAACAAGTTTGTCAAGGAGTAAAGCGTTCTTAATTTTTTTTCTCCTATGTCCAAATAATGCTTTGACAACCTTATCAAATAGCTTTTCATTTACATTAAATCTTTTTCCTATTGGTATGAGTTTTACAATACAGGAATCTACTTCTGGCTTTGGAAAGAAAGCTTCTTTTGGAACATATTCCAAAATTTCGCAATCTGCTTTGTAATATGCCATAACTGAGAGGCGCCCATATTTTTTGCTTCCTGGTTTAGCAACCAATCTTTCTGCAAATTCTTTTTGATACATTAAAATAGCTGAATCAAACGGCACTTCTAACAATTTAAAAGTTATGGGGGAGGAAATATGATAAGGTAAATTTGAAACAACTTTATTAAATTCTAAATTTTTTAAATTTATTTTCATAACATCTTCGTTAATAACTTCAACATTTTTTATTCTTCTCAATCTTTCAATAAATCTTTTGTCTATTTCTATAGCAATAACTTTAGAAATTTTTGCAATTCTTTTTGTTAAGATTCCATTTCCAGCTCCTATTTCTAAAACAATATCATTTTCATTCAAATCAGCATATTTTACAATTCTATCAGCAATTCTTTCATCAATTAAAAAATGCTGGCTTAATTTCATTTCCTCAAAGGCGGGCGAGTAAATAAGCGATATTTCTCATTTGGATTTTCTAACTCCTCCAAAATTCTTTTCGCAATTATTTTCTCTGGATTATGAATCGTTTTAACTCTCTTTTTTATATCTTCAAAGCTTTTAAATGGCTCTTTTTTTCTTTCTTCTAAAATTTCAAGCATTGTTTTCTTGCCCAGCCCAGGAAGTAATTCTAAAGCATGAAATCTTGTTGTTATTGCTGGGCATTCATTAAAAAATTTTACAAATCTTTCTTCATTTCTTTTAACTATATCCAACAAAACATAAAATATTTCACCATGAGCTGTGGAGGTTAAATCTTCATAATTCACTCTGCCTTTAACCTTTGCAATCTTGTCTCTTTTTTCTAAATCCTTGCCCACATAAACTCTTTCTCCTATTGATAAAGTTACACCAGGCTTTGGGATAAGCTCAAGTAAAGTAAATTGCTTTTCCCCTATACCATAAGCTAATGGTCCTTTCCTATATCCTGGTCTTCCTGTTGGTAGATAATCCAGAATATAAACATAATCTTCCATTATCCCTCCTAAATATATTCATTAACTAATTGCAAAATCTGTTCTATTTCATCATCGGAGGGCATATAAGTTTCCTTTGCAAATATTGCAACAACTTCTTCTTTATCCTTGGGCAGTAAATCAGCTATTTTGCAAGCTTGTTTTTCATTTATTCTCCCTATTTCCATCAATTTTTCAACAAGTTCTCTTGCTTTTTTAGCTGGAAGTTTAGCAACTTTTTCACTATGCTCTAATGCTATTCTCTGCTCTCTATTTAATTCTCTTTCTTTTGCCAGCTTTGAAAGCATTTCTTTAACTTCAGAAATAAGTACTATTTTCATTTTATACCTTCCTTAAATGCTCTGGAAATGCAATTATATGCTTTATCTTTCTTCCGTCTCTTATTTTAACAATGTAAGCCCTTCCTTGCTTTCCTACCACATCCCCTGTTCTTCCATGAAAGCGAGGATGTGGCATTCCATAATGGAATGATGGATCAATAACAATAGCTACTTTTTCTCCTTCCTCAAACTTTTGCATTGCCCTCGTTATTATATTACTCATTCCCTTCCTATACTTTTTAGTAAGCTTTTTCCTACTTTTACTCCTAAACCCTCTACTTCTCCTCATCTTTATCACCAATACCTATTACATCCAATTTTTCAACCTTCATTTCCACGCCTGCCAGCTCTGCCAATGATGGCGTTGTTCTGCCTTCGTCGCCTGTTATAAGCTCTTTAATGTATGTGCCTGATTCAGCTTTTATTATTAACGTAGCTTCGTTCATTTTTAAATCCTCTATTTTTATATCTATTATTTTCTTGTGCCTTATTTTATCTGCTCTTCTATGAGCAACTCTTTTTGGTGTTCTTTGGCTAATTATTCTACCCCTTAATGCATTTACTGCTTCATTAATTTTTCCCTTTTCTCTGAATTTTATAACCACTCTATAAATTTTTGGGTATTCTGCAGATTTAAGCTTTTCTATTTCTTCCTTTTTTGCATATCTCAGTCCAGTAACTTCTACCTTCCCTTTTGCATATTCATTTATTTGTTTTTCTAACTCTTTTAAATCAACATTTCTTTTTCTCGGCTCTTTAAGCTCGAGAATGAATGGGCGCCCATTGCCGAGCATCAAAACATCTATATCTTCTCTTCCCGCTCCATGAAAACTTTCATCTTCTGCTTCAAATGCCTCTAAAGCTTTTTTAGCTATTAGCTCCTCAACACTTTCTTCATACATCTTCCCTTTATAATTACAATACTCACACCCTTTTCCATAGCATTTTCTACAATACCATTTTGTTTGTGGTATCCCTCTAACCAATTTTCTATATCTCCCGTATATGTATATGGGTCTAACATCAAGTTCAACAACATCATATAATGTGTTTATTAAAGCAACTATATCTGGTTCTTTAAAATCAGCTGGCTTATCAAGCTTTTTTGCAACTATCTTACCAACTTCCCTATTTATTTCTCTTTTTATCGACTCTGCATAAGGAGTTTCAATCTCTTTTTCCTTCCTCAAAATTTCTTCATCTACTTTGCATCCAACAAGAAATGTATTAAATTCATAATCCTTTAAAGCATCTATAACTAAATCAGCAAATTTTTCTATCTCATTCATTAAGCCATCACAAAGCCAACATTCACTTTCATCTACTTTTTCCAAGCCAAGCATTTCTCTTATTCTTTTCCCTCTTTCTCTATTGCTGATACCATGTTCAATTTTAGCAAATTGCCTTCCTAAGCATGCATCACATAGCTTGTATTTTGCAAGTTTTTTTGCCTTTTCTTTTATATCTTCAAGTTGCACATATGTAAAGAAAAAAGATAATAAATTTTTATGTAATGAAATTTGAAAAAATGAAAGAAATGGTGCCATTGGCTATTATTACATGGAAATTTGCTATAACAGTGTTCTTTCCATTTTAGTTTGGCATTTCTATGTTATGAAGAAATGAAAGAGAATGTTGTTATAGCAACGTATCATTCCATCATTTTTCATATTGTAACAGAAATCATAAAAAATTATGAAAGAAAAGATTTCATGACATTTTTCAGCTATAATAGCCAATGGCCAATCCACTTTTTCATTTACTCAGCGCTTTCCAGGGACTGTCAAGAATTTGAAAATTTAAAAAATGAAAAATACCCCTCCTGATGGAGAATCAGGAGGGGATGGAAATGCTACACCAGTTAATGGAATTAGTTAGAAAGAAAAATATTTTTCGCTGGGAC
>JAPDJT010000011.1 GCA_029258955.1 Thermoplasmatota archaeon
TCAAAAATGGTGTATTCTCGTATTTCCTGATGGAGCCAAGCTATGATTTCTTTCCGAAGGATGGAAAGCCAGATGGAGCACTAACAATGAAGGAACTCGATACAAACAACGATGGCTGGATATCAGCGGAGGAAGCATTTCCCTATGCGGCGGAGAAGACAGATGAATATAATGAATGGAGAGCTTTTCCTGTACAGAATCCTCTGATATATGATGGCTATGAAGGAGAACTCAAGATAAGTTATGTTGGATAACTATATCTCATATGGCTTTAATGCTGGTATCCAATCAAATGAAAGCTTAGGAATATACTTTGGAATGTGGAGAAGCCATAGTAATTTTATTTTAAGACCAATATAATCATCCCAGTAGTTGGCTTTCCATTTATTTTTATCATCATCTCTTGCATTGTAAGCATTTCCTATGAAATTATTCTTAGCAATGACATTTCCTTTGCTTCTCCATCCAAAGTATATGCCATAATGCTCGTTTTTCCTTACATCATTGCTTTCAAAAATATTATTGCTTGAATTTACAAACTGAGGACCATGCTGATTTCTATAAATGAAATTTTCTGATATGATAAAATCATTTGAATTATACAAATAAATGCTATACCAGTTTCTCGAAAAATTATTTGCTATTATTGTGCCATCTTTTCCTTCTACCCATAAAGCATACCAGTGGTTGAAGTGGAAATAATTATTTTCTATGCTCTCGTTTTCGCCATTTTCTATCCAAACACCATACCAATTGTTATAAATTTCATTTTCCTCAATGAGGCAATCATTTCCATTAATCCAGACTCCATGTATATTTTCATAAATCTTATTGCTTTTTACAATGCAATTACTTCCATTGAGTAAAATGCTGTAGTTGAAAGCATAGATGACATTATTTTCTATAGCAATTTCATTTCCATTGCATTCCAAGCCAATTCCTTTCTCATATCCAACAATTGAGAAATTTCTTATTTTTATTGAATCTGCCTCCAATTTTATTCCATTTGTTTTTATTGTAGCATTTATACCAATAAGTTCAACAGATTTATTTACAATTAAATCCTCTTCATAAATTCCTGAATGAACAATGATTATATCGCCATTGTTTGCATCATTTATTGCATCCTGTATTCTGCTGTAATTTCCTTCGCCATCTCCTCCCACATGCAATTTTCTTTGCAAATTGCATTCATATGAATATCCTCCTATTTTCAAAGTTGGGTCCCCAAAAATTTCAAGCTCTTCAACAGCTTTCATATGAAATGCTTTAGCAACACCTCCCCATTTAAAGGAGTTAAGATAGCTTATTATTGCATTTCCCCATGCTTTTCCAAGCAAATCCTTTTTAGCTATTTCTTTACAAAGCCTAATATGAAGATTTCCAAGAAAAATTTTAGTTATATTTTCTCCATGTCCTATCCAGCATAAGCCAGTTGGTCCTATACTAGCTACGCTTTTTCCTTTTGAAACAAAAAGCCAGCTAAAACACTCCCTGCTTTGATTAAATTGTCCAAGCCTTGCTCCAGCAGTAAGCACAATTGGCAACTTCTCATTTTTAATTTGCAAAATATTCCATGCATAATAGTAAATCCATTTTTCATCATTTTTTGCATGCGTCGCCCATAAATGGTGGGCGCCAGCTCCCTCAAAAACAACAAAATCGGCATTTTTTATTTCATCATTTATCATTTTTGCATTTAAGCCATTTGAAGCATAGAGTTTTACAATATTGTAGCTATTCAATTCTTTTGCAATTTCATCTAACAAATATTCTCCTTCTGCAATATCCCATGGGTCATGTAAATATAAATCTCCGCCTATAAGAACAACTTTTTTGAAATTTTGACTTTGCTCTTCATATGAAATAATGTTTTGTACAACTCTCCTCAACTCATTTTTTGTTCTTGCTGGAAGTCTACCAATATAAACATCTGGATATAAATCTACGTCATCCTTCAATTTTTTATTACCAATCTCATGGTCATACTCGCCATAAAATCCATTTCCATTTGTATCCCATGAAGAAAAGCTTCCATTTGCATCATATATATCTGCAAAGTATAAATCACTTAAGAATCGCCTCTCATACTCCCATGAAGAACTCCTGTCATTTAGCCATGCATATCTTACTGGCATAATCCATTCTTCTTTGCTAAATTTTCTTCCTCCTACAAGCAAAACATATTCAATGCCCCAGTTTTCAATTGCATCTTTAATGAAATATTTCACCTTTTCAGCATCATCTCTTCCCTGTGTTGCAAAATACTTGCCTCCATATATTTCATCTAATGAAACAATAATTGTTTTTATTCCATATTTTTCCTTATGCTCCTTCAATGGTTGCAAAATTTCTTTCCATTTACTTGGAGTTATAATGAGGAAGTCATATTCATCTTTCGTAATGAAAGGATGAGAAGGTAATTCATATTTTATTTTTACTATGCCTCCTTCTTTGCTCCATATATTTATGAAGAGAAAACGTCCTCCATTTTTTATTCCAGCTCCCCTCCATATTTTACAGCCATCTGCATAAATCTTTATTTTGGTGCCAAGAGGAAAATCAATTGTTTTTATTTCATCTGGCTTTATCTTTAAAATCAAAACATTTTCATCTGATTGAGCAAAATAAGGAGTGAGCAAGGCAATGGCTGCAAAAATAGCAATACATTTCATAAGCTTATATGAAAAGAATAATTTAAATTTTGATGTATAACATTAGTTGAAAAAATGAAAATAATGAAAAGAAAACGCTGCCATGATAAAATCACGTAATAAAATGATAGTAGCACTCAATACAAATGCCAATAGCGTCATTCATTCCATTTTCATCAAAAACTGTAAAATGAAAGAAACAATTGTGTTGGCTATTTACATATGAAGAGATTTACTATAGCACTTTTTCATTAAAAAACAAAAAAGAAAAATATGGTAAGGAAATAAAAACATGGAATTTGATAAGAGTAGAGCCAATATAGAGCTAAATAACATAATAATGAACATTCTTACCCAAGAGATGCCAGCATTGAAGGAAAAGATAAAGAAACTTTGTTTGGAATTAAAGAGAGCAAAATACCTCATATATATCTTTTCATCCGCTTTATTTGCAGTTGGTTTATTTTTCCTTATAGTTGCATTATCCATTGCTTTTCATACAAACACCATTGCAGACACTCTTAAAACCTTGGGCTTTGGCGGGGCAAGCGCAACAAGCTTTGTTTCATTGATGCTCATAAATCCAATTGAAAGAATTAGAGATGCAAATTTCAACGCAAGTCAAGCAGAAATGATTTATAATTTCTGGGAACTTGCCATTCTTCTTTATATAAGAGCAATGGATATTGATGATAGGGAGTCAATAAAAGAAACAGCAGAAAAAATTAGGGAAGCAACAGCTACAGCAATAAAATTGCTTGAAAAGTATGTAGAAGAAAAAGATTAATTTTAGCTACATATGTTGCTAAAAATTGTTCCGACAACATATGGATTTGGCTTACCATACCATGGTATTTTTATGCTCGTCAATCGCTGACCTAACATGCAAATATGGAGCTGGAAAAACGCCATTATTCTAATGGCTTGCTTTTATTCTCGGTTTATTTCCATTTCTTTACTTCGTATTCAATGGCGTGAAAGTTGGTTTCTTTTCTGGTCTATCTTTACTTCAGCATAGCTAGGCAGATTTCAGCATGCAACAAAATTTTCGAAATAGCGTTATATATTTATATTTAGAAAGAAATCCAATTATGAAATCCTCACTATATGCGGGGGTTGTGGCTTTATTGCTTTTATCTGCAATTTTCTATCCTGTAGTATCAAGTTCTACAACTAGTGAGAAAATAAAAGTGAATGTGAAGTTCATTAATATGGATGGTAAGGAAATTACAGCTATGGTTACAAAAGAAGAAGCTAAAAAACTCATTGCCATAGTAAATCATTCAATGGAAAAAATAAGTAATGGAGATCAAGGTGTATTTGAAATTTTAGATGAAATACTGATGCAATTAAAGGAGATGAATATTTTAAAAGGAGTAAAAGAAATACTAAACCAATTAAGCCATGAATATAAATTAAATAAAAGCGATTCTCCTCAACCAACTGGTTTTTTCCATTCAAACCTCGGCTCTTTTGTTATTGGTGCTGGATTCGGCAGAGACACCTATTTCATACATAGACTTCCACAAATCCTACTTTTATTACCATTACTTCCAATTCTATTGCTAATCCCTCCAATAATTACATATGCATTTGCAACAATTGTATCCAAAGCCATAAAAATTAATCCAATAACCAATTTTGTAGTTCGAGCTTTTCTTTCAAGACCTAAATTTACAGCCCTTCTTGGAGAATGGTATGCCAGAAGAGGAGCCATTGCAAGCGTTGGTTTACTTGGCACTCGTTTCTATATAGACCTATTAAATGGCGTGCATGTTCTTCTCTTTGGATTCGTTGGCATCTCAATTTCATTGCTAGGATATGCAGGCATAATAATTGGTTTTTCACCCTATTCATTCATATATTAGCTACTTTAGTTAAACTCCTTTCCACAAACCACAACAAATTCATCAACATATCTAAGAGAAGGATTTTTGCTATTTCGATGAGCTACATAAGCTCCACTTTTTCATTAATATTTCCCTGCGCAAGCCCCTTCATAATACTCCTTGGATAGGTTGTCTCTGGGCTAATTTTTTCTATTTTTACAGTTACTGCCTATAAAATTTTATAGGCAAACTTTATTAGTTATTATATGGAAATTGACATCGAAAAAGCTGTAGATGAAATTTTGGAAAGAGTGGAAGCTGATCGGGAGGAAGTTGAAAAAGATTTGAGGAGATTTTTAGATTATGGTGTCCCTCTGGAACAGGCTAAAGAAGCTGTTATAAATAAATATGGTGGGATTTTGAAAGAAAAAAAGTTGAAAGATATAAAGGTAAATGAGCGTGGTATATGTACAGTAGCAAAAGTTATTACGATAGATGAAAGGGAGGTTGAAGTTAGAAATACCAAAAGAAAAATATTCCGTGGCTTGCTGGGAGATGAAACAGCTGTTTTGCCTTTTACAGCATGGAAGGATTTCGGATTGCAAAGAGGGGATGTTATAAGAATAAAAAATGCCTCTAGTAGCGAATGGGAAGGACAGCCAAGACTAAGCTTATCTGAATGGACAGAAGTAGAAAAGCTGGATTATGATATTGATTTAATAAAAAGAACACCTAAGAAGTACAATATCATTGATTTAAAGCCGGGATTATCTGGTGTTGAAGTCAGAGGAAAAATTTTATCAATAGAAGAAAGAGAAGTAAGCATTGGTGGAGAGACAAAAAAAGTATTTTCTGGCATA
Organism: Thermoplasmatota archaeon; assembly: GCA_029258955.1. Lineage (GTDB taxonomy): Archaea > Thermoplasmatota > E2 > UBA202 > JdFR-43 > JAPDJP01. The sequence goes on from JAPDJT010000011.1 coordinate 5,344, forward strand.
CTGGCAGATGAGACAGCAAAAATAAGATTTACAGCATGGAAAGATTTTGGATTAAAAGAAGGAGATGTTATTAAAATAAAAGGTGGCTATATTAGGAGATGGAGAGGTGCACCCCAGCTTATATTTGATGAGAACTCAGAAGTAGAAAAATTAGATGAAGAAATCGTTATAGAAGAAAAGCCAATTCCTCTTTACAAAGTTGTTGAAGCAGGTGGAGGAATAGATTTATGTATAGAAGGAGTTGTGTTAGACATAAGAAAGGATTCAGGCATTATATTTAGATGCCCAAAATGCAATAGAAGAATAAAAAATGGAGTTTGTGAGGAAGATGGAAATGTGGATGGTGTAGCTGATTTAAGAATAAGATTGCTTTTAGATGATGGAACAGGAGCAGTTGATGTTATTTTGAATAGGGAGCTATCTGAAAAATTATTGAAAAAAAGCTTGGAAGACTATTTAAGTATTGCAAAGGAAGCAATGGATTATGGAATAGTATATGATGAAATTTTTGATAGACTAATGGCAAAAGCCTTGCGCATAAAAGGCGATTCCATTCAAAGCGATTTGATTGTCACAATTTTTGCAAGAGATGCAGAATTATTGCAAATAGATGAGCAGAAAGAAATGGAAGAAATTTTAATGCAATTGGAGGGATAAAATGAGGGAGCCAGCATGGAGAATATTTGCAGCAGAATATAATGATGCAAATCATGTTTTGGAAGCTAAGGAAGAAAAGGCACCAAAATATGTTATTACTCCTTTGGGAGCTAAGGTAAATAGACTCTTCATTGTTGGTGTACTTACAGATGTGGAAGAAATAGGAGCAGAAGGAATAAGAAGGAGAGCAAGAATTTCGGATCCAACTGGAATGCATGTTGTTTATGCCGAAGCTTTTAAGCCAGAGGTGGCGAGCATACTTGCGGATATGGAAATACCAAGCTATATTGCTGTTGTTGGAAAAGTTAGAATTTATGAGCCAGAGGAAGGAGTTCTTTATTTGTCAGCAAGAGCAGAGCTTGTAAAGGAAGTAGATGCAAAAATAAGAAATTACTGGATTTTGGAAGCAAGTAGAAGCATGTTAATGAGGATAAATGCAATTAGAGACGCAATGAATATGAAAAATCCTACTTCTCGCCAACTTAAAGAACTGGGCTACCCTCCATTAGTTGCGGAAGGAGTTGCTGAAGCAATAAAGGTGTATAAGGATATTGATGTGGAACATTATGAATTTTTAATGAGAGAAGCTTTATCATTTATTACAGCAAAGAAAGAAGTTAAAAAGGATTTTGGAGAAGCTGAAGAAAAAATGCTAAAGATAATTGAAGAATTGCAAGGCGAAAATGGAGCAATTTGGGAGGAAGTTATAAATCAGGCAGAAAAAGAAGGAATAAGCAAGGATATTGCAGAAGAGATAATTTCAGCATTAATGGATAAAGGAAAAATATACGAGCCACAATTAGGAAAACTTAAGATAGTAACATAAAATGAAAGGCAAATTGTTATTGGCAATTGAGTAAATTGTAAGTAGCATTTAAAAAATGTAAGGAAATAACATAACTTTTGCATGGAGAAGAGCTTGTTATGGCATCAATTCAATTCTAATTTTTGACTATAAGTAGCAAAAATATTTATGAAGTAGTATATATGGGACATACCTCTTTTGAATAGATGAAAAGTTTAGGAGCATTATGCTATTTGCTAGAATGGCTAACTGGCTTAATTTTTTATTGTTTGAGGAAGAGACCAGTGCAAGATTTCATGCAATACAATCAATATTGACTTTTCTTCTGTTGAGATTATTTGTTTTTTGCCATTATACCATTTATTGAATGGATTATTGCTGGCTTAATAGCTTTGCTTACCTTAGTCTATGGATTGTTTTGATGATAAAGGCACATCAGGGAGAAAAATTCTTGCTGCCTATTGTTGAGAGATAGCTGAAAAGAAGCTAAAAGAAATCGCTAAGCTTAGTGTGTTTTACTTTATCATTTTTGAATAAAGAATCTACAAATTTTTCAAATAAAATTAATCTTTGCTTTGTATAGTTTGATACATTGAATTTTTCTACCAATCTTTTAGCTGGTTCAAGGTATTTCCTTATGGATTTTTCATGCACCGTCAAAACCAAATTTCCACCGCATTTAACGCATTTTCCTTTTAAAGGCACTCTTCTATATTTTGTATTGCATTTAATACACCTAAATTGTTGTTTTGTAAAAGCTCTCAAATTGCCCAATAAATCTGGCAGAAAATGAGTTTGTATAACTCTGCTTGCAACATCTTCCTCATCTACAGCTCTTATTTTTATTGCTAAACCAAGTTGAGCCCTCAACTTATCTTCCATTTTATCTAATAGCTTATAAGCAGATGTTTTTGGTCCTTCTGTTATATTTGATGTGTCATGTGTAAAGCCAAAGCCGTTATATTCCTTTCCAGTTCCTATTCTATTAGCAACTAAATCCATTATGTTTTCAAGTTCTTTTGGATGCGGATATTCTAAGGTTTTCCTGTAAAATTCCAATGGATATCTTTCTAATAAATCAATATTTAATGCTTCTTTATCAATTTCTGTAGGAGAAATACGAGTTGCTATAACAAGTGGCAAATCCATTTTCCCTCCTCTTTTTTCTGGAATATATTCTTTGGAAAAGTTTATGAGAACATCCAATAAAAGCATTAATGCATCTTCATCTCCGTCGCAATTTCTTCTTTTTGCAGCATGGAAAAACGGATGAGCGCAACATACATTTGCATCAACAAATCCTATTATTCTTCCTATTACGCCTGCAGATGTATGAGGGGATAGACCAACAACTAAATGACCAATTAAATCTTCTAATTTTTCTACTCTATAATATGGCTCCATCCCATAGAATTTTACAAGCAAATCATCAATAAATTTTGCGACTCTCACAAAATACTTTCCACATTTCTTGGAAGGTATTACATCCTGTGGCTTAAGCTCACATATTTGGTCTTCTCTCTCCAGTTTATTTCCTTTATAGTCATATTCATACCCCAGTTGGCGGAGTTTCTCAACGCTTGTTCCAATTTCATATGGTTTAAAATGAGTTAGAGGCATATTTGTCATGTCAAATCTTACTGTTCCATCTTTGAAAACAAATATTTCATGCTTAGCCCTCAATATTCCTTTTTCAATTGCTTCTGGTGTCTTGCTTTGCGATGTTAGCCCAATAACTCCCTTTAATTTCTCCGGGACTGCAACATTTAGTTTCTTTTCTATTTTCTTTAACTCCTTCTCCAAATCTATCCTAAATGTTTTTGTTTTACCTGTAAAATGTGTATGTCCTCCACAATCACATTTTGATTTATATGTTATAGAGCCACACTTTTCGCATTTCCTTTCCCCCATTTCAACCTCTATTTTCTTTGCTTCATTGAGTAATCTTTCTCTGCCACCTTCTATTCCAACAGGGAAAAGAAGATGCGGAGAAGCTCTCATTTTTCTTTCCGCTGCTTTCTCCGGCCTACCCATTCTTGCTCCTATTCTATGCAAAGCTTTTGGCATGATTTTTATTCCCGCCATTTCTTGCACTGCTTTTAATGGCTCTCCATTACTTTCTGCAACTTCAATAATTTCTTTGCCATTTAAATCAAATCCACAACATCTTAGCAAAACATATGCAAACTTTTCAATGATATATTCCTCTCTTTCCTTATGCAAGACACCAAGCTTTAACAAAATCTCTTTTAACTTTTCATCTTTTTTAAGATAAAGCTTTCCATCATATCTTCCATTTTTTATTGCTTGCCTTAAATAATTTAGTTCTTCTTCATTAATATCATGCCAGAAGAGAGTATATGAAGGGTGCAATGGTACATCATATTTCTTTGCTATTTGAAAGGCAATTTCTCCATCAATATTTTTTAAATCTTCCAATCCAAATTCTTTCTTTACTTCTTCAACACTAACTTTCTCCTCCAGTTCTTGAATCCACCATTCATAGCAATAGCTTGCTGGCGGTAAAATAGCATTATTTTCTGCAAATTCTCCAAATGGAATTAAAATTTCCCCTAAATCAACAATTTCAACAACTTTGTTTCTTATCTTTTTAGCTTCCTCAACACTATTTATCTGCAAAAAATCTCCATTGTCAAGCAAAACCATTGGTCCTTCTATCGCATCGCAAGGGGTGGCAATTGTTCCTTTTCCTGGGCGCTCTGTTTTAAGTTGTGTCCCAATTGCTATAAAATCATCAAGTAAATACATTGTAGCTGGGTGTATAGCAAGAGCTGCCAATCCACATGTTCTTCCTCTTCCATATCTAAGTCTAAATCCTCCTTTCCTAGATGGATGACTTAAAACAGGACGCCCAGCTATTAAGTCTTTAACGTATTTATCGGAAGGAGTGATTTCCTTTTCCTCTTCCTCTTCATAAACAAATTTCTTTAAAAAATCCCATCCTTCTAACTTTAAATTTTGAACATGCTTTAGCAATTTTGGAGCTTTTAAACAAAGTCCTTCTGCTATAACTAAGCATGCTCCCCCTCTTATTCTATTTGTTTTTACTCTAGGCAAATCTCTTTTACCCATAACTTCTTTATCTTCAGTGGGCTCGCCATTTATACAAATGGGGCAGTTTCTTACTATTAACTCAATTTCTTCAGGAGATGGCAAATATTGCAAATGAGTAACTCTATCATAGAGAGGAATCTCTTCTTTATACCTTTCAATTTCATCTTCAGTTGGCTTATATCTATCTATTCCAAGTTTTCTTCTAACAACATCTGCAATTAAGACACTCATTGCTTCTCCTGTTCCCCCTGCAGAGCGTATAGGGCCGGCAAAATATAAATCTACATATCTTGTTCCATCATCATTTTTTCCTATTTCTACGCTTGAAATTCCTTCTATGGGGGCAACAAGGACACCCTCTGTTAATATAGCCAATCCTGTTCTTACAGCTTGTTCAATTATGCTAGCAAAGTTCCCTTCCATATTTTCTGCTATTTCAATGGCGATTTGCAAAGCAGTTTCTTCTCTTCCTTTTTCTTTTAAATATTTTCTTATTTTATTTGCAATTCCTTTTGGACCAACTAATTCTTCAACCCTATCTGCCAAATCTTTTGCAAAAGAAATCTCCACTTCTTTTTTAGGATCATATCCTTTTTTTCTTGCTTTTAATGCAATTTCATGAGCTTCCTTGACTTTCTCTTCTATTTCCTTAAAATAATTTTCCACAACTCAATATTTGCTGGCTAATATAAACCTATTGAAAATGATTTTGTCTAGCATGCTTTATATTAAAAGAGGATGGAAACAGATCTATCATCCCACACTTTTCTTACTTATTCAATCTCCTAAGGTGATTTATAACGGTTAAAATAAAAAGAGTAATCATCAATAAAACAAACCAATCAGGAATATCCATTGATATTGCTTTAAAAATTCCCAAAATCCCCACAATTATATACACAATAATCGCGATTATCAATATCTTTTTACTCATCTTTTCACCACACAAGTTGAGTGTAAAGGAAGACAAATTCTTTCATTGAATAATATATCTGGAAGATTTTTAATTTTTAGTGTATTAGAATGAAAAGAATAGTTGCCATTGGCTATTATCATCTGGAGGAATATGTCATAACAACAATCTATTTCATTTCTATTCGAAAATATAATTTTCCTTTGTTTGCATACCCAAAAGCACAATCTTTTTATATTACGGCGTAATATACCTCCATGGAAATGCTAGGCGATAAGAAAGGAATGCTTAAAAATTTGATTTTGCAATTGCATAAAGGAGCAAAACTCGAAGAAGTAAGGGAAAAAGCAAAAGAAATTTTAAAGGGACTAAGTGCAAAGGAAATTGCTGAAGTAGAGCAGGAGCTTATCAAAGAAGGCATACCAAGAGAAGAAATTATGAAGTTGTGTGACATTCATATGGAAGTTTTTAAAGAAGCGTTGGAAGAAAAATTTTCTTTGCCAGAATGGCATCCTATCTATACTCTATTGAAAGAGCATGATATGCTTCTTTCATATGCAAAAAATTTGGAAGGAAAAAGCTTAGATGAAATAGAAAAACATTTTAAGGAAGCAGAAAAGCACTACTTAAGAGAAGAAAATGTCTTATTTCCATATTTAGAAAAGCATGGTATAGAAGAACCCCCAGCCATTATGTGGGCGGAGCATGATGGAATAAGGCAGATAAAAAAGGAGATTATTAATGCTTTAAAAGAAGGAAATGAAAATGAATTTAAGGAAAAAGCAAAAATGCTTTATGAATTGCTTTCAAAACACTATAATAAAGAAAATAAAGTTTTATTTCCAACCGCATTGAAAGTAATAAGTAATGAAGAATGGATGAAGGTAAGAGAAGAATTTGATGAAATAGGATATTGTTGTTTTATCCCTCCAGAAATGCCAAAAATGGAAGCTGAAGAAAAAGAAATAAAAGAAGAGGGAAAAATTGTATTGCCTACAGGAAGCTTTACAAAGGAAGAGCTGGAGGCGGTGCTAAATTCTTTGCCCATCGATATAACTTTTGTTGATAAAAATGATGAAGTTAGATATTTCAATGAAACAAAAGACAGAATTTTTGTAAGAACAAAGGCTATTATAGGGAGAAAGGTTCAGCAATGTCATCCTCAAAAGAGCATACATATTGTTAACAAAATTTTGGAAGAATTTAAGAAAGGCAATAGAGATAAAGCAGAATTCTGGATTGATATGAACGGAAGAAAAATTTACATTAGATATTTTGCAGTAAGAAAGAATGGCAAATATTTAGGCACAATAGAAGTTACCCAAGACATTACAGAAATAAAGAAAATAGAAGGTGAAAAAAGACTGTTAGATTGGAAATGATAGAATTTGTTAAAAACATTGTATACAATATTACAGAGCTATGGAAAGATATTGCTTTCTATTTACTTATAGGAATGTTTATAGCTGGTATTATTCACATTTATCTTGGACAAAAATTCATTATAAAACATTTGGGCAAAGGAAAATCAAGCATAATAAAAGCAAGCATATTTGGTGTACCTCTACCAGTTTGCTCTTGCGGAGTTATTCCAATAGCATCTTCTCTTAAAGAAGATGGAGCAAGCAAAAGCGCCACCCTCTCCTTTATGGTTTCTACGCCTACAACAGGAGTAGACTCTATTTTTGCCACATACTCTTTACTTGGACCAATTTTTGCAATTTTCCGCCCTGTCTTTGCTTTATTTGCTGGGATTGTTGTTGGGATAGCAAGCTATTTATTTGATAGAGAAGAAGGAAAAGCGAAGCATGTGCATGAGAAGAAGGAAAAGAAGAGTTTCGGAGATGCATTAAAATATGCTTTTGGAGAACTACCTGCAGATATTGGAAAATGGCTAATCATAGGTATTGTAGCAGGAGGAATCATTGCTTCCATACCTTATAATTTCGATTTCATTTATCCATATGATTTTTTGGTGGCATTACTCATTTCGTTGCCATTGTATGTATGTGCAACTGGCTCTATACCAATAGCTGCAGCCCTCCTTCAAAAAGGATTTTCTCCTGGAGCAGCATTAGTGTTTTTAATAGCAGGTCCAGCGACAAATACAATTACTCTAACATTTGTAAGATATAAGCTTGGGAGAAAGAGCTTTTACATATATTTGGCTACAATAGCCTCTCTTTCCTTACTTGCAGGAATAATTTTTAATTTTATTTGGAGTGAATTTAGTTTATCAACAGGTCATCCATATGTTATACCTGATTGGTTGAAAATTGTTTCAGCTATAATTTTAGCAATATTAATTGCAAAAGTTTATATCAAAAAAGAAAAAGAATATCCATATAAAATATATGTTCCAGATATGAGTTGCAGTCATTGTAAAACAAAAATTGGTAAGGAATTGGAGAAAGCGGAAGTAACTTATTCTATTTCTTTAGATAAAAAAATTGTGAGCGTAACAGATGTAGAAAAAGCTTTAAATGCCATTAAAAAAGCAGGATATGAGGGGATAAAGAAATAATTTTAGGAGTTTGTGAATAAATGAAAGAAAAGCTTGTCATTAGCAATAATTTATTTTCGACACCTTTTATACTGTTGCATAGAATTTCATCATTCCTCTACTTTGGGTAGGATTATACCATATGATAAAACATATGGGATATTCATTCCAAAAAGATAACCGCTATTCTATTGGTGGAAGCTCTTTTTCATTTATCCCAGCAACCCATGCTACGCATCTCCTAACAATCCACCAATTATAGCTTGATGGTAAAAACTTTCTATCTCTCCATCTAAATAAGCCAAGGCCAAATAAATGATTAAATTTATTATCTACTTCATAAATTTCTCCTCCCTTCCATACAGGATGCTCTGGATGATGCCCAAAAATTATTACCCTTCCCTTACCATATTTACATGCTACTCCTGCTGGTTTTCCTGCTAAATGGGTTTCTATAAGCCTATTTTCCATATCCCAAAAATCAAAAGGCTCTTTTGGATGGAGAGAAAATCTCCAAGCATGAATGGATGTACTTTTATTTCCATTTTTACCAGATATATTTTCATCTGGAAACCATGCCAAAATGCTTACGTTACCAACTGGAATCAATGCGGGACCAGCAACCCATCTCATCAGCCTTTTATTACTTTCATACCCCTTAAAAATTGGATGGCTATTATTTATTTTGCAATACTGACAAATTCCAGTTCCATTTATGGATAAATTATACCAAACATAAGCAGAGAAACCAATCCTATAGGGGTTTTTCCATATTAAGGAGCAAGCAAATGGGTCCGCCATGTCTTGATAGGAATATACAGGAACTATGCCAATGGCTGCTTTATTCATAAACCATTCCCACATTGTCCAGTGCTTCCATCCTCTTTGGCTAGGCGGAAGCAAACCCAAAGATGCAATGTTTGCTCCACCACATACTCCAAAATACCCACCTCCATTAGCAACAAAACTGCGCAATTCCTTTTTCCATAATGACAAATTTTTGTTTATTCTCCAAAATTCTTTTCCTATTCCAGGAATAACTACAACATCATATTTCTTAAGTTTTCCAGCAATAATTTCAAAATCTGTAATCCAATCTGCCACAAATCTATATGTTTTGTTATAGTGCCATTTATAGCCATCTAGAATTTCCATCATTTCTGGAGGAGAAGTAAATGATGGAATTGCTGAATCAAGAATAGCAATTTTTATGACAACTTCCTGAGAAGGAAAACAAGTTGATATTGCTACAATTAGAAATAACATCCATTTCATGAATGTAAATTCATAAGCATTAAAAATATTTTGGGAAAACTTTATAAATAACATTCATATTATTAACGTTCATTATTTGAACGTCCATAAGGAGGATGTTATGAAAATACTACTTGTAATGCCAGCTATAAAGCCCAATGCATCTCTTTATGAAAAAATATTACTAAAGCTTACAATGTGGTCTTCTATTACTTTACAACAATTATCTGCATTAACAGATGATAAGCATGAAGTAAAAATTATAGATGAAAATTATGAAAAGATAAGATATGATGGAAACTATGATCTGGTAGCTATTTCCACCTTCACTTCTACAGCTTTTCGTGCATATGAAATTGCAGATAGATTTAGGGGAAAGGGCATAAAGGTTGTGCTTGGGGGATATCATCCAACAGCTTTGCCGGGGGAAGCAAAGCAGCATGCAGATGCTGTTGTCATAGGAGAAGCAGAAGGAGTTTGGCAGGCTTTATTGGAAGATGCTGAAAAAGATAATTTAAAGCCATTTTATGTGAGCAATCCAGTTAGTGGCGAGGAAATTATATCGCCTGTAGAAAACAAATATTTCTCCGTCGTTAAAGGAGTGGAGGCTACAAGAGGATGCATCCATAAATGCAATTTTTGCGCAATTTCAAATTCTTTAATAGGTTGTAAGTTTAGGAAAAAACCAATTGAAAGAGTAATAAAGGAGATAGAAGATTTGAAATGCAAGAGCTTTGTTTTTTATGATTCTTCATTGACCATCGATGTAAAATATACTAAAGAACTGTTTAAGAGATTAAAAGAACTCAATAAAAATTTTGCATGTTTTGGAAATGCAAATGTTTTGGCAAGAGATGAAGAATTGTTGAAATTAGCTTATGATGCAGGTTGTGTTGCTTGGGCTGTGGGATTTGAAAGCGTTTTGCAAGGTACATTGAATAGTATAGGAAAAAGAAATAGAGTAGATGACTATGAAAAGGTAGTTAAAAAAGTAAATGAGTATGGAATGGCATTAATTGCTTCTTTTGTTTTTGGTTTTGATAACGATACAGAAAATGTATTTAATGAAACTCTTGCTGCTATTCATAAATGGAATGTAGATTCAATAGGTGTCAATATACTTACTCCCTTTCCAGGAACACCGTTGTTTAGACAACTTGATAATGAAGACAGAATTTTAACAAAAAACTGGAGTAAATATGATTTATATCATGTTGTTCATTTGCCAAAAAGAATGACACCAGAAAAGCTATACAATGGAGTAAAAATGTTGGCTGAAAATTTCTTTTCATTTTCGAACATACTTAAAAAAATCTTTGGGAAGAAATTTGATTTTATAACCAGAGCATCCCTATCATATCATTTATTTACTTCTAGGGCTGTATATAAAGCAGTTTTTAAAGAAAAAGAAGAAATTGTGAGTAAAGAAAATCTTTGTAAAGCCATCATAAGAATTTAAGGAAAATAAGTTTAATCAATAAATGAAAAAGCTTAGGTTATGGTTGCATTGGAAGAACTACTATAGCAACAACTCTTTTCATTATTTTTCATTATATTTTTGTCTGCTACAAAATTTTAATCACTAGCATCTCATCACTTGCCTTATCTCCCTTACTATATGCAATAACCTTTATCTCTCGTTGCCCTAAAGAAAATTCATTCCACATCCATTGATACGGCTTATCATTATCAACAAATTTTAGTTCATCATCGATATAAAATTCGACTTTCTCTATGTCATGTGGTGCATAAACATCTGCCTTTATTGTTATTTTTCCTATAATTATGGGTTTATTTGCAGGCAATACTGCTTTATCAAAAATATAAACTGCATTCTCCGGCTTAGTTATTCTCACAGATATGTTACCTTCTTTACTTTCCAGCACCATAACATCATATATTTCAAGCAAAGGAACAGTGATGTTTATGTAGTTGCCATTCTCATGCAATGCTATACTTATATTGTCATCAAAATCAGGAGAAACAACATAACAGCTTTTTATTTCAAAATCTGGTTTCCTTATACTTATGTTAATGTTTTTCTTAGCAACAACTTCATCATTCCATTTTTTGTAATCATAATTCACCAGATGAATGACCACTCTATTTTTATTCTCCTGTAAATATGGATATGCAACAACCTTTCTATCTGCATTTTCAACATATAATGGCATATCAACATACTTTTCCACAACATTCTTCATCTCCTTCCATAGCTCTTCATCATAGTTATGATAGTAATCGTATGCAATATCATGCATAAAAATGAATGAACCATTTCCATATTCAACCTCTCCTTCATCAATGTCAAATCCCAGAGCATAGGCATCGAAAACAACAGCTTTTCCTCCTTGCTCCACATACTGGAATATAATGTCTTTTTGCTTTAGTGTGATGTTTAAAACATTTGGAATGAAAATTAAATCATAAGGAATGAGTTGCTCCAAAGAAAGCCTTTCCTCCATATAATAACCATCTCCATCGAAAATAACTTCATAGGGCACATTTGACTCTGCAAGCATTTGGGCTAAGCCAAGATAGCTATCACTTTTATTTCTCATTCCCTCTCCATACAAATAGAGGATTGCAACCGGACTATCTATGACTCCATCATATAAATTACTGTGTTCTAAAACAAATTCATAGATGTTGGCGCATCCTAACCAATCTGATTCCTTCCCCCATACTCTTATGAACCAATTTACAAATGCTCCTCGATTTGCATAAGCTTCCGCACATAAAATGGAAAGATAGTTGCGATATGAATGTATGTTATCTCTTGCAATATACGCTGCTTCATCAGCCCCAAGCAGAATTACGGCTGGAGCATGCGTAGAAGCATAAGCTAACTTTTCCCATGCCACCCATTTGGCACGAGGCAAAGAAGGCAAATCTTCATCCCATGCTGTATATCTATTTTCAAAGGTAAAAAAGTCAATTAAATCAGCAAATAGCAAGCCTTTGCACCAGTAGCCACCTATGCGAGGAGTGCCCAAAGCATATGAATTGGCAGCAATTGCCACATACTTTCCCTTTTCCTCTGCATATTTTCTAAGTTCTTCAATAAGCCTTTTCTTTGCCTGAAAATTCCCTATTTCCAGAAATTCAAAATATTCTTTGTTTAATTTATCAGCTTTTATTCTCTCATAATATGGCAAATACATTGTTTCTGCTATTCTGCTTTTCAAATCATATGAGGATATGTTATCTATTCCAAAGATTTGTTTTAACTCTTCATCACTATATTTGCCGGCAAGATAATTGCGAAACTTTTCAATTGTTACATTGCTGAAGCCGGGAGCATCAAGCCAGTCAATGTATTGAGAGATCCACTGATACATTGGAATGAAGCCGGAGCCTTGTATTTCATCAAGCACAATTAAATCTGCTCCAGCATCTATTGCTTTCTTTCCGTGTTCAATGCACCAATCAATAAACTCATCATTTAAAGCATTCATCCAGTATGATTTTGCCTCATAGTCCCAATAACAAAGCTTGCCATCTATACTTCTACAAGCCCATTTTTCAAGCTTATCTCCTTGGAATGAATAATGCCCCTGTGTTGTTAAAATAGTTGCAGGAACAAGTAACCCTTGTTCATGTTGTGCCTGCACAAATTCCTTATCACTTTCATATTCTCTGCCTGAAAGAAGAGATTCAAGATGTCTTCCAAAAGCAAAAGGGGACGACAAATTCCCAGCAAAATATCCATTCCATAAGCCATTTACGGTAATGTGAAATAATTTTACATCATCTGGTGGTAAAGCAACCATATCATATACCTGAGGCAAAAGAAACCACTCATTTTTTATTTTGGATGAATTGCCATCCTCTACCAATATAAAAGAAGATGAAACCAATATGGCTACAACCAACAAAATGCATATTTTTATTTTCATATTTTATTGAAATGGGCTTATCTGTTTTATATTTTCCTGTATTGTGATAATATTAACTTGGTTATGCGAGAAGTATACAATTTCTTTTATTTGCTAAATCAAAAATTTGTCTCATACTTTCTTTTCTTTTTGTAGTCTGGAGTTGATATAATTCTCTCCTGTTATGCTTATTTTATATTCTGGAGATTTACCCTTTGTAGTTTTAGATAACTTTATTAAATACGCTTTTTTAGCACCTGATAGTATTCTCATATCTCTTGCTATGTCTGAAGGCAGTGGAATAGATGCCTCTCTAAGTAAATTTGAAACGTCTTTAGGTGTTACTTTTTCTTTGCCTAATTTTTTATTAAGCCAATATACTGCAATTAGAGATTTATCTTGTTCACTCTTAGGATTAAATGTCTTATAAAACTCTGCAAAAGATTCATAAGGTATCTCATCAATCTTCGAACTAGGTAGTATATTTCTTGGAATTTCCTCCTTTTCCGCCTCCGTTTCAGATATTGCTTTCCACATCTGTTTTCTTACTATCTCAACAAGTTCCTAATCTCTTCTTTTACAAACTCTTTATCTCCTTCAACCTCTATCTCTCCACTTTGGAGGTTTATTTTTATCCTATATTTTCCATTTTTCATTTTATTACCGCGTTTATTCTATTTTCTTTTGATGGGTCCAACATAACTTAAATATACATAATAATGTATTTAAATCTTAAAAATCTTACGCAAAAGAAAAGAACTTGTTAACCCACTTATTAAATGTTTGGATATATCAAATTTATTGTAATTCTTCTTTAAATTTATTTTCTACATAAGCAATTCCTTTCCTAGTTATTATGTTTTCTTTGTTTTTTCTATAAACAAATCCTTTATCATCTAATCTTTTTAGAACAGTATTTATATATGTTGTGGTTTTAATCCATCTCTTTAATTCATTAGTCGATACTGGATTAGGATGTTTTTTATAGAGAATAATTAAAATCTGATCCGGTATGGAAATAGATGGATTCAAAATTTTTATATCATTTCCAAATTCTTCTAATATCGGCACTTTTTTATCCACCATAGAATCTATTATGCTTTGTATCTCCTTTTCATTTTTTGTATGATATAATCTAACCAGCTCTGCCATAATCCAATCACACGTTGAAACGACATAAGATGCATCAATATGATTTGGGTTTATATCCTTTACATGAGCTCCTCCTCTTTTACTGCGAAAAGTGTATAATGAGTAAAGAATTCTTGGGATCATGATTCTTATTGATTCAGGGAAATCTTGTTTGGGTAGATTTTCAAATTTTTTAAGTGTTTCCGATATTCTTAACTCCTCATCAAGGGATGTAAAATTGCCAGTAGTTATATATTCTAGTACCCTTATCGTAATTTCTACGAACTTTCCAATTTTTTCCACACATTCTTCATCTTTTCCTAACCAGAAACTCTCCTTTATTTTTTTATAGATTTCAACTTGCTTTTTAAGCAATAATGGGTCAACCTGTTTGCTGAGTGCTTTTGCTATATTTTCCATGTTAATCATCTCTATTTTTCTTTGGGAAGTTCGTGCTCTACAAAATATATTCCATGTGGAGATAATTTGTATTCTCCTTTAGAAACTTCTTCATACCATCCGTATCTATTTTTGCCATCAATTACAGTTTGCCAGATATTCTTAGGTGGTTTTTGACCCGAAACAGCCCATATCTTTTTCATATCTTCCCTAGTAAAGGAGTTCTTGCCCTCGTATTTTATCAAGTAGTATGCTAATACTACACTCGTTTGCATTGCCCCTTTAGGTTTTTTCTCTTTAATAAACTCTTTAATATATGGTTTAGTTTCCTCGAACTCCTTTTCTGTTTTCTTAATTCGGATCCCTTCTTTTACATGAGGATATTCCTCTAAGAATTTTCGCAGTTCATCCAACAATGTTTTTACCTCTGTTTTCACAAATTCTTTGTCTCCTTCTATCTCTACTTCACCGATATGTAAGTTTATTTTTATTCTATATTTTGCCTCTTCTATTTTATCACCCTCCTTTTATCCTTCATTGTTATTATTCATATAACTCCCAAATTGGGGTTATAGTGAAATTTCTCAATTATGTTATACATTATTATCATTTAAATCTTAAAAATCTTGCGCAAAAGAAAAAGAGATAGAAGCAAGCTTATCGATATTACGTTATATGTTAATTATCCATATTTCTTGTTCATCTTCTGCCAATGTATTTTCATTATATGCCACAACCTTCATTGTATATTTTCCTACAGCTGTTTCATCCCATGTCCATTGATATGGCGGGGAATCATCCTCATGTTTAAGCTCATCATTCACATAAAATTCCACTTTATTCCCATTTGTTTCTGCTTCAATTGTTATCCTTCCTATTATAACAGCTTTATCATATGCGATAGGCATTATTTCTCTATCCATGAAATAAAGCATTCCTTCTCTTGGCTTTGTTATGGCTACATATAACTTACTTTCATTTAATGAATATAGTAAAGTCGCCTCTGTGTAAATTTTGAAGCTTATTATGCTTTCATCTTTTTCCTTTTTTACATCCACGTTCCTCCATTCTCCCATAAAATCGAGCAGTTTCGCTTCCGTTACATTTCCTCTTATTCTAATTTCTATATCTTGCGGAGAAGGAACAGCATTTTTCCATCTTATTCCATTAAAATTTAAAATGTGAATCATTTTTTGGCTACCTTTTTCATATGGAATTGCAATAACCTTCCCTGTGATGCTAAAAGGCAAAGAAATGTTTGCTTCATCAATCATATTTAAAAATTCATCCCTTATTTCCTCTGCCTCTTTTTCATAACTAAAATTGCTCCATGGTTGCGCCGCCCAGTAATAATATCTGCCTAAGGGGGTTATTGTAAAAATTGCTTTTCCCTTGCCATATTCATTTTCATAAATTTGCCAATCTTTTGCTTCATCATAACTCACTCCAAAAACATCGCTTAAGAGAAAATTATCTCGCTTTGCTCCATATTTTGTGTATAGCGAGCTTTCATTTATTACAACAATTTTTCCTCCATTGGTAACATATTGCCTTATTTTTTCTGCTTCGCTTTCATCCATGCATGCATAATCTGGCAATATAATCAAATCATATTTGGAAAGATTGTCTAAATCTCTTTCCGTTATCACTTCAAAAGGTATATTTGATTCGATGAGCATCATTAAAATTCCCTTGATGCCATCATGATATGCATATCCTTCCCAACTTCCTCTATCAAGATAATCTAAAGTATAACGTGAAAATACGACGGCTACATTTGCTTCATAGTTCCATCCATAGAAATGTTCGTCATGACTGCTAAGCCATTCAAAGAAATCATGCATAAATTGTTCATCAACTATACCTGCCATTCCTATGTCTCCAGATGTATAATAATTGAAGCCCATTGTTATAACTAAGGAGGCATGAAATCTTGCTAAATCTACTTTTCCATGCTTAACATAAGAAAGGAGCCATGATGCATCTTTCCCAGCTTTTAAATCAAAATCACGCCATAGCTTAAGTGTAGCAAGCATATGAAGCCATCTGTAATACTGGCATTCATAATATGGACCAGTATATTCATGGGCTATTGCATCGCAAACATATGGCATTCTTGAAATGTCGGAAGCAACTTGAGTTGTATGAACGCTTCCATCTGAAGAAGTTTCAATTATAAGCTTGCAATCTGGATTTCCTTCTTTTATTGCATTATAAAAATCTCTTACAAAATCAAGAATTTGTTTATAACGCCACTCAACAAATTTGAGCCATACTTCGTCATTCCAATCTGGTTGAATTGGAGGAGTTGGTAGCAATAAGCCAGTATCATTGTAAAAATCTCCCCTACTATATTCATCAACTGTACTCCATTGATTCTGCCAGTCATCACCAAATTCAAAGCAGAGATGAGGAACATCAAACCAAATGGCATCTACACCTGTAGAAGCAACTTCTTTTGCAATATTCATTATGATTTTGCGATACTCCTTATTGCTTGGACTAAGCCAAACATCCTCGCTTGTTTCATCAACCCAGAAAGGCATCCCTGACATTGAGCCATAAAAAACTGCTTTTCTTCCATCTATGCCTACTTGCAACCATTCTGGATGATCAGTATAGGTGCTATTTTTTCCATCATCATCTCTGCCATCCTTGTTCAAATCAGAATCATATGTTTGCATTTCCAATGGACCAATATAAACCATGTATTTTATTTCTGGGTAATGAGAATGAACATACTCCACGCGTTGCCTAAATTCATTTAAACTTTCATTGAAATAGAGTATGCGCCCTTGATAAGTGTCGCTAAAATCAGCCCAATCTAAAATTACATTTACTCCATTGCTGACAGCTCTAGCCAAACCTTCTTCCCATGACAAATCATAGCCGTAGGGGGTGGAAATTCTAGCGTGGATAAGCCAGTCATCTTGTTTTTCATTTGATAATATATAAAAGCTACTGAGTATAATAAGAAACGCTATTATTACTGCTTTCATATTATGTCATTATAAATGGAAAATAAATCTTGTGTTTATTTAAATTAATGAATAAATGGAAAAATTATTTGTCATTAGCGTGTTGCTATGAATTATTCTTTTCATAGCAATCTCTCTTTCCATTAATTTTTTGATAAATCTATTTTTATTCCTTGATAACAATCTCTACTTTTTCGCAAATTCCAATTGTTTTTGTTGGAATTGGATATATTTCTCTTGGTGGAAGGAACCACATTAGAAAACCACCGGGAGATATTATTCCGGTAAAATGAGTCATATTTATCTGAAATGCACCAGTATATTGGTAAATTACTTCTCCTGAAAAATTCCTAATTATGACTCTTGAATCTCTATACCAACCTTTCCCATAGTAGATAATTACCTTATTATCTATGCCCAAGCCAGGAAGTATTGCATGTGTTCCTTCTATCTTCCAAGGCTCTCCAGGTCCAGAACAATGTATTAAAACCCTATAAAATTCTATTTCATTATTTCTTTCACTATTTGATTTCATAATAGTGAAACAAAAAAGCAATATAGCACATAACACAAATAATTTCCACTGCTTCATAGAGTATTAATTATTTTATTTATATAATTTTATCATTTAGAGTCGTTAAAAAATGAATGAAAAAGTTGTCATTAGCTATTATTGCATGGGAGAGAATTTATTATGCAACATCCTATTTTCATGGTGTTAATGGCTTTATTGCATATGGAATTTACTATGGCAATATCTTCATGCAATATAGCATTATAACAAATTTTCTTGCATTCTATCCAACTCAATAATTTTTTGTCTAACATATCTTATGCATGAAATGGCAAAAATTATTGCAATAAAAATACCTGTTAGTCCGCCAAGCAATTCAAAAGATAAAACAAAATTATAGAAGGAATGTATAGCCATTGCTAAAATGAAATAATGAAGAACAGCTGAAAATTTTTCTATACCCATCAAATATTTGCTATACCCATATCCAGTTAAGGCTGTTGCAGAAGCATGCAAAAGACAGCCACCAATACTTCTAATAGCGACTAAAATAAAAAATAGAAGAAGCCCATAGGACAAAAAGCCCATTGCATAAAATAAATTTTCAGTTGCAGAAAATCCTAAGCCAGCTATAGCTCCATAAACTAAACCATCTTCAACTTCATTTATCTCCTTTTTTACTCCTTTTAATGACAAAGCTAAAGGCTTGGTAAGTTCCTCTGCAAAAGGAGCAATAATTACAGCTATAATAAAAGAAGCAATGCTATAATCTTTGAATGATGAATAAACTGGTATGCTGAGCAGAATTTCTAGAATTAAAGAAGCAATTATAGCGATGCTTGCTCCCCACAAAAAGGCAATAAATATTGCATGCCAAGGTTCCCTTTCATACTTTTCTGTATTCCTTATCCATATTGCATATATTGCAGGAGGAAGAAAAGAAATAATGAATAGCATGATGAATTTAATCATAAAAATGAAAGAAGAGGATTTATAAAAGAGTTAGGAAAATAGGACTATCGAAAAATTAATGGAATAAGATGTAATATAGTAGGTTCTCTTCATTGAAAATTAATGAAAACTTTGGCTACCATTGCAAGAAGATATCAATTACACACATACAATAACCAAATAAAACCACATCTTTCATTAAAAAATTGCAATAGCAACCATTTCATTTTCAATATAAAATTTTAGAATAAAAAGAAAGAGAGAAAAACTAAAGTATGTCTATAGCCCTAGATAGTACTTGTTTTCCTCTGTAATCTGGTAAAAGAATGGGAGCTTTTCTTTCTTTCTTTATCTTTGCTTTCTTTAATTCTTCAATGTATTTTTCTACATGCTCTAAGCTTAGCTTTCCAAATTTAGCTTTCTTTGCATATTTGGCAGCGTTAATTCCAGCTATTCTTCCAAAGACTTGGGTGTCAAGCAATGAATTACCCATGAGCCTATTCTTTCCGTGAACTCCTCCTTCTACTTCGCCTGCTGCAAATAAAGCTTCAATAGGCCCACTTACGCCAAGAACTTGGGCATTTTCATTTATTTCTATTCCTCCATTCTGATAATGCAACGTTGGAAATACTAATATTGGCTCTTCTCTCATATCAATGCCAAATCTCTTAAACATCCTGAACATTGCTCCCAAGCGCCTTTCTATAGTGCCTTTTCCATGGATAATTTCAATCATTGGCGAATCAAGCCATACACCACGCATTCCAGTTGGTGTAACAACGCCTTTGTTGCGTCCATAGCATTCCCTTATGATGGCAGCAGCTTCAACATCCCTTGGCTCTAAAGGATGAACAAATTGCTCTCCATCAACATTAACTGGCTGTGCTCCTAAGCCTCTTACCTTTTCTGTTACAAGCAATCCAACAATTTGCTCAGGATAAGCCACGCCTGTAGGATGATATTGAACAGAGTCCATATCTCTTAGTTTCGCTCCAAGCCTATAAGCAATAACTAAACCATCTGCCGTCGCCCCGTAATGATTTGTTGTTGGGAATCCTTGTATATGTAGCCTACCAAATCCTCCTGTCGCTAAAACAACAGCTTTTGCTCTAACAACATAATACTGGTCTGTTTCCAAATTATAAAGCAACGCCCCCGTAACTCTATTTCCATCTGTAAGTAGCTCTATAGCGGGAGAAAATTCAAGAACTTTTATTCCTATATTTCTTGCCTCGTCTCTTAGCACGCGCATTATTTCCATTCCTGTATAATCTTTGGCAGAGTGCATTCTCTTGCGAGATGTTCCGCCCCCATGTATTGTTATCATTTCTCCATCTGGCTTTTTATCATACATTACACCAAGCTCTTCATGCCATTTTATGATTAATGGGGCATCCAAAACAAGCCTTGCCACCAACTCAGGCTTATTGGCAAAGTGCCCTCCTCCTATTACATCCAAGTAATGGATCAGTGGAGAATCATTTGGTTTATCTGCTGCTTGTATTCCTCCTTGAGCCATTATTGTATTGCTATCTCCATGGCGAAGCTTTGTAGCTATTATGATATTTTCTGGCTTTATTCCATTGTAGTAAGCAAATAAAGCTGCAGCTGTTCCAGCCCCTCCCCCTCCAATAATTAATACATCTGCTTCATAATCAACTTGGCTCAAATCAATTTCTTTTGGCTCAATAAGGGGATAAGCTTCAATTATATCTGCAACCTCATTTGGAACAATTTCGCCTTTGCTTACTCCCACATTTAATTTTCTTTTCGCCTCAGGCTTATAATCGGGGTGCCATTTCTTTAGCAATGCTTCCTTTTCCTTTTCCTTCATTCTTTCTGGTAGCTTTTTAAGCCTCTCATCCCTTGTCTCCTCAACTTTCCTTATAGATTTCTCAAATTCTTTTGGATACATTTAATCAGCCTCCTCCTTTGCCTCTTCCTCTTCTTCCGGCTCAATATCTCTTGAATTATACATTTCCCTCAGCTCCTCTATACTTTTCTTCATCATTTTCCTCATTTCCTCATCATATTTTCCTTCCTCTATCTCCTTAACCCTTTCCTCCAAATGTTTTGCTTTAGGAGCAATATATTTGCCATATAGCCTTCTTGCCAGCTGAGCAACATGATAGTGAGCTATCTCTGCGGGGCAGCGCATAGCACATAAGCCACACTGTATGCAATCAAAGGAAAGTTCAGCAGCTTTGGCAATGTCTCCGCGCAATGAAGCCTGTATATAATCCATTACTTCTAATTCCTGCGGACATGCCTTTGTGCATGTATTACATGAAACACATCTTGCCAGCTCAGGATAAAAATTCACTAAAGCTTTATCATCTGGCTTAATCTTATTTAAATCATAAGTTGCTTTATTTGCTGGAGTAAATGGAAGTTGTACAAGCCACATTCCATCTTCTACAGTAGTCTGGCATGCCAAATCTGCATATAACTTATAATCTCCTTCTTTTCTATATACTGTTGCACAAGCTCCACAAAATCCAGCTCTACAGCCTGCTCCTCTTATATAACGGTAGCCAGCATATTCCATTGCTTTCATTATTGTTAGCCCAGCTGGAACTTTATATTCCTTTCCCATTATATATATCCTAACCATTTTCATTTCCTGTTTCTTTTTCGCCATTTTATCCCTCCTTAAATGCTTTTTCCATTAGCTCGCTAAAATAATAAACTGGCATTTCTACAAAATCTGGGTGTAATTTTTTAACTTCTCTCTGCATTTCCTTAAGATTGAAATGGCAGAGTGGACAAGAAGTTATTATTGCATCTGCATTGTTTTTCCTTGCATTTGTTATAATTCTATACACCCTATCAACAACAGCTTCCTTATTGCTAACAACATTATAGCTTCCGCAACACTCATTTTTTAATGGGAAATTAACAGCACTTCCTCCCAAAGCTTCAACAAGCTTTTCCATTGTTGTCGGCATTTCATATTCATCTATTGCAACTTCCTTAGGGCGCAAAAGCAAGCAACCATAATAGCAAGCATAATTTTTATTCAATGGTTTCTTAACTTTGCTTTTTATTTCATCTAGCTTCATTGCTAAGATTTGCAATGGATGTAAAACTTCTACGCTCCCGTCATAATCTGGTTCTTCATCCATAAACGCATTTATCTTTGCCATTGCTTCTTCATCTTCTTTAGCCATTAAATTTGCCTGCTTTAATGTATTGTAACAAATTGAACATGGAACAATAAGCTTGCTAAATCCTTCCTCCTTTGTTTTAATCAAATTTCTTATCGCCGCCAACCTATACATTAAGTTATCTGTAGCTAAGCTATAGACAGTGCCACAACAATACCATTTGTTCAATTCCTTTAATTTTATCCCAATTTTATTAAAAGCATTTATTAAACTTTCTTCAAATACCTTTGCATTTGTTTTTAATGTACATCCCGGATAATAAGCAACCTCCATTTTGATCACCCTGTGTATTTTCTTGCACCAGCTACTAAAGCAATTTGAGGAAGATTTTTCTTTATCTTCTCCAATTTTATATAATCAATGTTTTTACGAAGCTTTATTAAACGTAATGCTTCCATTATTTTCGCAATATCTACATTCTTTGGACATCTAACAGCACATTGATAGCATTGAGCGCAAATCCAAGGTGTTTTAGCTTCAACAACGCTTTCATCTCCTCTTATTGTAAGCAATATAACTTGATTTGGCAATAAATCCATTTCATCCGCCATGGGACAGCCTGCTGAGCAACGCCCGCATTGATAGCATGCATACAAGTTTTGCCCACTTAACTCCTCAACTTTAGACAGCAAACTCATTTTCTTCCTCCATTATTTCTTTAACTTTTTTCACAACTTCTGGAATCATTTTTTTAATTTTTGGCGATAATTCTTCCTTTATCTCTATGCCATCTACTCCTATACCGATAACTCTAACTTTTGGCATTTTAACATACCGCCTCAATATTCTGTAAGCAGAAGGAAAGTTTATATCATGATTAGCTACGCTTTCTTCATAATCATCAACATCTATTTCCTTTATTCCTTTTCCTTTGAAAGCATCTATTATTATTGCCAAATCATATTCAGCAATCATCTCTGCCAGTTCAAGCCCTCCTGCCATACAAAGTTTAACATCTGCTTCAACAACACCTTTCAATCTTTTAGCTACTTCTAAGCCAACTGCATCATCTCCCAGCAATGGGTTGCCTACGCCTACAATAACACTATACATTTTTCTTTAGCCTCCTATACAGCTTTCCTTCTTTATACAGATTAACAATAAGAGGGGTTTGCCCTAAAGCATGGGAAGCACAAGCCAAGCATGGATCATAGCAACGGAATGCTGATTCAACTTTATTTAGTAAAATGTCATCTACCTTGCCATTTTTAATTACTTTTTTTGCAGCATTAGCAACACTCATGTTAATGGCAGCATTGTTATTGGTGGTAGCAACAATCATATTTGCTTTCTTAACCAAGCCTTTTTCATCTAATACATAATGATGAATTAATACACCGCGAGCTGCCTCAACAACTCCTATACCCTCGCTTGGCTCATTTGGCATATTTCGCAAATCCTCTCCAGTAATATTGCTATCTTTAACTAAGTCGAGCATTCTTTCTGCAGCATTCAACATTTCAATTAAGCGAGCATAATAATAGGCAAAAGTCTCATGAACTATGCCATCTTTTCTAAATTCTTTAAACTCCTCCATAGCATGCTTTGTATTCATTCCATCTGCAACATTTAACCGTGCTAATGGCCCTACTCTATAGATACCACTATCCTTTCCATCAACAAATCCTTTCCATCCTATTTGCTTTAAATAGGGGAATTTAACATAAGTCCATTCTTCAACATGCTCCTCAACATATTTCAAAATATCTTTTGGCTTTACTTTAAACAACTCTTTTCCATTTGGATCAACCACTCTTATATCTCCATCATAATAGTTAACATGATTTTTTTCATCAACAAGCCCCATATAATATGTTTCTAAGCTATCTAATCCAAGCAATTCATTCCATCTCTTGCTGTTGAAAACTTCCTTAAATATTTCCAAGCTTTTTAAAGCAAAATTAATGCATGATTTCGCTTTTTCTTCTATTTCTCTCCTTTCATCTTCATTTATTCCTTTGCTTACTCCTCCTGGAATAGCAGAAACAGGATGAATTTCTCTTCCTCCCAGCATTTTAATGACTTCCATTGCATAACGACGATGCTTAATTACTTCCTTTCCTATTTCCAGTCCAAATTTTTTGATTAAGCCAATAACATTTCTCTCCCCCTTAGGAACATCTCCAAGCAAAACATCTATACCCCCAAGATAATACAAATGGAGGCAGTGGTCATAAAAAATGTAGGCATTATATAAAAGCTCCCTGAGCAATTTTGCAGTTTTAGGGGGTTCAACATTAAATGCCATATCTAAAGCTTTTGCTGCCGCCATATGATGCGCTTCCGGGCAAACTCCGCAGATGCGGGAGGTTATTATTGGCATATCTTCGGCTTTTCTTCCTTGGCAAAATTTTTCAAAGCCCCTTAGCTCTGGAATTTGCATGTAAGCTTTTTCAACATTTCCATTTTCATCTAAAAAAATCTCTATTCTACCATGCCCTTCAAGCCTTGTTATGGGATCAATACTAACCTTCATCTTTCATCCTCCCTTTTGGCAATAATTTGGCAGCAGTATATTTATAAAATGTTCCTATCATATCTTGGATACTTTCTATAATTTCCTTCTCCTTCTCCTCATCTATTTCTCTTAGCAATGAAGCAATAGCAGAAATCATTGCTGCTCCTTGATTTTTTACTTTTGGTGGTGGCCCCATACAACCAGTGCATGGAATGTTGGCAGAAATGCATTCACCTTTACAACCAGCTCTGGTGGCGGGACCCATACAAATGATTCCTTGGGCTAAGAAGCATTTTCCATTATCTTCTTTTTCATGCCATCTGTAGAAGCGCTCTATTTCTATTTTCTCAGGCTTTGTGTCCTTTCTTGGACATTCATCACATAATGCAACTTCTTTTCCGAATTTAGTTTTTCCCTGCAATAAAGCTTCTAAAGCTTCTTCTAAAACTGGCTTAGTTGGAGGACATCCTGGAATAAAAGCATCTACTTTAACTACTTGATCTAAAGTCTTTAAATGAGGTAAAAATTCAGGAAGTTTTAAGTCATTGCTTTTTTCTTTTGGAATTATTTTTTCCTTATTTGGGGTTGTTTCATTCTCCAGATAAACTGTTTTAAAAATTTCTTTCTTGCTATACAAATTTGCTAAGCCTATTACACATCCTTCTATTGCGCATGAGCCATAAGCAACTAAAATCTTTGATTTTTTTCTTAGCAACTTAGCTATTTCCTCATTTTCTGCTGTTCTTATAGCGCCATTATAAAAAGCAATATCTATGCTTTTATCTGGCATTTTTTCCAAATCATCATATTTAAAATCAGTTGCACAAGGCCAGAAAACTATTTCTATATCATCCAACAAATCCAATAACTTTTCATGTATGCCTAACAAAGAAACATCGCATCCTCCGCAACCAGCTCCCCAATACATTGCAATTTTCTTCTTCATGTCATTTCCTCCATGGAGAAGGTCCAAGCTTTTTAATTTCCTCAACAAATTCTTTCATTACCTTAGAAAACTTTACTCCTTCTGTTGCAGAAATCCATTCTAAACGTAGTCTCTTTGGGTTTAAACCCATTTCCTTAAGCAATTTCTTAAGCATCGCTACCCTATGCATGGCCCTATAATTCCCATTTACATAATGGCAATCTCCAGGATGACAACCTCCTATAAAAACACCATCTGCTCCTTTCTTGAAAGCATCTAAAATAAACTCAGGATCAACTCTTCCCGAGCACATTACTTTTATTGGAATAACATTAGCAGGATATTTAAGGCGGGAGGTGCCAGCCATATCTGCGCCAGCATAAGCACACCAATTGCAAAGAAAAGCTACAATTTTTGGCTCAAAACTCATATTATCACCTCCACCATCTTTTCTATCTGCTCATCTCTATAGTTGCGCATTTCAATATTATTGCTTGGGCATGCTGCTGCGCATGTTCCGCATCCTTCGCATAGAGCTTCTATACACTTTGCCTTTCCATTATGCCACTGCATTGCTCCATAAGGGCAAACAGAAATGCAAACTCCACATCCAGAACAATGCTCTTCATCTACTACCGCCACCAAAGGATCTTTTTCAAGCTTATCTTTTGCAAATAAAGCAAGAACTTTTGATGCTGCAGCTGAAGCTTGAGCCACAGCAGAAGGAATGTCTTTTGGAGATTGAGCACATCCAGCAAAGTAAATGCCTCTGGACAAAGCTTCAACTGGCTTTAACTTTGGATGCGATTCCTTTAAAAAGCCTCCTTCATCTACAGCCACTTTTAGCAATTTGGCTATTTCTTTGGTTTCTTCTTTGCCAACTATAGCCATTGCCAATACAACTAAATCAGCTTTTATTTCAACTTTTTTACCTGTAAGGGTGTCAACACCATAAACAACAAGCTTATCTCCTTCTCTATATATCTTTGCAACCTTCCCCCTAATATAGTTTATTCTCTCTTCTTCCATTACCCTAGCAATAAATTCCTCATATCCTTTACCAGTTGCTCTTATATCAATGTAAAAGATATATGCTTCTCCATCTGGCACATGGTGCTTGTAAAGCAAAGCATGCTTTGCAGTATACATACAGCATATACTGCTACAATATGGCATATGATTTTTATCTCTTGAACCAGCACATTGAATGAAAACAACTTTTTTAGGAACTTTGCCTGTAGAAGGCTTTATAATTTTGCCTTGCGTAGGCCCACTGGCTGAGAGCATTCTTTCAAATTCCAAGCTAGTTATTATATCATCATCTTCGCCATATCCATATTCTACAAGCTTATTTTTATCGTATAAATCATAGCCAGTAGCAACTATAATGGCTCCAACCTTTTCCTCCACAATTTTTGGTTGCATGTCGTAGTCAATGGCATCAGCTTCACATGCCTCTTTGCATTGAGCACATGTTAAAGGAGCTAATCCAAGACATGCTTCTCTGTCCAAGGTATAGGTAGAGGGAACTGCCTGAGGAAACGGAATATAAATTGCTTTCCTTGGCTTTCTTCCCATTTCAAATTCATTTGGAACAATAACTGGGCAAACCTTTTCACAATCTCCACATACAGTACATTTATCTTCATCTACATAGCGAGGCTTCTTCAAAATTTTTACAGTAAAGTTGCCAACATAGCCAGAAATTTCTAAAATTTCAGAATAAGCATATAACTTTACTTTTGGATGCCTTGACAAAGCAACCATTTTAGGCGTAAGAATACACTGACTGCAGTCAAGCGTGGGAAAAGTCTCGCTAAGCTGAGCCATTCTTCCTCCTATACTAGGCTCTTTTTCCACCAAAATAACCTCATAGCCAGCATCTGCAATATCTAAGGCTGCTTGTATTCCAGCTATACCTCCTCCTATAACTAAGCATCTTTTTTCTACTGGAACAAGAATGGGCATTAAATCTTCATTTCCTCTTAGCTTCTCAACAGTTGCTTTAACAAGCTTTATTGCTTTCTCAGTAGCTTCTTTACCATCATGAACCCATGAGCATTGCTCCCTAATATTTGCCATCTCGCATCTATAAGGATTGAAAAATTCTTTGCATACATTGCGGAATGTTTCTTCATGCATTGCTGGGGAGCAAGCTGCTATTACAACTGCATCTAAATTTTCTTCCTTTATCTTCTCCCTTATCAAATTCTGTCCAGGGTCTGAGCACATGTATTGGTATGTTGTTGCAAAAGCTACTCCCGGATACTTCCTTAGCTCTTCCGCCACTTTCTCAACATCTACAACGCCTGCAATATTCACCCCACAATGACAAACAAATACTCCTATTCTTCTCGCCATTTTATCCCTTGCTCATATCCCAACTCTAAAGCTTTTTCATTTAATTCTTTAAATTTAGCCGGCACAGTTTCCAACACAGCCTTCTTTATTGCTTCATATGAAATAAGATTTGTTACAGCAGTAAAGAATCCAAGCATAACTATGTTTGCAACTATTCTTTTTCCTAAGCCCTCAGCTATTCTTGTAGCAGGTATTTTAGCAACTTTTCCTTCGCCATTCTTAAGCTTAACTAAGTCCTCATCAATAATAAGCAATCCATCATCTTTTAGCAATGGAGCAAACTTTTCATATGCTTCTTGACTCATTACAACGAGTACATCTGGCTGAGTTACATAAGGATAATCAATTTCATCATCGCTTATTACAACATTTGAGCTTGCTGCCCCTCCTCTTGCTTCCGGCCCATAGGAAGGTGTAAAAACTGCATTCTTGCCATCATAAAGAACAGCTGCTTTGGCAGCTATATTTCCCATTAATATTATCCCCTGTCCTCCAAATCCCCCAAATTTTATTTCCACCCTTTTCATTTTCTCGCCTTTTCGATGAGCTTTTGAACAGCTTCATCAAAAGTTGGCTTTTCTATATCCACAAATTTTCCTACAATAATTTCTTTGCCAATTTCTATGTCTGCTTGGGCAGGATCAATTCCATGCTTTATCACAGATTTCTCCTTATAATACTTCATTGTATCTAAGCCAGTGGGCATTTTGTTACGCCTTCCATATGTTGTGGGGCAAGAAGCAATTACTTCAATAAATGAAAATCCTTTTTTATTCAATGCCTCCTTCATTGATTCCTTTAGACGGCGAACATGCAAAGCTGTCCATCTCGCCACATATACTGCGCCAGAAGCAGCAGCAACATGGCATAAATTAAATGGATGCTCTATATTGCCATAAGGAGAGGTTGTTGTTCTCGCTCCCAAAGGTGTTGTTGGACCAAGTTGCCCACCTGTCATTCCATAGTTGTAATTGTTGACGCATATTACTGTTATGTCTATATTACGGCGAGCTGCATGAATGAAATGGTTGCCACCTATGGCAAATAAGTCTCCATCTCCACTAAATACAACTACTTTTAATTTTGGATTAGCTAATTTTAAGCCAATTGCAAAAGGAATTGCTCTTCCATGAGTTGTATGGTATGAATCAACGTTAATATAGCCTGCTACTCTTCCAGTACATCCTATACCAGAGACAACAGCTAAATTATCTAAATCAATTTCAAGCTCCTCTAATGCGTGTAAAAAGCAATTTAAAACTGTTCCTAAACCACATCCAGGACACCAAATATGAGGGATTCTATCGCTCCTCAAATATTTATCCATTGGATGAGTCTTAGCTTCAATTTCCATTTTTCACCTCCTTAATTTTTTCATATATTTCTCCAGGCATATGAATTTCTCCTCCCATCTTTGGCAAAAGCTCTACTTTTTCTTTTCCAACATTTCTTTCTACTTCAAGCTTTATTTGCCCATAGTTTATTTCTACAACAATAAATTTCTTAATTTCATTAGCAAGTTTTTCAAAATATTCATCTGGAAATGGCCATATGGTGCGTAGCCTGATTAAACCAACTTTATATCCTTTCTGCCTAGCCATCCTTACTGCTGCCTTACTACTCCTGCCAGAAATTCCAAATGATACTAAAGCATATTCTGCATCATCCATCATAAATTCTTCTATATCGCGAAGCTTTCTTTCATTTTTTCTTATTTTATCACATAGCCTTCTTACAAGCCTTTCCTGAACTTCTGGAGAGGTAGCTTGAGGATATCCTTTTTCATCGTGAGTAAGTCCAGTTACATGAACTTTATATCCCTCGCCAGCACAAGCCATAGGTGGAACAAAATCATCTGCCTTATAAGGCAAAAATTCTTCTGGAGGAACTTTTGGTTTCTTTCTCTCAACAATCTTTATCTTCTCTTTTGGAGGAACAACAACTTTTTCAAACATATGACCAACGCTTTCATCCATTAAAACAACGACTGGCACCCTATATTCTTCAGCTACATTAAATGCTTTAATTGTCAAATCAAAGCATTCTTGTGGAGAAGAGGGAGACAAAGCTATTATTTCATAATCACCATGACTTCCCCATCTCGCCTGCATTACATCTGCCTGTCCAACTAGAGTAGGCATACCTGTAGATGGACCAGCTCTTTGAACATTTACAACTACACAAGGTGTTTCTGTCATTGCTCCTAAGCCAATATTTTCCTGCATTAAGGAAAATCCTGGGCCAGATGTGGCTGTCATTGCTTTTGCTCCTCCCCAAGAAGCTCCCAATATGGCTGCCATTGAAGCAAGCTCATCCTCCATTTGAATAAATACTCCCCCAACTTGTGGTAGTCTTAAAGCCATATACTCCGCTATTTCTGAAGATGGCGTAATAGGATAACCTGCAAAAAATCTGCAACCTGCCGCCAATGCACCTTCAGCACAAGCAATATTCCCGCTATAGAACTTTATCTGCATGTTTCTCCTCCTTCTTTTCTTCCTCTTCTTTTTCTATATAAATGGCGAATTCTGGACAAACTAATGAGCAAAATCCACATCCTATGCATTTCTTTTCATCTGTCTCAACAAGCTTTGGAGGATGATAACCCTTAGCATTAAATTCTTCTGATTCTTGCAAAACACCCTGAGGGCAGAATTCTATGCAAAATCCGCAACCTTTACATCTATCTTTAATGATATAAACTTTGCCATGAGGGGGCTTTAATTCTTCTTTTATCCAATATTTCATTTTTACCCCTTTGAATATTCTTTTTCATTATTTAAATATTTCCCGAAATTAAAAAATATAGCAATTTTTTTGTAAATTTGGAAAGATTTTTTGCAAAAACCTTCCATTTTTATGAATATGTTAATGAATTTTAGCATTTTAATAAAAGCAAGCATTGAATCCAATTTTCCCCTGATTTCCCACCCAATATCTTTTGAAAAACAGTTTTATTTGTTAATAGGAGTAGGAAATGGCTGTGATGCAAGATGCAAGATGCAAAAATATATATAGAACAATAATAATATTATAAATTAATTCTCTCAATGGTGAATATAGTGACAGAAAAAAAGGAAATGCTGTCTTTGATAGTTGAAAATGCAAATGAAGCAGTTGTAAGTGTGGATAGAAATGGCAGGATTATATATGTCAATAAAGCTACAGAAAAAATATTTGGATGGAAAGCTGAAGAATTAATAGGGAAACATTTCAGTATTTTTGCTATAGATAAGGAGAAGCAAAGGAGGCAATTTGAAGAAGCAATTAAAAAAGGAGGGCTTAGAATAGAAACTGTTCGTAAAGACAAATATGGAAATGAAGTGCCAGTATTGATGACTGTACTCCCTTTTAAAGATGAAAATGGCAATCTATTATTTTCAACTGCAATATTAGTTGATATAAGAGAGCTTAAAGAATATGAAAGAAGAATAAAACATCTAAATGATGTATTAAAAGCAATAAGGAATATCAATCAGCTAATTACAAAAGAGAAAAATATTGAAAGAATTTTGAAAAGAGCCTGTGATATATTAGTTAAAGTCAGGAAATATGAAAGTATTTGCATTGTGCATGAAGAAAAAATTTTTATGGCAGGAGATAAAAAGAAATGCAAAAAATTAATGGAATTCATAAATAAAAATAGAGATAAGATAGAAAAGGAAAGAGAGATTTTTGAAAAAATTAATGGAGGATATGTTTTTGGTATATATTTTTCCAATGAAATTTGCATCTCTCTTTATGCTCTCCACTCTGAGAAATTTGATAAAGAAGAAATGGATTTGTTAAGAGAAGTTTGCGAAGATATAGGATTTGCCATCCATTCTATTAAAATTCAAGAAAGTTTGGAGGAGGAGAAACAATTAATGAAAGCAATATTATCTGCTTCTCCAGTTGGTATTGGCTATACTATAAATCGTATTCTTGGGTGGGCAAATGATGCAATGTATAAAATGACAGGATATACACCAGAAGAAACGCTTGGAAAGAGTGCTAGAATTTTATATGAGAGTGATGAAGAATATGAAAGAGTGGGAAAAGAAATTGAAAAGGCTGTTAGGAAGGGAAAAATTGCAGAGATAGAAACAAAATGGAAGAGAAAGGATGGAAGTGTTTTTGATTGCTATTTAAGGGTATATCCAATCAATCCAAAAAAACCAGATGAAGTTGTTGTAGTAGCAATGGATATTACAGAAAGAAAAAGACTCATGAAATCATTGGAAGAAAGCGAAGAAAAATACAGGGTGTTGGCGGAAAATGCACCGGTGGGCGTTTTTATTGTTTATGGAAGAGAGGTTATCTATCTAAATAAAAAGACTGAGGAGATGCTGAAAAGGGAGGAGAATGCAAAGCATTTATATGATATATGGAAAAGGACTGGCAGAATACCAATTGAGGCTTTCTTTGATATATGGAAGAAAAGGGAGAAGAGAAAGAAAGTTATTAGTATTTTTGAAAAAACTCTTGAGCATAAAGGCACACATACAATTGAACTTAAAACAGGAGGAGGAAGATATCTTTTGTTGCGGATTGCAAACATAAAGTATGGGGAAGATAAAGCTTTACTTGGTATAGTTGAAGATATTACTGAGTTAAGAGAGATGGAAAAGAAACTGAGGGAGAGTGAAGCCCGTTTTAGAAGTTTAGTTGAAAACGCTGATGATGCAATCTATACAATAAATCCAGAAGGATTTGAGTATATTAATCCAGCTTTTGAAAAATTAACAGGATATAGCAAGAAAGAAATTTTAAGTGAAGAATTTAACTTTTGGAAGCTCATTCATCCAGGTGACAGAAAGCTCATAGAAGAAAGAAAGGAGGCGAGGGAAAAAGGTAAGGAAATAAAAGGTAGATATGAGTTTAGAATAATTACAAAAGACGGAAGAATAAGATTTGTAGAAGCTTCAACTGTTCCTTTAGGAAGAAAGAGGGTATTGGGTATTTTAAGAGACATAACCGAAAGGAAAAAAGCTGAGGAATTAGTTAGCAAATTGTCAGAGTTGCATTACATTATCGGAATGAGCATTAATAGGAGCAATACAATAAAAGAGCTATGCCACAATATTTTGAAGAATATAAAGGAAATTATTGAAATTGATTATACAAATATTTTCGTTTATGATAGGGAAAAGCATGTTTTAAAGCCCATCATCTATTATGGTTATCCTGAAGATTTTGTCGAAAGGGTAATGAAAAAATATAAGATTAGTGAAGATTCTCCTTGGGAAGCAGTAAAAACATTTCTTCAAAAGAAAGAAAGATATGTCAAAGATATAAAAAGATATAAACCTCTCTCATTCAACTGGGACATATATAAAAAGTATGATGCTAAAGAACTTTATTCAATTCCTTTAATAACAGAGAATAAAGTATATGGAGTTTTGCAAGTTTTAAATACTTCAAAGAATCTTTTAACAGATGAAAAGAAAAAGTTACTTAAAAGCATAGCGGAAGAGATTGCAGCAGGAATTGCAAAAATTGAAGCACAGGAAAGAATGAAGAGGGCTTTGGAGCAAGAAAGGGAATTTAAGCTTAAAACCGCACATTACTTTTTCAATCCAATTTGCATAGCAAAGGGTTATCTTCAGCTTGCTATGGAAGAGGAGGATGGAAAGGATAAAATAATGAAAGCAATGGAAGCGATAAAAAGGGTGGAGAGGGTCATTAAAAACATAACACAGAGAGGAGAAATAACAGAATGAAAAGATAAGAATTGCATCTCTTTCTTTTGTAATTTTATTCAAAAAAGTTTTATTCTTATTGCCATTTATCTATGTGGATTTAACAAATTATGAAAAAAAGGTATTGTATGGTATTACAAAATTTCCAAATGATAATGATAGGAGGATAGCTGAAAAATTTAAAATAAAACAGTCAACTGTGGCAGCAATAAGAAAGAGATTAAGGGAGGAAGAATATTATAGAGTTTTTTGTGTTCCAATGCTTCAAAATTTTGGAGCAGAGTTATTAGCAATAATATATGCAAATTTTAATCCCGTAATACCCTTAGAAAAGAGAGTGGAAATAACTGAGGAAAGGATTGAGACAGCTGAAGAAATTTTTCTTTCTATTGGCGAAGAAGATAAAGGATTTTCAATGAGCTTTGCAAAAGATTATACGAGCATAGGAAATATAAATGATATAAGAACAACTACTTTTGGGAGCCTAGGGCTAATTGAAAAGGAATATCCAAAAGAAGTGATTTTCCCTTTTAAAATAAGCAAAATTTATCGCTTTTTTAATTTCGCTCCTCTTATGGCAACTTTATTTGGATTTAACGATGATAGCATTGAAAAGGAAGATTTTTTTAAGCCAAGAAAACTGGAAATGACAAAAAGAGAGAAAAGAGTTTTTTGCAAAATAATTGAATATCCGGAATCGCCTTCTAAGGACATTGCTGAAATGCTTGGAATAACGAGACATACTGTTGGAAGACTTAGAAAAAAATTCAGGAAAAATGATTATTTTAAAACAATTGTTGTTCCAGATTTTAAGAAACTTGGATTCAAAATCTTAGCTTTTTATCATGTTTGTCTCAACCCTCACAATCCACCAAATTTTGAAAAAGATGAATTGAAGCAACTTCTATGCAATGAGGTTATTTTTTTGGCAGCAAGAAAATTTGAATTTGTTGCAATTTCAATGCATACAAATTATGAAAGCTACAAGCTATGCAAAACACAAATTATGCAAAAATTAAAGGAAAATGACTGGATAACCTTAAATCCAATGATAAGAACCTATAGCCTCAATAAAGCTAAAATTATAAAGGACTTCTCTTTTTTACCAATAACAAAAAAACTGCTAGCATGCTAGCGGGGGTAGCCAAGTGGTAACGGCGCAGGGCTTAGGACCCTGTGGCGAAGGCCTTCGTGGGTTCGAATCCCACCCCCCGCATATGAGATGCTATGAATGTGGAATGCCAATAAAGAGTAAAGATGAGTTAGTTACTACCCTCTATTTATTTTGGGTGAAGCCATTTCATAAAGAATGTTTTGCAAAAAGTTTAATGAGTACAAAATGGCTTTTCCTTCTTCATACTCCAATTAATAGCATGTGGGGAAATATAGGAGTAATGTTATCATTTGTTGCAGGGATATTTCTTTCTTATTTTGTATTAAATTTTCTCGGTTCCATACTACAAGCTTATTTAATAATTGCATTCATCATTCTGGTTTTTAATTTTTATCCTTTGTTCATTAGACTTTATAGCTACTTCAGATTTGAAAAGTGTTTGGTGTAAATTACAATGATTTCCACATTTCTTCAAATTTTTTCTTTGCCAGCAAAATGTAGTCACGAGGGGCAAAAATTTCAAGAGTTATTGTTCCATTGTAATATCTTTTTAGCTCTTTTATGACTTCTTCCCATTTTATTTTTCCTATGCCAATAGGCAAATGCAAATCTTCCTTGCCAAAGTTATCGTGTAGATGCACATGTTTAAGCCTGTTATGTAATTTTCTTATAAATTTACAAACATCTCTTCCATGCAATGAAGCATGCCCTATGTCAAGATGAAAATAAAGCTTTGGCAATGCTTGCAAAACTTTTGCTACATTTGTATAGTTGTCAAGTTCTCCTATTCCACTTTCATACATTAACTTTATTCCATATTTTTCTGCTTCTTCAATTAGCAAAGCTAAGCTTTCTATTTGCATTTCCAAGCCTTCTTTTGCATTGAATAAAGGAGGGGGCCAATTTGCATGCACAGTAACGTACTCTGCATCAAGCTTATGAAAAGCATCGAAGCATTTTGAGGCTTCTTTTATTGCTGTTTCACGAAGAGCTTTTATTGGAGATGAAAAGGGCAAATAGTAAGCAGTATGTCCAACCACATCCAATCCATATTCTTTTAATGCTTTCTTAATTGCATTTAAATCAATAACATCATAATATGCTTTATCTGGTTCCATGAAAAAATCAATGAAATCAAAATGCTCCCCAATCCATTTTATTTCATCCATAACATCTTTCCTTGGATTATTTGGATATCCAATTTTCATGGACTTAATATCGCAAGAGTTTATACTATTTTCTTCTATCAGTAGAACTGGAAAAATGCTATTATTCACCCCTTGTTTCATATTGTATCTTATCAATGTTTTATCAGTAAGGGTAAAAATCTTCAACAAATCTTATTAGTTGGTGGAGACATCCATAAGCGAAGAATTTTTTTATAACTTTCCTATTTCCAATTGTGCCGGCGTAGCTCAGTCCGGTTAGAGCACCCGGCTGTTAACCGGGCGGTCACCGGTTCAAATCCGGTCGCCGGCGCTATTTTTTAACTTCCCACTTATATAAGTCTAAAACTTTTCCTAAGCTACTTCCTCGTCTTATTTCTTCTCTTACTCTATTCTCCTTTTCCATTACATTTATTGCTCTATTTGCAATTTCTTGAGCAATTTCTTTTGGCACCACTACAACTCCATTATCATCTCCTATAATCCAGTCACCTTTCCTTACAACTTGTCCCCCGCAAATTATCTCACAACCTATCTCTCCATATCCTTTTGGCTCTCCCGCTTCAGCAACAACATTTTTTGCAAAAACTGGTAATCCTATTTCCCTTATGATATGAACATCTCTTATAGCTCCATCTATAACAACGCCTGCAATTCCTTTTTTATATGCGCTAAGCGTAGCAAGCTCACCCCATACTGCCTGTTTTCCTTCTCCAGCTTGAATTACAATAACTTCTCCTTTTTCTGCCTCATCTATTGCCTCCACTGCTTTTGCCCAATCTCCATCCATTGTCTTAACTGTAAGAGCTCTTCCAACCATATGACAATTTTCCAGAATTGCTTTTATTCCTCTCATAGCTCCTTTATTATGCATTGCATCGCATATGTTGCAAGTAGATACTTTTGAAAAAGCTTCACATAGCTCTTCTTCACCATATTTTTTAAATAGCTCGGTTTTTATCTTAGCTCCTTTCATTGCCTTTTTAATCATTTCTGTTGCTTCCTTCACATTTTCTGCTTTTATTATTGCTCCCCCAACTATAACAATGCTTGCTCCTCTTTCAACTGCTTTTTTTGCTGTTTCAGCATTTATTCCACCTGCAATTGCAACAGGTAGCTTAGTTATTTTAACAACTTTTTCCAATAAATCAAAAGGATTTTTTCCAAGCATCTGCTCATCTATTGATGTATGAATGCAAATATAATCAATGCCCATTTCTTCCAATTTTTTTACTCTCTCCTCAACATCTTCAATGCCCATTAAATCAACCATAACTTCCATTCCATATCTTCTCGCTGCTTTAACAACTTCTTTTATTGTTGAATCACTTGCTAAGCCCAAAATACAAATCACATCTGCTCCAGCTTTTGCTGCCATCTCTGCTTCAACAGCTCCAACATCTATTGTTTTCATATCTGCCACTATCTTTTTTCCAAATTTTCTAAGCTTTCTGATTATTTCCATTCCTTCTGCTTTTATTAAAGGGGTTCCAGCCTCCAGCCAGTCAGCTCCCCCTTCTATTGCTTCCTTTGCAATTTGAATGGCACGATGTGCATTAATTAAATCTAAAGCAACTTGCAATATAGCCATGATTTTAAAAAGCAAGGAATATAAAAAGAATTGCAAAAGATAAAATTAAACTGTATCGGATTAGCATAAACAAATTTGAATAAAAGTTTGAATAAAAGAAAGAAATGATTATCATTGGTATTGTCACAAGAATTTGCTATAACAACATTATAATTATTTTGATTTCCAATTTCCAACAGAATAATGAATATAGCGTTTCATTCTTTTTGCAGAAAAATTTACTAAGTAAAAAAATGTAAAAAAAAATAAAAAAGGAGGTTAGAGACCAAGAACAAATGGTCCTACTATAAAGCCATCTGCTGTTGCTGTTGAACCTCCAGCAGTAACAGTCACAGTTACTGGACCAATGCCAAATACCAAGCCAGAGCTTATTGTTGTTGATTGTCCTGCTGGAAGACTTGAAATAACTCCCTCTTTATGCTTTCCTATGAATACTAAGCCTTCCAAATCTATGCTCCATGCAACATCTTTTGCATCTGCAGTTCCAACATTTGCTATTGTTGCCTTTACTCCAAATCCTCCCTGCACGCTTTCAACATTTATTATTGGAACTGCTCCAACAGTATCAAAATAAATATCTGCATTTCCATTTCTATTATCTGTCCATACTGCTCCTGCGCCCTTTATATATGCATTTCTATATTCTGCCATTGCAGAACCATCTGCATCATTTACCTTAATTGGCTCACTCCAGGTTGCTCCCCAATCTTCGGTGTAGGTGAAATATAGGTTTCC
Organism: Thermoplasmatota archaeon; assembly: GCA_029258955.1. Classification (GTDB taxonomy): domain Archaea; phylum Thermoplasmatota; class E2; order UBA202; family JdFR-43; genus JAPDJP01. Next base: position 43,600 of record JAPDJT010000011.1, read on the forward strand.
ATCCTTAAAGAAAATGACTGTCGCTTTTTCTCCACTCAAACTTATATCTGGATAAAGTTCATCTTCTGGTGTTGATGTTATTGTTGTCATTTCCCATGTATTGCCTCCATCATTGGAATAGAAGCAAACTAAATCCTGATTTCCATTTGCATCACTTTGACAGACAACCAATATATTATCATTATATGCAGCTATTGTTGGACAGATTGCATTGAAATCTGATGGTATTTCAATCATGGCACTTCCTGCCAATGGATCATCAAAGCTCCTTACCCAAACAAGTATGTTTCTACTTCCTGCTGTCTCATTGAGCCAATCATAAGCACAATAAATCATGTTAGTAGCTTTATCTATGCATGCTGATGCGTGTGCAGAGTTGTTATAATCAGGCCACCAGCTTATGTAGCCTGTGCCTTCCTCATCTGGAGATGCGAAGAACATGTGCGGAGCTTCAACACATTCATATCCTTCATATGTTGTTGATGCAATTGTTGCAATAACTCCATATTCCCAAGTATTTTGGCTATTATAACATGCTATTTCTGGCTCTCTGAAATCATACCATCCGTATGATGACCAGTCCCAATAATAGAGAGCCCATGTGTTTATATCATTAATGTCTTGTATAACCATCAGATATTGATATGGTGTAGATGGATCCGGTGTAAATGATCCATAGAATGTGTTGCCTCCCCAATAATCAACTGTAGAATAATCTTCAACACCTTCAATGCTCCAGTAGCCAACTGGCGTAAATGTTTCTCCTCCATCTGTAGATAAAGCCATATAGATATCTTGTTCCATTAGACTTGGAGAATATGTATAGCTCGCAAAATAAAGAGAGCCAGATGTTGCAAGTGCTGGATGATATTCTGTTTCTGGCATGTTTGCTACAGGTACATTGGCTGGATTTGCTATCCTTACAAATGCGCCCTCAATTTTTTTACCTTCGATTGCCATCAAATGTTCTCCGTTTTCTTTTATGATTGGTTTTATCTCATTTTTTATAAGTTTTATTTCAACAGTCTTTCTCTCTTGCATCAATACAGTTGCTGATGCACTTGCTATTAAAAAACAGATTACCAGCAAGCTAAACAACTTCCCTTTCATTTTTATCGCCGATTGTTATAGCCCAAAGAATATAAATAATTTTTGAGTAACATTGGAGAAACAATCAAGAAATTTTTCGCTTCTAGAGGTTCTCCTTCCGTTATTATTATTCCTAAAATCTCCCAAATATGTGAGCTTAACAACCTATACCCACAACTTTTTCATTCTATGCCAAAAAATTTCGATAGATTTTTATGCAATACAGAAATAAAATTAAGAATGAATTATTTTGCTAACAAAATGCTTGCAAATTGCGAAATATTTATATACTATGCCTGTATATAAAAATTGGTGAAACCATGATAGAAAAAATAAGAAAATGGGTAAAAGATAAGACAGGCGTAAGCCCAATAATTGCCATCATACTTATGGTGGCAATAACAGTGGTACTAGCAGCAACAATATACGTATGGGTTAGCGGAATGGGTGGCGGTGGAAGCACAGCACCTTCTTTAACTCTAAAAGTGACAGATGATACTGGTGATAATAGCTTTAGTGACACTGCACAGGACGATATAATGGTAGTTGATCACATGGGTGGCGACAAAATTAAATGCGAAGACATAAAAATTTTGGTTACTGATCCAAACGGAAACGAATATACATTACTTTGGGATAGTGCAAACACTAAATTTGCAGATAGCACAAATGGATTGGAAACAGATACAACTGATATCGACGATGGCTATTTTGCAGTTGGAGAAGAGTTTACCATAAAGGAGGATTCAGGCCATCTAACACTAGCATCTACAGGAGTATGGCATGTAAAGATAATCTACATACCAAGTAATAGCATACTCTACGACAAAGATATAACCGTTGAATAACTATAAGCCCCGCCCTCTCCTCCCTTTATTATCTTTTTACTGTCATTGCCTTCACAGGAGTTGTCTCCGCTCTCCCCCTATTTTTGTTGTTTGGATATTTATTTTTATTTATCTTTTATAGATTCTAGACCTTTTATCAATTTTCAAAATAAAGATAGTGAAAGAATTTTCATCTACATAATACAAAACGCGGTAATCGCCCACCCTCATTCTGTACAATTTTTCCTTCTCTCCTTTTATTTTTATGCTATCTTTAGGAAAAGGATTATCTGCTAAATTTTTTATTTTCTTAATAATTCTTTTTCTGTTGTTTTTATCAAGAGTTGATAAAAATTTAACAGCATTTTTGTGAATGCTTATTTTAAAATTCATCTAATTCATCTAAACTTACAAAGTCTGTGGTATCGCCATTTTTTATTTTTTTAAGTGTTTCTTCAACAAATTTCCTCTCCTCATCTGATAATAAAGCATCTTCGAACAATGTCCTCAGTCTTTCTATCTCTCTTTTAAGGTATTCAATGTCTTTTTTCATATTTTCCAATTCTCGTGGTTGCATGAATGAAGAGTATGCCACGATTTATAACTTTTTCTTATCTTCATCTGTCCTCCTGTTTTTTGCAATATCTCTTTCCCGCTCGCCTCCTTCCTATTTTTTGTTGTTTTTATTTGGATCCTAACGTTCTTCTATAAATATAACATTTTCTTTGTCTTTGAAATCATTGTCTCCAGTTAAAAGAATAGCTCCCTCCTTTTTTGCTGTTGCATATATTATTGCATCACCCAACCCAAGCTTTTCTTCATGCCTTATTTTTGCAGCCATTATTGCAATCTCCTCATCAACAGGAATAATAAAACATCTTTCTTTCATCACATTTATCTTTTCTTTTGCAATCTCCTCATCATAAAAACGAAGTATCCATCTATATACTTCCGCAATGTTTATAACAGAAATTATTGCCTTTTCTTTTCCTTCTATATATTTTCTTACTTTTTCTCCTGCTTTACTTCCTTTAAAATATTCTATCCATGCCCATGAATCAATCAAAACGGTCAATTTCCTCCCTCTCAAATTCTTCCAGCTTTGGAAGACTCCCAAAATGACTTTTCTTCAATCTTTTGGATTCCTCAATGAGCTTTTTTATAACCTCTTCATAAGATTTCGCGTCTTTCTCTCTTTTCAAATTTTCCAATTCTTGCAATAATTTTTTACTTATTCTTATTGTAGTTGCCACAATAGTATATTGTATGCATGTATATAAATATATCTTTTGCTGCCTCCACCTTCACCTCCTCCTTGCTATAAACCCATAACCCCGTTCTCTTCCCTCTTATATTATATTTTTTATTCTCATTTTTTCATTGGGGGTGTGCCTCCTCGCCTCCTACCTCCTTCCTATTTTTTTGATTTTTTAATAAAATCTTCAATTTTTTATTCCCAAAATTTATGGCGATAAAAATGATGGATTGATTGTGTTAAAAATACCAGCAAATTTTAACAGTAAAAAGTTGATAATCAGATGGATATTTTAATAGATGTTAATAATCAATTCAAAAGAAGCTTGGAAGATTCCAGGTATTTGGAGCTTCACAACAAACAATAAGTCTCAATTTTCAAAATTCATTTATATATTAATTCTGTTTTTTATTAAGGATGATTGAGGAAACATTGAAAAAAATATTTGATAAACATGAGGAAATATTATTTGCTTACTTATTCGGCTCTATGGCGAGAGGAGAAGCAGGTAAGGATAGTGACGTGGATATAGAATATATATTGATGAGAAAAAGAATATAAAACCTTTTTATGAAATAGAGCTAGCTGAAGAAATAGAAAGGGAGACAAATTTAAAAGGGGTTGAAATAGTGATTTTAAATGGAAAATCATTAAGATTTTTGAACCAAGTCCTCAGATATGGAAAACTCATTTTTTCTAGGGATGAAAAAGCAAGGATCTTATTCGAAACAACTGTTACAAAGAAGTATATAGATTTTAAGCCATATTTTGAAGAATATGATAAAATGAGGTTAAAAATATGATTGACAAGGATATTATTGAAGCAAAATTCGACATCATCGAAAGAAACCTAAAATTTATAGAAGAATATTATAAAGAAAAATCTGCAAAGGAAATAGAAAGGGATTATAGAGATTATCAAGCCTTAAAATTTTCACTTTTTGAAATTGTTGAAGCGTGCATCGATATAGCAAACCATATTATTTCTGCTAAGAGATTTGAAAGAGCTGAAGAATATTCCAAGATGTTTCTAGTTCTTGGGAAAAACAATGTAATATCTAAGGAATTAGCTGAGAAACTTGCCAAAATGGCAAGATTTAGAAACTTCTTAAATCCATAGATACGGAGATGTAAATGCTGAATATTTATTGGAAATTATCAACGAAGATTTACAAGATATAGTTTATGAAGGAAATTAAAACATACATGAAATCTTTGTAATATTCCGCATAAAAGAATTTATATACATGCCTTATTTGAGAAACATGGATATGGAAAACTTGAGACGAGGAACAGATTTAATCAAAAGAGGATTTGCAAAGATGCAGAAAGGCGGCGTTATAATGGATGTAACAAATGCTGAGCAAGCTAAAGTAGCAGAGGAAGCAGGAGCTGTTGCAGTGATGGCTTTGCATAAAGTGCCTGCTGACATAAGGGCAAGTGGTGGAGTTGCGAGAATGGCAGATCCAAAGAAAATTGAAGAAATAATGAATGCTGTAACGATACCAGTAATGGCAAAATGTAGAATAGGTCATATAATGGAAGCTCGCGCATTAGAAGCTTTAGGCGTTGACATGATTGATGAAAGCGAAGTCCTTACGCCTGCAGACACATTTTTCCATATTGACAAAAGAAAGTTTGTTGTTCCTTTTGTATGCGGAGCAAGAAGCTTAGGCGAAGCTTGCCGCCGTATATGGGAAGGAGCAGCAATGATAAGAACAAAAGGAGAAGCTGGCACTGGAAATGTGGTAGAAGCTGTCAAGCACATGCGTTTGATGAATTATGCCATTGAGAAAGTCAAAAAAATGGATGAAAATGAGTTGCATGAACTTGCTATAAACTATGCAATGCCTTATAAAAGACTGGCTGAAAATGTATCAAAGGAGGGAATAAAGTTAAGAGATGATGACTTGATTTATGAAGAATATACTTTTGATGACATTGTTAAAGGATTATATGAAGTTCTGCAGGAAATTAAAAAGCTTGGTCGCCTTCCAGTTGTAAATTTTGCAGCTGGCGGAATAGCAACGCCTGCAGACGCCGCCCTAATGATGTATCTTGGGGCAGATGGAGTTTTTGTTGGCTCTGGCATATTCAAATCTTCAAATCCTCCGGCTTTTGCAAAGGCAATAGTTGAAGCTGTAGAAAACTGGAGAGATGCAGAAATCATAGCGAATGCTTCTAAAGGATTAGGAGAGGCAATGAAAGGAAAGGAAATAGAAAAGCTTGAAGAAAGCTTGCAAATAAGGGGCTTATGAAAATTGCTGTGATAGCAGTGCAAGGAGATGTAGAGGAGCATGTTATTATAGCAAATAAAGCTTTAGAAAAGCTTGGAATAAAAGGAGAAGCTTTTGCAACAATAAGTAAGGAGGAGGTGGCAAAAGCAGATGCAATTATTTTGCCAGGAGGAGAAAGCACAACTATAAGCAAACTCATCCATAAAAAATCGATAGCTGATGAAATAAAAAAAGCAACGAAGCAAGGAAAACCAATTATGGGAACTTGCGCTGGTTGCATCTTACTGGCAAAGCATGGAGATGAGCAAACTGCTAAAACAAAAACTAAATTGCTTGGCTTAGTAGATATGAAAGTAAAAAGAAATGCATTTGGAAGGCAGAGAGAAAGTTTCCAAATAAAACTAAATATAAAAAATATTGGAGAATTTGAAGCTGTTTTTATAAGAGCTCCAGCTATTTTAGAAGTAGGGAAAAGCGTAGATGTTTTGGCAAAGCTTAATGATTATATTGTTGCTGTCCAACAAAACAACATTTTAGCTTTAGCTTTTCATCCTGAGCTTACAGAAGATACAAGAATTCATGAATATTTCATAAAAATGAAATGTTAAAGCTACCAAAAACTGGATATGAATTACTTACATGCTTTTTCCCTCTTCAATTGGATTGTTATGTTGGTTGCCCTCATAAATGTATTTATTGCTATGCAGAGAATTATAAAAAGAAAGTAAGGAAAATTAAAATAACAAATCTAAAAGAGATAATGAAATCATATAAGGAAAGAGAATCACCTATTGGAATGGCTATTAAAAAGAAAATCCCAATAAGATTAGGAGCAAGAACAGATTGTTTTCAAGAAATAGAAAGAAAAGAAAAAATAACAAAAAGAATGATAGAAGAACTAAATGAGCTTAACCACCCTTACATCATTATTACAAAAAGTCCACTTGTAGCAGATTACATTGACATTTTAAATGAAAAGCTTGCTGTGATACAATTTTCAATATCTACTCTAAATGATGAGATTGCAAAGAAATTAGAACCATATGCTCCATTTCCATCTCAAAGATTAAAAGCAATGGAGGAATTAAGTAATGCCGGTTTCATTACCATAGCGAGATTTTCACCTATAATTCCAAGCATTAATTTAAATGAAGCAGAAAAAATTATGGAAAGAATAGCAGATTATACAAAACATGTAATAGTTGAATTTTTGAGGGCAAGAGAAGAAATCGTTAAAATATTAGAGCTTGGAGACTATGTAAAGAAAGGATATTATTACAGATATAATTTGCATAAGAAATTAAAAGCTTATGAAAAATTGAAGGAGCTTGCCAACAATTATGGGCTGAAATTTAGCATATGTTCGGATGGAGATAAAGTGCCATATTATTTAAGTGATACAATAAATTGTTGTGGCATAAAGCTCAATGGAGTTGAAAAGGTTGCAGCAATGGTATATGAAGAAGCAAGGAAAAGAAAAGAGGTAACATTGGAGCATATGGAAAAATACTGGCATCCTATGCCTCACAAATTCATAAAAGAATGGTTAAATGGGAGATTTGAGGAGCTAATATATAGATTAAAATGGAATGAGGAAAAACAAAGCTATAAATTAGAATAGTTTGCCTTGCTTCATTTCATTTTCTATATTTTTAACTGTTTTCCAGCTTTTTCTTATATATGGAGGTAATTCGCCAAATTTTTTTATCCATTCCTTTATAAAGTTGATTGTTCTTTCATCGCTTGGATATCCGCTTCCTAATGGCATCCCAAGTTTTGCTTCCAGCTCTTGAGCAATTTTTTCTATCTGCCTATCTCTTTCTACCTTTGCAATAATTGAAGCAGCAGATACAACTGCATATTTATCATCTGCACCATGCTCACACACTATATGACAATCATACTCAACTAAACTACTGATTATTTTTTTGAATTCCTCCTCATTATTACTTGCAGCATCAATATAGTAAACATCTGCCCTCTTTTTGTTGGCAATTTTCGCAAAAACATATGCTTCAAATTTATTCATTGTCATTGTTCGGCGAAGGACATCAATATCTTCAGGCTTTACAACAATTATCTCATGATAAAAATTTTCTCTTATATACTCTGCCAACCTTTCCCTCCTCTGCTTTATGAGCTTTTTTGAATCTCTTACTTTAGCTTCCAAAAGCTTCCACTCATCTTTTTCTTCCAGCCATACTCCAGCTACAACCATTGGTCCTATTACGGGACCTCTTCCAGCTTCATCTATTCCACACATCATTCTATCACTATCTCCCCATATTTGCCCCCACCGCCTGGTATAATTTTAATTTTCCCTTCTCTAAAAGCTTTTATTGCATTTAAAATGGCTGGTGGGACAAATTTTCTAAGCTTTTCTATATCAATATCCAATAAAATCTGAATTTCGTTGCCTAATTTTGTAATTTCCTCCCATTTTTTTCTAATGCTATATTTAGCCCTTATTCTCAAAGCTTCTTCAATTATCTCTGCTAAAGGAATTAAATGAAGGTATGGTGGGCGATGCTTTGGATGAACTGGTTGGCTAAAATCTGCAAGTTCATCTATTCTATCTTTTACCCCCTTTTTAATTACTCCTCCACAATAACAAGTCCAATTCATTTCTTCCGCAACTTCCTTTTTAAACTGTCTATGGCATGAGGCGCATGCTGTCCTATTGTATTTTCCTTTTTCTGGTGGAAAACCAACATTTAAGCTTATTTTATGATTTAAAATTGCCTTTCTTATTTCATCCCATGAAATTTCCCCTACTTCAAGCCTATTGAATTCTCTTCCTAATCTATTTGGCAAGTGAGAATGTGCATCAGAATTTGTTAGGAAAGTAATGCTATGCAATTCTTTTATCCTGTCAGCATAATTGCTATCTGCACTTAACCCAAGTTCAATAAAATCTGGCTTTTTGCCATAGTAGCTAAGAACAGAATCAAAATAAGCATATAATGAAGTCCATGGAGTGAAGGCGTGAGCTGGTCCAATTAAAGCATTTGATTCTTTTGCAAATTCAAGAATTTGTTCTCCATTTAGTAATACTTTAGGGCGACCGTCTTCATCAATATTTTTTGAATATTTTGCAATTTTTTCCTTAAAATCATTTGCAGAATAAAAATCTGGAAATAAAAGCAAATGGTGCACTCTATTTTTATCTTCTATTTCCACACTCAGCACAAAATAAATGCCATTTATTTCTATTATGCCATTCTTCTCATATTTTTTAATTTCCTTTTGCCATACTGGATGCAGACAATCGCCAGTTGCAATTAAATTCAATCCTTTCTTTTTCGCTCCTCCAGCAAAAAGCTTTAAATCAATTTTTTCAGATGTTCCCCCAGAATAAGGGGAATGAACGTGAAAATCAGCATTAATTAGCATAATAGAAAAAGTTTTATATTATAAAAAAATGAGGGGTGCATGAAGAAGGTAGCAATATTTATTACGTTGTTGTTGGCATTGCCAGCATTAGCAGTTGATTTTGAGAAAACAATAAATGACGGTAAAGGAGATGTCCAAGATGCCGACATAGATATAGTTAAAGTGTGGACGGAAAAGAGCGGAGATGACCTTGTTTTCTGTATGCAGGTAAATGGAAAAATTAGGAAAATAGGGAGCTATTCATATTCATTTACAGCTCAATCAGGAACTTCTACTGTAATAGTAGCATTTGCTAGCGGGATTGCATATTATCAATCAGAAACTTCTGCAGAATATAATATAAAATATTCCATAGATGGCAATACACTTAAAATACATGTGCCATACAGCTTATTCTCAAGTTGGCAGAGTTTCAGTTTAATGGCTATGGCAAGCAACGGAATGAATCAAGATTTTGTTTATGAAGGTTATTATGGAGGGAATAATGAAGGAAATGGAGGGAGTGATACAACAAAAACAAATGATCCAACTAAAGAACAGCCAACAGATAAGAGTATAGAAGTCAAGATAACAAAGATTGTTTATGATATAAAGAAGGTGGATAATGGGCAGAGCTGGGAAGTTTATTTGCTCGTTGAAGGAACAACAAATGGTGTTGACCATGTATCATTGACATATGTAACTTATTATACGGATGGAACATATGACTGGACAGATTGGATGAAAGGACCAATTAATGTGCCACCTTACTCTGGTTATGGAGTGGAGCTGAGAAAATTCTTTTTCAATTCAACAGAAGGAAACTGGAATAAATGGAAATTCGAATTAGATGCAAAATATCCAGTAACACAATATAAGGAATATGAATGGGCGGAGAGAAAAGATGTTAAAAAAGTCAGAGTATATGCGAGAGCATATAAAGATAAGGAAGAAACAAAATGGAATCAGGCTTATTATGATACAGTGCCAAAAATGCTATCAAATGGCGTAAGCTACACAAAAACAATATCAACAGGAAGTGAAACAGGAAGTGAAGGTAAAAAGAAGACACCTGGCTTTGAATTGATAGCATTTGCTGTAGCAATAGCAGTAGTCTTTGCTTACAAAAGAAAAAGGTAATCTCTTTTTCCCTTTTTATACTATTTTAGCGAGATTTGTTGAACAACTAAAAAATGGTGTCATGTATTGTATGGAAGAGAACTTACTATGACACATTATCATTTCATTAATTTTTGACAAATCCATGACTTTCAGAAATTATTTTTAATGATGAAAAATTACTGTCATGAAATGGCTTGTTGCATTGTTACTCATTTCCCCTGCTTTTATTTTAAGTAATGGAGAATGGTATAAAACTTATGGGGGAAATAAGCTTGAAATTGTAGGAAAATTTATTTATGATGAGAATGGCTTTATAATAGCATCCTCTACTATGAGTTATGGCATTTCTTTTGACATTTTGCTTTTTAAAGTAAATGAAGATGGCATTAAGCAATGGGAAAAAAGATATGGCGGTGGCAATGAAGATGTTGCACATTCTATTTTAAAAGATAACAATGGCTATGTTATCATTGGCTATACCTTTTCATATGGAAATGGGGAAAGCGATATTTGGCTTGTTAAAGTAGATAAGGAAGGAAATGAAATATGGAATAAGAGATATGGATGGGAAGGGAAGGAATATGGGATAGATGGAGTGGTTGTGGAGGATGGTTATATAATTGTTGGTGTAACAAATTCTTTTGGAGAACAACTTAACTGGGATATTTGCGTTTTTAAAATAGATAAAGAGGGAAATGTAATTTGGAATAAAATTTTTGGCGGAGAAGAATCAGACTGGGCAACGTGTATTGAAAAGGATGGGAAGGAGCTTCTTATTGGAGGATACACTTCCTCATACACATCAATATCATGGGATGCTTGGCTTATTAAATTAGATAGCCAAGGAAATGAAATATGGAATAAAACATATGGCGGGGGAGATGTAGATACAATAAATGATATTTTGGCAGTAGAAGATGGTTATATTGTTGTGGGAGATACAATGTCTTATGGAAAATATCAGGATGCTTTCATTATGAAACTCGATAAAAATGGAAACCAGCAATGGACAAAAATATACGGTGGAGATGGATGGGATGTTTTTAGTGTGATAAAAGAAATTGAGGATGGCTATATAATTGCTGGTAGAACAGACACATATGGAGCTGGTTCATTTGATGCTTGGCTTATTAAATTAGATAGCCAAGGAAATGAAATATGGAATAGGACATATGGATGGAGACTAGAAGAAATAGCGCATGATTTAATAGTGAAAAACAATAGCTACTACATCCTTGCAGATACCCGCTCTATAAAAAATGGAGATGTTTTACTTATAAAATGCTCTGACTACGCTCCGCCTATGATAAAAATTACAAAGCCAAAGGAAGGTTATTTATATGTATTTGACAGAGAAGTTTTCTTTATAGGAAAAACATTGGTTATAGGAAAAATAACTGTAGAGGTTATGACTGAAGGAAGCGTTGATAGAGTAGAATTTTATGCTTATTCTAAAGAATATGCGACAGAGCCATTATATATTGACTATGATGCTCCTTATTCCTTTACTTTCTCTGGCAAAACTTCCTTACTATATGGCTATGCAATAGATGCAGTTGCGTATTATGGAGGTATAAATGCAAATGTTGGAGATAGAATAATAATAAAAGTGTTAAATTTGGCGCTCCATCAGGTAAAGAAATAGGTAGCAACTCTTTTGACTCAATTTATTAAATGCTTCATAATGTACTGGTGCACTGTATCATTTATTCCTATAAGGGAAAGATGATCTTCCTCACCAGCAGGCCAGGCTGCTCCTACTAAAATGAATAAAGGTCTCCCTTCTAAATAGGGGCTTTCTGTTGGGCATAAGCCATCGCTTCTATGAGGAATGCCATCTCCATCAAAATCTACTTCTTCTCCTATTCCAATATCTCCTCCAACAGCATAATAATCAATTAAATCTATTGTTTTGTAGCCCATTGCTTGCAAGAAAGGAGAATTATAAATCATATCTGGAACTTGAGCCATCCACCATGGGAAAAATGCATATTTTATTATGGTCTTTAACAAAGTTTCATTTATATTGGGGGGGACGCCATGGCAAGGAGTGCCTACTACAATTAAATCATCTATTTGGTATGGTCCTATAGTTATGTCTGGGTCACCATCTCCATACCATGGATAGCCAGTGCCATTCCAATTGTCATTCCAATAATCGACATCCGCCATATAATGCTCTGCCATAAATCTCGCCACAAGTCCGCCCATGCTATGGGCAACTATGTCTATAGTTTGATTTGGTGGATAGCCATTTAAAATTAATGCTTCCTTGATTTTATCACATACTTTTGCAGCAATCCAAGGAATATGATGCTCTCCCCAATTTGGTTCATAGGTAAGCCATTGAATGCCAGGCTTAGTAATATCAAAATCTAAAACCTTGAATCCATTGGCAATTAGCTTTTGAGTCAAATTATACCAAGTAAAATTAAGTAATGCATCACTTATGCTACCTACCCATCCATGGATGAGGACTACAGGAAAATCTCCTGGCTTCTCTGGAATAATTTTTAGAGTCAAGTTTGCTTTGCTTCCGTCATAGTCTATATCTCCAGATAAATTCCTCGGGAAATTTGCTTCAATTATAGCAGTTATATTTTCCAAAGCATTTGAATAAAAGAATGGAATTTTTGCAATTCCTTGAGCATTTGTTTTTGTTTTCTTAATTATGGTATCATTTCCTACAATAAATTTCCATTCAATTGTTTTGTTTGCTAATGGTACCCAAGAACCAACATTTACAAAGAGATATGCTTTCAAAAAGCAAGTTTCTCCTGCAATCATCTCCTTTTTGTTGCTTTCTATTTTCAGTGCAGTTTGATACAATTTCGGATGTATTGTTATATTACAAATTGCCTCATATTCCTTGCCGCTTATTTTAACTTTTGCAATTATTTTAATACTATAATTCATTTCATCAACATCATTTGGGGCAAAATATTTTGCAAACAATACACCATCTTTATTTGTCATTGATTCGTTTTCAAATATTAGTTTGCCAGTATCACCATGGCTTTCAATACTCCAATTTATCCTTGCCACATGTGGCATATCATTTACATATAATTTAAGTATAATTTGTGTAGATTCGCTTTCATAAAGAGAGATTTGTTTTGGTGTAATTTCCATTTCTACTTTAATTTCTTTCCCCTCCTTTTTTCCGTGGTATGTAAAAAGAAGCAGCGAAGAAGCAATTATGAGGAATATAACAGCAATAATTATTTTCCTTCCTGCCATTTTTCCAACCTTTCCTGAAATCTATATTTTTCTCCTTCTATTTTCACAGGATATTCTCCAGTAACACATCCTAAACACAAATTATTTTTTTCTATACCTATAGCTTTTATTAAACCATCTATTGAAATATAGCCTAAGGAATCTGCATTAATTTCCTTCCTTATCTCTTCAATGGTTTTGTTGCTGGCAATAAGTTGTTCTCTTGTTGTCATATCTATTCCAAAATAACATGGGGCTATGATTGGAGGAGAACCAATTCTAACATGCACTTCTTTGGCTCCATGTCTTCTAAGCAAAGCAATGATTTTCTTTATCGTTGTCCCTCTTACAATGGAATCATCCACTAAGACTATTTTCTTACCATTGATTATACTCTTTACTGGATTCAATTTCATTTGCACAAGCTTTTCTCTTATTTGCTGTGTCGGCAAAATGAATGTTCTTGCAATATATCGATTTTTCATTAGCCCTTCAGCCAATGGTATGCCAGATGCTTTTGAATATCCATATGCATGTGCTCTGCCTGAGTCAGGAATAGGAACTACATAATCTGCATCAACTGGGTGCTCCTCTGCCAAAATTTCTCCAAGCCTTTCTCTTGTTTTATAAACATCTATTCCGTCAATAACTGAATCTGCTCTTGCAAAATATACATATTCAAAGAAGCAATGAGCTTTATGCTTTTCATTTACAAGTTTGTAGCTTTTATAGCCATCTGGAGTTATTTCTATAAGCTCCCCAGGCATAACATCTCTTATAAATTTCCCTCCCAAAGCATCAATAGCAACTGATTCCGAAGCAATAATATAACCATTTTCAATCTCTCCTAAGCAAAGTGGCTTAATACCTAAAGGGTCTCTTAACCCAAAAACTCTGTCATTGAGCATTAATGTAAATGAATATGAACCTTCAATCTTTTTCATTAAGCTTTTTACAGCTTTTTCAATGCTTTTATCTTCCAAATATTTTGCCAGTAAGTAGCCAACAACTTCTTCCTCATTACCATATAAAAAGCTATGTCCCTCTTCCATTAACTCCTCTTTCAATTTTTTCCAATTTGTAATAATTCCATTATGAGCTATTGCTATTTCACCAACAGGTGTTTGAAGTAAAGTGGGCTGAGCATTCTCTGGAGAAGAAATTTTAATGGAATAATAAACATGTCCTATGCCAACATTACCATTTATTTCTTGCAAATTTATCCTTTTAAAAGCTTCATCAACTAAACCTAAGCCCTTAAAATTTTCAATTTTTTTATTAAAAATTGCCATCCCTGCTGCTTCCTGCCCCCTATGCTGTAAAGCCATCAAAGCAATGTATATATTCTCCGCTACTTTATTGCGAGAAGCAACCGCTACAACTCCGCAACATTCATTCATTTTTTCCAGCTGTATTTGCGGAGTCGTTTGGAGCGCCCAAAACCGCAAGAAGCGCAGTATTTCTTCCTTACATTATAAGAATGCTTCCCGCATCTCCTACAAACAATGTGAGTTTTTCCTCCTCCTTCCTTTGATGGTGTTCCCTTACTCATTTTATCACGGCAATATATAAACTATATTATCTCCTCTAACAATAACCCTTTCTAACTCTCTTGTCTTCTCCCCATTAACTATTTCTTCAGCATTCCTTAATATTAAATTGAGATGAGGATGGTCATATCCTTCTAATATGCCTCTATACTCTCTTCCTCCCTTTAATTCAACAAGGACTCTTTTTTCTAAACTTGAATGAATGACTTCCAAGGGTTTCATTGGTATTGAAATGCATTGCATTATTAAAATTTTTGTTTTAGAGATGGGTCGGGACTGTCAAGAAATTCTTACCTCCAGATTGTAAATAACTACAAATGCAGTAATCCATTTTTCAACGCTTTCCTTTGAGGCATTAGAAGGAAAGCGTTTCCATTTCTTCTATTTGTTCAACAAACCCGTTTTAGATGAAAAAATATGCATTGTTGAAAAATGAAAAGTTGTTATGGCATATCTCTCATGTGATGATAGAGTCAATGGTAACCAATTCAATCTTTTATTCAACAAGCCCCAAAAAAATGATGTTGCTATAATTTCTACTGTTAATTAAGACTGTAAATTGAATTATGCTGTAATATAAACAACAACCGTTATTATTAATTTTTTATAATCCCCATTCTTTTTAATGGCTTTGTCAAATGGCGCATAGCAATAACAGGAACTTCATAAAACCCTGGTTTTATTTTTCTTTCAACTTTAACATATTTTGCCTCCGCCTCTTTAGCTTTTATTCCGCAATTTATGCAACGATAACCTTTTCCTTTTCCTATAGATTTCATGTGTTTTCCGCATTTTTTACATATTGGGTTCTCCACTTTTTCATAAACATCTGCAAGTTTTTTTATTTCGATTTTTTCCAGATTTATAGTAAAAGGTTTTTCTCTTACCCCACCATAGACAACAACTTCATCTCCTTGCCTTAATTGCCTTATTATATTACGGAATTGTTTTGTTGGCTCATAAGCTGTGCAATCTATTTCATTTCCATCATATATGGAAAATACAACATGTCCTCCTGGAATATCTTTTGGTTCCTTTTTAACAATACCTTTCACAATTACAGATTCATATGGTTTAATGTCTTTGATTTTTTTCTTTTGTAAATGTTCATCAGTAGCTTGATTTGTTTCAAATATTAGCCATCTTTCTTCCTTAGATGCTTTAAGCATTTTCTTAGCTTTAATTAATTCCTTCCAATCATCCCCTCTTATTCCATAAAAAACAGGAGAATTTGCCTTTGGTAAGATTGCAATGTAATCATTTTCATAATCATAATTGTTGAAAGTAGATTTACATGTTTTATCCATTTTAATAACGCTTTCTTTATCAATCCATTTTTCTTCTCCATATGTCAAAAGCTCATATGTTTTGTCTTTTGGCTTCCATGCAATTGCTGCTGATGCGCCAATGATTCCTCTTCCTTGCTTATAGTAATGATAATATGCTTCTTTCAACTCTTTTTCTACTTCTTCTTTTTCTACTATACCTTTTACAGCCTTTTTGTAAATCCAATAAGGAAGCTTTTTCTTGCTAATTACAAAAGCAGGGTCTGCTTCCTCCATATAATTTTTTTCTATGACTTCCATAACAATTTTTTTAACTTCTTTTAAATCTGCTTCTTCCTTCTTGTAAGAATAAAGATAAACTGGCTTTCCATCTATTTCTCCTATTTTTTTCCTTTTTCCTCCTCCTATACCTATGCATAATGCAATAGCTCCATTTCCCCTCGTTTTCCATGGAATATTGGGGTTAAGTCTAACTAGCCTAGGAAACTTTATTAAATCATATGGCATCTCAGCTATTATTTCAGTAGCTACATATGTTGTGCAACCTCCCTTTAATGAATCAGTGTCATCTATTCCAATCCACATTAAATTTTTATATAAGGAAGTAGTATATGGTTTTTGATGAAAAGAGAAGAACTACTAGAGATGACAAGAAATCTGCTACTTAAAGCGGGATTCTATTGTAGCCAGATATGCAAATTCCGTCCAAGTAGCTTTGACTTTATTGCAAGGAAGGATAATCTATTACTCATTGTTAAGATTTTGAGTAATATAGATGCATTAAATGAAGAAGTTGCAAATGAGTTGTTATCATTGGCAAAATTCTTAGAAGGAGTGCCTATTGTTATTGGAAGCAAAACATGCTCATCTCAGCTTGAAGATGATGTTGTTTATTTCCGCCATGGCGTACCAATAATTACCTACACAACCCTCGAAAATTACCTGCACGGCATACTGCCTTTCATATGCGCCGCGCCAGGCGGACTTTATGTGAATATTGATGGAGATACTTTGAAGAGAATAAGGATAGAAAAAGGAATATCAATAGGACAGCTTGCAAGGATTGCTGGAGTATCAAGGAGAACCATTAGAATGTATGAAAGAGGAGAGAGACCAAGCATAGAAGTTGCTACAAAAATTGCAGATTATTTGGGGGCAGATTTTATTAAGCCAGTTGATTTATGGGAAGAGATAAGCAAAGAAGTAGTGGAGATAAAAAGAGAGATAAAGGATGAAATTTTGAAAATACTCGAGGAGATTGGGGCATTTATATATCCTACATTGAGGAGCCCTTTCCATGCAGTTAGCCAGATTTTAGATGAAAAATTTATTGTTGGCGTAAAGGAAAGGAGGATTATTGAGAAAGCTAAAATAATATCAAATTTAGCTAGAGTTGCTGAGAAGAAGTCTGTTATTTTTATGGATTATTGCAGGAAGAGAAATATTGAAGGAGTTCCTGTTATTTGTAGGGAAGAATTGCTAAAAATAAATGAGCCAGAGAAAATTATACAGCTTATAGAAGAGAGGGAATAATGAAAGTAGAATTAATTGCTCACTCGCCAGATCCAGATATAATTGCAGCTGTTGCAGCAATGCTAACCCATTCAAAGAGCGATTTTAAAAAGCTAAAGGAGGAGAATGAAGAAACTTTAAAAAAAGTTTTAAGGAAGGTTATTGATATGGGGCATACGAGTGTTGTTGAGCATGCTTATTTTACTTTTGCCATTTCTGGTGTATCAAGAGCTTTGACTCATCAGTTAGTTAGGCATAGAATAGCTTCTTACTCTCAGCAAAGCCAAAGATACGTGGAGATGGACATGGAATACATTACACCTCCAAGTATTGAGAAAAGTAAATTTAAGGAAAAATACCATGAAATGATGAAAAAGATTTGGGAATTTTATAATGAAATGAAAAAAGAATTGCCAGTAGAAGATGCCCGTTATATCTTGCCTAACGCCACCTGTAGTAAAATAGTTGTTTCAATGAATGCAAGAAGTTTACTCAATTTTTTTGAATTACGTTGTTGTTTACATGCTCAATGGGAAATAAGAAAGCTTGCATGGAAAATGCTAAAGCTTGTGAGACAAGTTGCTCCAGTTATTTTTGAAAAAGCTGGTCCCCCCTGTAAAACAAAGCATATTTGTCCAATGGATAAAAAGGATTGCAGGTGGTATCCAAAAAATAAGATTCGTTAAATGAATTGTAATGTTGTCATAGCAATTTTTATCCATACAACAATAAATGGTAACCAATTCTTTCATTTTAATGAAATGAAGATGTTGTTGTGGTAAATTCCTTCATGCAATTAAATTAATAAAATAGATTTTCTGTGCAATAAGCCAATACAATTGATTCTTTCATTGATAAACGGGATTTTGAAAATTAATAATGAAATGGATTGTTTTTATAGCGTATCCTTTCATATATAATAGCGATGGTTTCGTCGGAAATAATAAATAAGATGTTGCATACATCTCTTTATGCAATGTTGTTATGGCAACTATTTTTTCATTTATACAAGCATCGAAACAAAAGATTTAAAAGCATCAAAAATCACCGCCAACATTTAATTAAATAAAACATTATTATTGACAATGATTTATTCATATTCAGCAATTTCATCTTTTGAAAATTGCCCCCTTAAATTTAAGTATGCATATATAGACAAAATAGAGCCAATAAGAAGAAATATTGAAGCATTCATGGGGAATAGAGTGCATGAGGCATTAGAAAAACTTTATAGGGATAAGCTTTATGAAAAAGTTTGCTCTTTAACAGAGCTTTTAAATTTTTATAATGAAAGATGGGAGAAAGAAATGAGTAGTTTAATATTTGTAGCTAAGGAAGAATATAGCATTGAAAATTACAGAAAAATGGGAGAAAGATACTTGATAGATTACTATAATACATATAAGCCATTTGATGACGGAAGAATAATAGCCCTTGAAAAAAGAGTATTCTTTCCTTTAGATGAAAAGCATTGGGTTTCTGGCATTATTGATAGAATAAATGAAGTAAACGGAGTTTATGAAGTGCATGATTATAAAACCTCTCTCTACCTTCCTACAAAAAAAGAAATAGAAAATGACTGCCAACTTGCTCTGTATGCTTTAGCTTTAGATTATTTATATGATATAAAGGAAATTGAGTTGGTATGGCATTTTTTGGCGTTTAATAAAGAAGTTAGATTAAAAAAGAGAAGTTATGAAGGAGTCAGAAGAGAAATTCTAAAGAGAATAGAGAAAATAGAAATAGCAATGGAAAATAATGAATTTCCGCCAAAAGAATCATCTTTATGTCCATATTGCGAGTATCAACCAATTTGTCCTCTTTTTAGACATGAGTATATGCTGGAAGAAATGAAAGCTGAAGAAGTAGGAGAAGAGGAAGGATATAAGCTTGTTAATGAATACTGGCAAGTAGTTGCTAAAATTGAAGAATTGAAAGCTATACAAGAAGATTTAAAAAATAAATTGATAGAATATGCTAAGAAAAACAACTTACAATGCATTTATGGGGCAGAGAAAGCAATAACTATTAAAAAGAGTAGAAACCTGTACTTCAATAAAAAATCAAAAATTGAGGGATTATTGAAAAAAGAAGGATTATATGAAAAATATGTAAGACTAGATACTTGGAAACTTGCGGAAGATATTAAAAATAAAGTTTTGCCAGCTCATCTGATAGAAAAATTGAAAGAATTTTTTGAAGAAAAAGAAAATTACAGAATTTATATAAAAAGCTTGGAAAGAGAAGAATAACATTATCAATTTTGAAAGAAAAATAGTGCTATTGGCTATTGAATGTAGAGATTTGCCATAGCAACAATCCGTTCATTTATTTTTGGGCGTTTGAGAAAAATGGTTTTTTTTCGAAAAATGAAAGAAATGGTTGTATTGGTTTATTGCATGGGAGGAAACCATGGTAACCATCTCATTTCATTTTGGCAATTCAAAGAATAGAGCAAAAAATTATAAAAGAATCAGACATTTTGAGGCGATGGGGAGCGTTAAAGATTTAGTTATAATAAAAGAAGCAAAGGAAAATGAGGCAGGTATAGCTCAATTTGTTTTTTCTGATAGATACTCAGTTTTTGATTGGGGAGAAATGCCAAATCATATAAAGGATAAGGGAAAAGCACTTTGCATTATTGGCGCGTATTTTTTTGAAAAATTAGAAGAGAGGGGCATAAAAACACATTATATTGGCTTAGTTGAAAATGGGAAAGTAAAAAGACTCGATGAATTAAATGAGGCTGTAAATGTAATGCAATTCAAACTATTAAGAGTATTAAAGCCACAGCTAAAAAATGGAAATTATGATTACTCCATCTATAAAAAGGAGAAAAGCAATTTTTTAATTCCTCTTGAAATAATTTACAGAAATGCTCTTCCAGCTGGCTCAAGTGTTTTTAGAAGGTTAAAGGAAGGAAGCATATCTTTAGATGATTTAGGATTAAGCAGAATGCCCCAGCCAGGAGAAAAGTTGGAAAAACCGATTTTAGATGTATCTACAAAATTGGAAGAGATAGACAGATACATATCATGGAATGAAGCAAAAGAGATTGCTGGATTAAATGAAGAAGAAGCGGAGGAAATGAAAAATTTAACTATGGAAGCAAATAAACTTATAAGCAAAGAAATAAGCAAAGCTGGATTGGAGAATGAAGATGGAAAAGTTGAGTTTGGTTTTGATGAAAAAAGACAAATAATTTTTGTTGATGTTCTTGGCACGCCAGATGAGTGCAGATTCAAAATTGATAATGTTCCAGTGAGTAAAGAAATTGCAAGAATTTTCTATAGAAAAACAGAATGGTATGAGAAAATAGAGGAGGCAAAGAAAAGGGATAAATTGAATTGGAAAAAAAATGTTTCTTCGCCTCCGCCTTTGCCAACAAAGCTTGAAAAGCTCCTTTCATGGCTTTATCAGGCTTGTTGCAATGAAATTACAGGAAGAGAATGGTTTGATGTCCCTAAGTTAAAAGAAATCATTGGAGAGATAAAGGAATTTCTTTAATTGCGTTGATTCTTTTTCCATTTTTCTAATTTTTAGCGAAATTTTTTAATAAAAATCTCATTTTAATTTTAAGATGGAAAATTTAGCGAGCTTGGAAGAGCAAAAGAAAGAGCTTAAGAAGAAGTTATATGAGGCAAAAGAACTAAGGGAGAGATTAAATAGGCTTACAGGCGAATTAAAAAAGAAAAAGAAAGAGCTTATAGAACAAATAGAGAGATATAGAAAAGAAGGAATAATGCATAGGGAAAGGAGAGATGAAATAAATAAACAGGTGGCAGAAGCTAAGATAAGAAGAGGAGAGTTAAATAAAGAATATGAGGAAGTAAAAAAGAAATTGAATGAATTAAAGAAGAAATATCTTCCAAAAGGACCTTCTTTAGAAAGTTTAAAGAGAAAAAGAGATGCATTAGAATTTAAACAGATGACACAGCAGTTGAGTAAGAGAGAAGAAGAAGAAATAATAGAGCTTTTAGCGAAAATTAATAAAGAAATTAGGGAAAGAGAAAAAATAATTGAGAGTAATGAAGAGTTAAGAAAATATGTTGAAATGGAAAAAGAGTTGAAAGAAAAAAGTGATAAAGAGCATAAGAGGGTAAAGGAGCTTGCAGAAAGGGCACAGAAAGAACATTTTGAAATGATTGAATGTTTTAAAAAAGCCAGCCAGTTAAGAAAGGAGCTTAAAAAGATAGAAAGAGAATATATTATGAACAAATTGAATGCAGATAAGGCTCACAGAGATTTTGTTTCATATATCAAGCAAATAAGAGAAATTGAAGAAAAAATGAAAGAGTTAAAAGAGAAGGAAAAGAAAAAAGAAATAGAGAAGGAGAAAGATATATTGTTAAAGAAGGCAGACGAAATTTACCAGAGATTCAAAAAAGGAGAAAAGTTATCAACAGAAGATTTGCTCCTCCTCCAAAAAGCCGGATTGTTATAAATTATCTTTCCCAAGGATATTTATCGCAAAAATATTCAGACCAAAATTCATTAAATTTTATTAGCTCAACCCCATTACAAATCTTCATTTCATTTTTTATTTCATTTAAATTTTTTCCAAGATTTATTTGATGTAAAAAATCTTCAATGAGGTGCAAAGCATCTGTATATTTTCTTCTTACTTTAACCCATAGCCTGCCATCTTTAATAAATGGCTTTTCTACAGCCATTTTATTATTCTTCCATTTTTTAATAAATGCTTCAACATGCCTTTTTTCATGTAATGGAGGACCCATATGTAGTTTAATTTTTTCTAATTCTTTTTTTTCTAATTCCAAAGCAACAAAAGCTTCATCATTTGCATACCATGCTTTCCTTTTTACTTCAAAATCATATTGCTTAAGCAAATTCTCTAAATTTAATGCTGCTTTTTTAAGCTGGGGATAAATTATATCGTCAGGAAGCTTAGGCTTTTTAAAATAAATACCAACAAAATTTTTCAGCTTTGCCTTCAATTCCTCCTTACTTAGCGAAGGAGGAGGATTTGGGAAGAAAAATTCAATTTTTGGATTTTTTAGAAATTCCTTAGAAGCTAATTTGAAAAATTCTAATTTCTCTTTAGATAAAGCAGCAGCAACATTTCTGGAAGGATCTACAGGGTCAATAAAAACAAATTCCTCTTCAAATTCTCTTTCTCCTCCATTTAAGGAAAGGATTGTTTTTCCTTTCCAATTTTGACTCTCTTTTAAAACATTTAGAAAGTTTCCATATTTTAAAATGAGGAGCTCTGTAAGATAGCCAGAAAATCCTTCTATTTTCGCCTCTGCCCCGTAGCAACCAATCCCCTTTAAAAATTGCTTTAGCAACCTAACTTCATTCTTCATTTCCTCCTTTAAATTCTTCTTTATATATTCAGTATGAAATGGTGTTCTATCCACAGCACTCATTTTCTGGCTAGCATCTTTAATTTTATAGCATGGAACAATATCTATTTCATATCCTTTATATTTTCCCCTGATATAAGGGTGCTCTGCATATTGAACTTCCCATTCTTGTAAAATTTCTTTTCCTATGTTAATGACTATTTTCGCCATTCCCTCCTTTTTATATTTCTGAGGAAACAAAATAAAGAAATCAATATCTAATGCATTTTTTAAATAAGTTCCTTTTGCAACAGAACCAACAAGCATAATTTCTGTTTCCTCTGGTTTTCTTTTTTTTATTTCTTCCTCTATTTCCTCAATAATTTTCTTT
Source organism: Thermoplasmatota archaeon (assembly GCA_029258955.1). GTDB lineage: Archaea > Thermoplasmatota > E2 > UBA202 > JdFR-43 > JAPDJP01. The sequence continues at coordinate 66,766 of JAPDJT010000011.1, forward strand.
AACTCTTTTTCTTCCTCCTTAGAAGGCACTATTCTTTCCAAAACTTTCTTTAAAACTTCTTCATATTTCATAGTTTAACAGCCTCAATTGTTTTGTAAATTGGTCCTTCAGGCTTTAAAATGCTTTGTTTAAGCCTCAATTCTTTGCATTCAATTTCTCCAAATTCTTCATTTTTATATTTCTTTATTATTTCAAGTACTTTTTCCTTTCCTTCTCTGCTTTTCATTCTTGCAATAGTAACATGCGGTTTGAAACTTTTCTCTCTCTTAAATCCATATTTCATTAAACCTTTTTCAATTTCTTCCGCCATTTTCTTTGATTGCCCTTCATCATCAAATCCAACCCATATAACTCTTATGTGATTCTCATTAGGAAAAACTCCCAAGCCCTTGAGCTTAGCTTGAAATGGTTTTATGTCAGCAATAGCTTTCTCCATTTCCTGTTTGATTTTTGGAATGAGCCTTTCATCAATTTCCCCCAAAAATTTTATTGTAAGATGCACATTATGTGGCTCAACAAATTTTAATTTTGCTCCTGTTTTTTTCAATTCATTATAAATTTTTTCCATTTTTTCATTAAATTCTACATCAATAGCAATGAATGCTCTCATTGAATAAATATCTTTTATCATATTTCAATTTTAGCGTGTTATTGGATGGCAGGATAAAAATAAAAATAGGAGGCGCATAAAAAAATGTGATCTTGGCAGAGCATGAAGCAAAAAAATTGATTGCTAAATATGGCATAAAGGTACCTAAATATGAAATTATAGAAAATGAAAATGAAATTAATGATATAAAAGTAAATTATCCAGTTGCTTTGAAAATTTCATCACCAAAAATTTTGCATAAAACAGATGTAGGAGGCGTTGTTTTAGATATAAAAGATAAAGAAGAATTAAAAGAAAAATTTAAGGAATTGAAAAATAAATTTCCAAAAGAGAAATTTATTGTTGAAGAAATGGCAAAAAGAGGAATAGAAGTTATAGCAGGCATTGTAAATGATAAAGCGTTTGGAAAGTGCATTATGGTGGGAATGGGGGGAATTTTTACAGAAATTTATAAAGATATTTCATTTAGAATGTTGCCAATTAGCAAGGAAGATGCTGAAGATATGCTAAATGATTTAAAAGCAAAAGAAATTTTTTATGGATATAGAGTTAAGGTAGATAAGGATGCTTTAATAGATGTTCTTTTAAAGCTTTCAAAAATGGCTGAAGAAATAAAAATAAAACAACTTGATTTAAATCCAATCTTTTTATATGAAAAAGGTTGTGTAGCTGTAGATGCAAAAGTAATATTGGAGGAATGAAAATGGAGTTATTGGGCAAAGGAAAAAAGGTTTTATTGGGGAATGAAGCAATTGCAAGAGGTGCTTTAGAAGCGGATGTGGATGTTGTTACAACTTACCCTGGCACACCTTCATCAGAGATAGCAGATAGCATTTCAATGGTAGCAAGATATTTAAAAAGTGTTGGCAAAGAAGTTCCTTTTTATTTTCAGTATTCCACAAATGAAAAAGTTGCAATTGAATTTGCCTCTGCCTCCGCATATGTAGGCTTAAGAGCTTTGACTTGTATGAAGCATGTTGGAATGAACGTCGCTAGCGATGCTTTTATGACTTATGCTTATGTTGGATGCAGAGGAGGACATGTTATTGTTACTGCAGATGATCCAAGCTGTCATTCCAGCCAGAATGAGCAAGATAATAGGCTTTATGCAAAGTTTGCTTCCTTGCCAATGTTAGAGCCTTCCAATCCACAAGAAGCTAAGGATATGACAATAAAAGCTTTTGAATTATCTGAGGAACTTAAGCTTCCTGTAATATTGAGGATAACAACAAGAGTTGCTCATGCGAGGGGAGTTGTTGAATTAAAAGAGTTGAATATGAAAAAGAAGGAAGGAAAATTTGAGAAAGGAGGATTAGCTGTTACTGTGCCAGAAGTAGCAAGAAAATTGCATCCTGTATTGCTTGAAAAAATGGAAAAGGCAAGAAAAATATCTAATGAAAGCGAGTTTAATTTTATAGAGGGCAATGGAGCATATGGAATAATAACTTCTGGAGTTTCATATAATTATGTAAAGGAAGCTGTAGATGATTTAGGCATAGAATGCAAGATTTTTAAGATAGGAATGAGCTATCCATTGCCAGATGAAAAAATTGCAGATTTCTTAAAGGAATGCAAAAAAGTTATTGTTATTGAAGAACTTGAGCCATTCTTGGAAGAAGGAATAAAAGTTATTGCAAAGGAAAAAGAAATAGATGTGGAAATATTTGGCAAGGGATATGGTAGCCTAAAAAGATATTACGAATACAATCCAGATATTGTATATTCTACGCTTGCAGAATTCTTTGGAAAAGAATGGAAAAAGGAGAATATTGAAGTTAATGTTGCACCTCGTCCTCCCGTTCTTTGCCCTGGATGCCCACATAGAGCAACTTACTATGCAGTAAAGCAAGTAGCGCCAAAAGATACAATTTATCCAACAGATATTGGGTGCTATACTTTGGGCTTGCTTCCCCCATATGAAACAGCTGATTTTCTCCTTTGCATGGGCTCAAGCATTGGAACTGGATGTGGATTTTCTTATGCGACAAAGCAAAAAGTAATTTCTTTTATTGGTGACTCCACTTTTTATCATGCTGGCTTGCCTGCTTTAATAAATGCTGTTCATCACAACCATAACTTTGTTGTTGTTATATTGGATAATTCCACTACAGCCATGACAGGTCATCAGCCACATCCAGGAACTGAATTAGACGGAATGGGAAATGAAGCCTTGCCGATAGATATGGAAAAAATTGTAAGAGGTATAGGTGTTAAGCATGTTGAAGTAATTGATCCAAGAAATTTGAAGGAGGCAAAGGAAGCAATAAAAAGGGCTTTAGAATATGATGGCTTATCTGTTGTTATATCCAAAGCCCCTTGCATTTTATTAGAAAGAAAATTGAAGAAGGAAAGGAAGCTATATCAAGTTAATCAAGAAAAATGTAAGAAGTGCAAAATCTGCATAACAAAATTTGCTTGCCCAGCTTTTTATATGGATGAAAATGAAGTTAAAATAAATCCTGCTCTCTGTACAGGATGTGGAGTTTGCCCGCAAGTTTGTCCATTTGATGCAATAGAGGTGGTAGAATGAAGAAAAGCATTGTTATAGCTGGCGTAGGAGGACAAGGAGTTATTACAGCAGCAAACATCATAGCGAAATCAGCTTTAAAGGATGGCTATAATGTTGTAATGTCAGAATTGCATGGAATGGCTCAACGCGGAGGCAATGTTGAATGCACTGTAAGAATAGGAGACGTTCACTCGCCTATAGTTGCCAGCGGAACAGCAGATGCCATCGTATCTTTTGAGCCATTAGAAGCTTTGAGAAATTTACCAAAAGTTAAAAAAGATGGAGTAGTTCTTACGGATATAAATCCTATTATACCGCCATTAATTTCATTGGGTATAGGAAAGTATCCAAAACTTCAAGAAATTTTTGATAGAATTGCCAAGCATTGCAAACTTATTAAAATAAATGCAGATGATTTGGCAAGGGAAGCTGGAAGTATATTAACAAAAAATGTTGTAATGCTTGGAGCTATGACAGCTTTAAAAATTCTGCCAATAAAAGAAGAAAGCATACTGGAAACAGTAAAGGAGACGGTTCCAGAAAAATATGTGGAAATGAATGTAAAAGCTTTTAAGCTGGGTAAAGAAGAAATGGAAAAGACTATGCGGAATGAATAAATGAAGAATGGTTGCATTGGCTTTACTGCATGGAATGGATTTATCATGGGAAAACAATCTTGTTTCATTTATTTTCGGCGGATCATTAAAATTCCAATTTAACATTTTTAAATCTTAGTTAATATCGTTTTATGAATAGGGTTGGCACTATAGCTATTTTAATGATATTTTGTGTAGCATCACTAAATGTGGAAACGAAAGTGATTGTTAACAATACCTCGCCTACCTTTGACTTTAAGGACGCACTTTTTAAAAATCACACTTTATCAATATGGATTGAAAGTATAAATAAAGAAACTGGAAATGTGATAGTTAATGGTTTGGATACGCGATGCCCTTCTATCCCTTTTACATGGGATTGGGGTGATGGATGCATTGATGAAGGCTTTTTCCCTAAACGCCACACTTATGTGGATACAACTAAAAATTACATATTAAAAGTTACTTCCCATTATGTTGATGGGAGTACTGATGAAGCTGAACTTTTGGTTAGATTTGTACCCCCTAAAATAGATTTTAAACTTTTACCCCGTAATATTTCTGTAATAGTTCCGAATTATAAAGTAAGCTTAAAAAGTAGAATACCTGGGTATGGTGCACCAAAATTAACTTATTTTGATGATAGTTTCTTTTCTATAATAAATAGGACAGTAGTTGAGTATGTTTTGTCAGTAGCTTCACAAATTCAAATGGACTTTGCAAATGATAATGTTTATCTTATCAATGGAAGTTTCATTCAATATCTTTTAAGAGATGTTTCCTTTAGAGGAGGATATTCTTTATGGTATACAGAGCCCGTTGCATTTGTCATGGGAGATTATATGATGAGAGATTCGATACCCTGGTCTTCGCTATTCCATGAGATGGGTCATGATATAACATTGAATAGCCCTGCAGATTATATTTACGGAGGAAAGATTGATGGGTATGCAATGCCATATTTTCCGAATCTATGGCTCAAATTTTCCAGCATGCAACAGCTTATGAAATAATTAACAATGCTGAGAAATATGGGCTAAGTGAGGATTTAGTTTTTGAAATTAAACAAAGTGCAATTTCTTCGATAATAAGAGTGAAAAATTCCTATGAACATTATATTAATTCTGGGATGAAATTTTCCTCCTGGAATGATCCAAGAACCATTGAGGATGAAACTTTTGATACATTTATGACTATTGCATACAAATTTTTTGAGCATGCAGAAAAAGCTGATTTAGGTTATAGAATGCCTCTAAAGAGAATGATGGTATTATTACAAACTTTTTGTGAAAAGGATAAAGAAAGATATAGTCGCCATAGAAATTCTCCAGAAGCGGAAGCATTTAGAGCTACTCTAATGGTTGCAGCTCTATCATTTGCATTTGAGAAAGATTTACGAGAAGAATTTAGGAAATTGAATTTTCCTATAAGTGACGAAATCTATGAGGAATTAATTAATAGAGCGAAAATTACATGTAATGTCTCAATAGATAAGCCATCAAATTATCTCTATATTTTGAATAGAGGAGTAATAAAACTACCAGACAATAGAACGATAATCATAGGAAAGATAACTATAAAGATAGATGCTAAAAGCAATATTGGTATTGATAAAGTAGAGATCTATGTAGATGATGAATTAAAAGAAACATTAACAGAGAAACCCTATAAATGGTTATGGAGTGAGGGGATATTTGGCAAGCATACAATAAAAGCAATTGCTTATGACTTTGCAGACAATATAGCAGTAGATAGCAGGGAAATCTGGATATTTAATGTAGGTTAAAAACAACATTTTTCCCAAATAAAATGTCGGGGGCGGGATTCGAACCCGCGACCTCCTGATTGCCCAGCGAACCCTTTAGCTGTGCTTATGAGTCAGGCGCTCTAACCAGGCTGAGCCACCCCGACTAATTCTTAAAAAACAAATCGATATAAAAAAATTGCTTCATAGAGATTTTGATTTCATGGATTTGAGCTGTAAATCAAAATAAATATCACTTTCTTCTGTACCTATTTTTATAATATTGCGTGTTTCTGGAGCATAATATAAATTGATTAGCCCACCAATTGTTGTTATTTTAAATGCATCAAAACTACCTGCAGGAACAGTTATTGTTTCTTCACCAACGCAATCAAAATAAATACTCAGCACTGGTATTTTTAGTTTGTACTCAAGAGGGAATATAAAGAATAAAATGAGTCTTGGCTGAACAGATGCATTTGTTGATGGAGTTGCCCATTGAGCACCAACTTCGATATATTTTGTTAAAAGAGTGTATGGAACTTCAAAATCAGCATCTAATTTCAATTTTACTGGTAATGGAATCCATACGAAAGGTGGTTTTATAATTGCTCTTAAACCAGCTCTAGTATTAAAAACTATTTTTTCTATTCCAAATCCACTCTTATTAAGATATATTTCTCCCCAGAATAAATTATTCTTTATTTTTCCCGTTAATGAAAAATTATAATTTTTTATTTCAACATATGCTTTAACAATTAATCTCCCATATCCATAAAAACTCAATTTGTAGTAGTCTTTTTCATCAGCAGTTACTTGCAATACCAAATTGTAAATATCGCCATTTACATATAATGGAAAGAAAATATCTGTTTGTCCCCTTATTCTTCCGATATATCTCCAAGTATCCCCTTTGTCCCACAAATCTACAAATACTACAGCTTCATCTGTTGCTGTTTTTCCTTCTGGATCTCTAACTGTAAGTCTAACTTTATAAATACCTCTTTCCTTATAAGCATGTTTTGGATTTTGCTCATTACTTTTTGTTCCATCTCCAAAATCCCATTCATAATTTAAAATATCTCCATCTGGATCGATACAATAACTTGTAAATTGTATTTCCTCATTTATATTTCCATAATAAATTTCATCAATTTCGGCAATAGGGGACCAATTGATTGCATTGGCATCATAATCAACAAACACAATTTGATTTTCAATCCCACATTCTCCATATGCTATTCTAAAATAACCATCTTCTCCCCAATATTTTCCCCAACTATTTTTACAAATCCAACATTGTTGGCTATCGTCATATCCAACCATAACAACCTGGTGTCCTCCTACATAACTGCCATATTGATGCCTATAGATTCCACCCTTATATGAATAAAAGTCCTCATATACTTCCATTGTTGCAACAACTGGTCCATGGTTATAAATCAAGCTTTTTATTGCATCTCTGCTAGGATTGCGATACCATCCATAACTTTTAATTGGAATTAACTTCTCTCTCCAATCTTCACATTTTTGATCGCAAGGTATTTTATCATTGGCAGAATAAGGAAAACAGTCTTCAGTCAATGCACCCCCCATGCTCATATATGTACTTATAGGCATAATATGCATTCCATCCTCTGCACCCTCCACTATCTGGAGGACAAGATAGTAAATATTGTTCAGATAAATCAACGTCTATATCTGGATAACCTTCTCTTATGTTTATTATTGCCTCCAATGCGCCCATTGCTGCAAAATCCCAGCAACTTCCACAATTTCCTTGGCTTTTTACACTTGTCATCCAGTTGCCAACAATTCCATTATATTCTGCATTTCTCCAGTCCCAAGATGGAGGATAAGAGTAAACTTCATTAATTTCATCTGGCTCATCTTTTATCTCAGTAATACATCCTAATGAATAGGTAATGCTGGAATTTGAAAATCCATAAATATGTACGTTAAAACCATTTTCTTTCAAAATCGAATAAGCTTTTTTAACTTTCAATTCATTTCCATATAAATATATCTCTTTGTTTGCATATTCCTCCATTTCTTCTAAGAAACAATTTTCGCAATCAAAACTTATGGGCACCATATTTTCCTTTATTTCATCTATACTAATTATAATCTTATTTTCTTGATTGTTTGGAATGATTGGCAAAATAAGGAGGCAAATTGCAAAAATTAGCCAATATTTCATAAACAAAAAATAATGAATTATTTAAAAATTCATCGGCTAATTCTTTATTTTTATTCTAACAATAAATTCGTTTCCTGTTTCATTCTCCATTTCCTTTGTTTCTACAATTCTTCCTTTTAAACCAAATTCTTCCATAAAGTAAAGAATGTCTTCAACATAATCATAAAGTCCGCAAGTCTTGCAAGGCACTTTTATCCATATTTTAACATTATTTCCTTTTTTGTCAATTATTTTTGCTTCAGCTTCTGGTGCTCTATATCTGTTATATTCTTCAATAACTTTTTCAATCATGGTATTTTAATGAAAAAAGAATTAAAGATTGTTATCCAAAGAATCGCCAAATGAACTGAATAAAATGAAATGAAAGAAATGTTGTTATTGCTATTATTGTATGAGAAGGGAGAAGAATAACCATAGCAATTCTCATTTATTTCTATCACAGAACATGTAACAAAATTAAAACGAATTGAACAATATTTCATTAATCAGCCAATTTTTGGAGAATCTGTATTATTTATTTTTCGTATTCACAAAACGAGATTGTCGAAAATAAATGAAATGGAATGTTGTTATATCCTCACGCGATAATAGCCAATGGCAATAATTCATTCATTTATTTAGCACATCCTTCTTTTTTCTTTTCAAAAAGTATATAAACATAATTGATATACCGTGTTAGGTGATAGCATGTTAATTAATAGCACAATAGGAAAAAGTATGTTTGTTGTATTGGCGGTAATACTGATAATGCCAGCAATAGTTCCTGCAATATCTCCGAAAATCGCGGAGAAAGAGATCATAAACAATGAAAAAGAAATAAAAGTAACTCAAAAAAGTTTGTTCCATGTAAGGTTTTTACCCCAGAAGGAGTATATGGGGCGAAGCAGAGGATTTCAGTCAATGAGCTAAAGAATCTTAAATCCATGCTCAATGAAACAATAGAGGTAATAAAAATACTGAATGATAAAAATGCAACTATTGAAGAAATAGAATATGCAAATGAGATAATACATAAAAGCGCAATTGAATTAAAAAGGCTGGGATTGATTCCAGATGAAATTAGCGTAAATGATATCATAAAATTACTTAAAGGGGAGGACAGAATTAAATTGAATATAAACAATGAATTTTTATCCAAGTTTGAAAAGGCAAATATAGGGTGTTTCGTGTTGGGAAAAGGAAAGACAGTATGTGGCAGGTTGTACTTTCTTATTTTGGATGAGCTAAATAACTATCTTCATAAAAATTATCCAAAATTAGCAGAACTTATAGAGAATATTCAAGATACACTTTACAAGATAGATCGCAAAATACCAAGCATGTTCTCCCTGCTACTCGCCTTTTCCACATTTGGTGGAGGAGGACCCATATACTTAGAAGTTACAGGATTACTTGGGTCGTGGAACTTATACGGAGCAGTGGATGGAGTAATGATTGGTTTCACTGGTATATGGACTGCGGATCTTATCATTGGATATGCATCATTCATAGGCATATACTTCTACAATCCATATCCTACATAATATTTTTAAAATTTAATTAATTTAAAACCATGCATTTTAAAAGATTGTCACTTTATTTCATATTATTGGTGGTAATCTCTACGAGTATTAGCGAAGAAACAATTATTTCTATGAAAAACCATTATTCCATCAGAAACAATAGTCAATTATTTTTGGAAAATGAAAGTCATTATTGGGGAGTAATTATTAGCATAGGTGACTACAAAGGAAATGAACATGATATCCCATTGAATAGAAGCGAGCTTTTATGTTTATATAATGCCTTATTATCCGCAAATAATTGGAATAAAAGCCACATAAAACTCTTAATAAATGAAAATGCTACTCAAAATGCTATTGTTAATGCCTTTAATTGGCTAAAAGAAAATGTAGACACTCAGGACATAGTGATTTTCTCATATCTCGGGCATGGTGGAGAAATCCCTGATGTTAATGGAGATGAAAAAGATGGATATGATGAGGGGATTATTCCGTGGGAAGGAATGGATGGGTTTATTTCAGATGATGAGCTTGGTAAAAAATTTAATGAAATAAATGCAAAAGGTATGTGTATAATTTTTGATTGTTGTTTAAGTGGGGATTTGATAGACAAAAAGCAACTTATTAAACATAAAATATACAATAAAAGAAAATTTTTAGAAGAAATTTCAATGGATATAGAGGCTAATAATCGAGTTATCTTGACATCTACCATGCGAAATGGTCTTGGTGGTATGTTACAAATAAAAAATCCTTTCACGAACCGTACTCGAACTAGCTTCTTTTTAAAATGGATTGCAAAGGCTTTCAAGATGAAAATAGATTTCAATAACGATGAAATTTGTTCTGCTGAAGAAGCTTTTCTGTTTGCAAAATTTAGGATACTACCTTTCGCCATTTTTCTCCTTAATCCTGTATGGCAATTAAAGGCTATTATGGAAACAGGGCATCCAATACTCGCCTTCCCACAAATGTATGATGGTTATGAAGGCGATCTTCCAATTATAATAAAAAATACTGGAAGGTGAAATTGTATGAAAAAGAGTTTTATTGTCCTAACAATAGCGTTAATGGCGCTGATTAAATTTTCTCTTGGAAAGCCGACTAACTCTCAAGATAATACAATCTATTGGGAGGGTGAAGTAAATCTAACAAAAGATTTTATTTTGGATAAGGAAGATGTTTTGATTATAAAACCAGGGACAATAATAAAAATAGATAGGGAGGTTTGTTTGCAAATATATGGAGAACTCTATGCTGTAGGAGAAAAAGAAAACCCTATTATCTTCATGAAATCTGGAGAGATAAATTGGGGAAAAATAGAAATTAGGGGAAACACTACCTTAAAATATTGCATAATAAAGGATTGCTATGATGGTATAGAATGTTGGGAGTCTATTAACATTACAAATTGTAAAATATCCTCTACTCTATCTGCCATTAGTTGTTATGGATCCTCTCCCATTATCATGAATAATAACATTACAAATAGTACTATAGGCATTACATGTAATCCGTATTCCTCTCCAGAAATTTATAATAACACTATTTACGGGAACATTATTGGTATTTTAATCGAAAGAACTTCTTCACCAGTAATACGCTCCAATATTATTGTCAAAAATAGAGATTATGGAATAGAAACTCGTACCGATAATTTTGTATTGGAAGATAATTATTTTTTGGAAAATGGTAAAGGGAAAATTTTGAAAAAATTGACTTTGAGGGTGGAAATAAAGGATTTATTAGGATTCCCAATAAATTGTGTAAGTGTAGCAGCATATGATAAATTTGGAGAAAAATTATGGAAGTTAAAAACCGGAGAAGAAAATTTGCCAGAGGGAATTGTTGAAGGTACAGTTATCCAATACGTTATTGCAAATAATGGTTCAAAAATCTGGCATACACCACATACAATATGTGTGAAAGATGGCGAGATGGAAATAAATAAAACTGTTTTTGTGAAAAATGAAGTAGAGAGGCTCATTATAAAATTACCAGTATTAACTTTTACTTCTAAAATATTGGTAGCCGTGCTAATTATTGCCATTATTATCATAATAATAAAGATAATGAGGAAAAGAAGATAGCAAATACATTTTGAAAAGAAAATTAAAAACAAGTTTTCATAACTTATTCCGATAACAAATCTTCCTTAGCTTTTTCTGCTTCTTCATAAACTTTTTCTTCATCAATATTCAAAAACTTCCTTTCATGCAATATTAATTTTCCATTTATGATAACATCTGAAACATTGTGAGCATCCATAGCATAGACAAGATGACTAATAACATTATGTAAAGGCGTTAAATTGGGAGCTTTATAATCTATGCATACAATATCTGCAAGCTTTCCTTCCTCAATGCATCCAGCATTTAGCTCAAGAAAACCAGCAGGATTAACAGTTGCCATATCTAAAACTTCTTGAGCCTTAACAATGCTTGCATCCCATCTATGATGCTTATGAATTAAAGCCGTAAATTTCATTGTTTCAAACATATCAAGCTTGTTGTTGCTTGCTGCGCCATCTGTTCCTAAGGTTATGATTGCATTTGCTTCCATTAGTTCTGGCAAAGGTGTATATCCTCCTGTTGCTAACTTCATATTACTAACTGGATTATGGATAACGCATGCATTAGCTAAAGCAATTTCTTTTACCTCTTCCTTGGTAATCCATCCGCAGTGGGCAAGCATTGTTTTTTCTGTTAACAATCCATTATCTTTGATTTGTTGAAGAGGGCGCTTTCCATATTTATTTAAGACATCATACACTTCATATCTTGTTTCAGAGCAATGAATGTGAATAAAGCAATTATATTTTTCAGCAATTTCCTTAGCTTTTTGCAAAGTTTCTGGAGAGCAAGCATAAGTAGAATGAGGAGCAACAACAGGCTCAACAAGCTCATCATTCTTCCATTTTTTTATAAAATTCTCACATTCTGATGGCAAACATTCCCTTTTCATCTCTGGCGTATCAAAATCAATTAAGCTAAAGCCAGCGTAACAACGAATTCCAAATTTTTTTGCTTCATTTGCAATTACATCTTCAAAGAAATACATGTCATTACAGCATGTTGTACCGCTTCTTACCATTTCCATAAAAGCAAGTTTTGTTCCTATTGCAATATGCTCTGCCTTTAGCTTTGCTTCTATTGGCCATATTCTTGTAGTAAGCCACTCTTCTAAAGGCAAATCATCCCCATATCCTCTTAATAAAGTCATGGGCAAATGAGTATGCATATTTATTAAGCCAGGAATTACAATTCTATTTCTTATTACAAAATCCGCTTCAATATTTATTTTGCCAATTTCAACAATTTTGTTATCCTCAATATAAATATCTCCTCTAATAATTTCATTGCTAACATTCTGCGTAACTATAATTGAATCCTTTATTAGTATGCTCATTTAATCCAATACAGTTATGTTAGTTGGCTTTATAAATGGATATTCTATAACTTCCCCTTCCACTTCAACTTTCCTTCCTTCTACATCCATTCTTTCATTAAGTAAAACTCCAACAAGACCTCCTTCATAAGAAACTCTCATTAAATAGCCGTCTCTATATGGAAATACAGCTTTTACAACCCCTCTAATTTTAACTTTCCCTTTCTTTGGCACATAAGATACAACTTTCTCCTTAACCTTATAAAATTCATAGAATGTATCTCTTAACTCTCTTAAAATATCATCATCTGATGTGACAATTGCAATTTGTCCTTCCTTAATTTCTCCTGCAAAAATATATGCCTTATTTAACCCAACAGCAAAATTTCCAGTTACATCTGGATTCTCCCTTGCCTTTTTTGCAAGAGGAGAGGGTGTAGCCACCACCACTTTAGCATCTGCCGGCGGACTAACATTTAGCTTTTCAGCAACAATTAAGGGATTTCTTAACTCAGCCAAATTCCATTTTTTTGTTAATTTACAGGTTTTTTCTGGAGCACTTTTCTTCCAAGCAAATTCTACAGCTATAGAAACAGCAACTATTCCCACAATTAATCCAGCTATGAATGCTATAATATCCATTGAATCACCTTAAGATAAATCCATTGACCATTATTAAGCTTTATTATTTTGTATTTTGAGGAGTTGTAAAAATAAATATTAGCAACATTTTCATTTATCTGAGGTTGTCAAAAATAAATGAAATGGGATGTTATCGTGATAAATTTCCTTCCATGCAATAGTAGCTAATAACAACCTTTTCTTTCATTTATTTTTCGTATCCACAAAACTGTGCTTTGTGGTATAATTCCACAACATTGAGATTCTTGGATCCACTGTTCGATTAATGCAAATTTTATGTTCATTCAAACAATGGAATAAACATCGATTTCATTAAGCATAACATTTAACATAGCATATTGGAATTTAATCTCCTTCACCATATTCTCCCATCTAACAGCACTAACATACTCTCCATATTCTCTTTTAGCTCTTGAAAATGTAGTTTCATCCATCCATCTTTTACCATATTTGTATTTATCTCTCCATCCTTCATATCCAATCTCTTTTCTTTCCCTTACCATTTTAGCTCTCGAAGGAGATCCTCTTGCCCTTGTAGAGGCATCTTTTCTTGTTTTTATAACAGGTTCTATTCCATTGCTATTCAGATAATTGAAATTTTTTCTGCTATCATAAGAACCATCTGCTATTGCCTTATTTGGTTTCTTACCTTTATTCTTCTCTGCCTTTTCTACTAATGAAGAAAGCATTTTTCCATCCTCACTTTCCATTTATGACGAATCCATTCTCCACGATTTGCTACCTTTACTCCAGAGCTATCTACAGCTATAACAAAATCTTCATTGCTTTCCTTCAATGTTTTGGGCAGTGGTATTTCAATTTTTATTGCTCTTCTTCTTATCTGGCTAAATGATGGAGCCTTTATATTTGGAATGTATTTTGATAAAGCTCTCAGAAAACCTTCTATCTGCCTATACCTTATATGAATACAATCATGCAATATTTTCATGAAAACAGCAAAACTCTCTGGATACTCATATGGCCTTCCTCTCTTTCCTCTATTCATTTTTTTCAATTTCTTCATCCCATTTCTCTAAAAAATCTAAACTAAAGAGAATTTCCCTCCTTTTATTAAATGCTCATTATATTCTTTCCAATTCCTCTTTTCTGGCACCCTATCCCCTGCTGGGAGACTGCCAGAAAATATAAGAATTATGGTTTATACCACAAAGCACAAAACTGCAAATATTTATATAATAATGTGATTTACCATCATGGCAAGATTTCCAGAAGCGGAGGCAAGATTGCTTAGAAAGCTCATTTGCATGAACTGTAATGCTCGCAATCCTATAGGGGCGGAGAAATGCAGAAGATGTGGTTCAAAAAGGCTTAGACCAAAATCAAGCCAGAAGAAAGCTGGTTAATTGCAATTTATATTTGCACATTTTTTCCATTTCTTGCCTTTATATACAATTGTAATTATTGGTGCCCCACATTTTTTGCAGTATTCATTGCTAAAATAAACGCTTCCTTTTTGAGGCAGTGGATAGCTATTATTGCATTTTGGAAAATTTGAGCATCCGATGAAACGCTTGCCCTTTGATGACTTGAGCAATGTAAGTTCTCCTCCACATTTATTACATCTCCCAAAGAAATTTTGCTTAGTCATTGCCTTCTTTATTTCATCTCCAATTTTTTCTTCATTTGCCTCCAAAATTTCAAATGCTTTCTTCAGTATTTCCTTGGACTCTTCAACAACTTCCTCAAAATTTTTCTTCCCCTCTGCTATCCTATCCATTTCTTTTTCCAACTCAGCTGTCATATCTGGCTTTGTTATAATTTCAGCCCCTTTCTTCAATGCATCAACAACAGCAAAGGCAGCAGGCGTTGGCTTTATTTGCCTCCCCCTAATATAATCTCTCTGATATAGCTTCCCTATTATTTCATGGCGCGTTGCTTTTGTACCTAGCCCAAGCTTTTCCATTTCTACAATTAAACTGCCTTGAGTGTATCGCTTGGGGGGCTTAGTTTCATCTTTTATTTTTTTAACTTCCATTATTTTAATTTTCTCTCCTTTTTCTAAATCTGGGATATATTTTTCATCAAATCTTACGGGATATACTTTCATCCAGTTCTTTTCTCTAATAATTTGTCCCTTTGCTTCAAAGTTTATATCGGCTACTTTAACAATAGCTTTTTTCCTTTCCAAAATAGCATTTCTGCTCAATGTTGCCATAAAACGCCTTGCTATTAGTTCATAAATTTTTGCATGCAATCCATCCAATTTTCCTGCATCTACTGGATGTATTGGAGGATGATCTTTACTATACTTTTTTCCCGCTACTGGCTTCTTTCTTAACATTTTAAAAACTTCTTCTACTTCTCTCGGAAAAACCTTTGCAAGCTTATTTAAAATGTTTTTAAAAGGCAAAGGAGGATATACAGTATTATCTGTTCTTGGATATGAAATCAATCCATTCATGTAAAGCTCTTCAGCAATTTTCATTGCTTGAGGTGCAGAAATTCCTAAGGATGATGCTTCTTTTAAAAATGAAGTAGTATCAAATGGTGGAGGAGGATAACTTTCTTCAATTTTCTTTTCAAATTTTTCAACTATACCATAGCATTCTTTTTTAACAGTTTCATATATTTCATTTGCTTTCTTTTCATCCCATATTTTCTCTGGATACTCCGCCTCAAATTTTTCATTGTTTTTGGCTAAAACAACTTTAATTTTCCAAAATGGCTTGGGAATAAAATTCTGGATTTCCTTCTCTCTTTCAACAATAAGAGCTAAAGTAGGAGATTGCACTCTTCCAACAGAAAGAAAATCTTTACCAAGTTGTTCGGAAGCTAAAGATATAAACCTTGTTAAGCTTGCACCCCATATTAAATCAATATATTGCCTTGCTTCCGCAGATTTAGCTAAATTAAAATCAATTTCTTCTAAATTTTCAAAAGCTTTCTTTATTTCATTTGGAGTTATTGCACTAAATCTTGCTCTTTTTATTTCAACATTTTTTGGAAGTAAATCAAGAATTTCAACCCCTATTAACTCTCCTTCCCTGTCATAATCTGTAGCTATTATAACTCTTTTGACATCCTTAGCAATTTTTTTTATTGCCATTGCTATTCTTTTCTGGCTTAGCTTTTTTATTGGCTCTACTTCAATAAGTTTCTTTGGTTCAACTTTTTCCCAGCTTGAATATTCCTTTGGAAAATCTAAATTTTTTATGTGCCCCTTTAATCCAATAACAATCTTATCATCAAAATAGTAGTAAGGAACACCATACAACACAGCTCTTTTTGCCTTGCCATCCGACAATATATAAGCAATTCTTCTTGCAGCAATATTTTTCTCACATATAATTAATTCCTTCATCTCTCTAAAGCCTCATCAAGTTTTTCCAAAAATTCTTCTTCCTTCTCCTTCTCAATTTTTGCCCCCGCCGCTATTGGATGTCCTCCTCCTATTCCGCCAACGCTTTCTGCTGCTTCCTTCAAAGCTTTGCCTAAATTTACTCCATTTTCAACCATTTCTTGGCTTGCCCTCGCCGATATATCAATGTATTCATTATATGCTAAGGATAAAATCGGCTTTTCCTTATTGAACTGCGGTATATAAGCCAAAGCAAGCCCAGCTAACACGCCACCAAGAGGAGCCTTATCTGTATAAAAATATATGAAATTTCTTTTTTCATATGGCTCTTTTTTCTCAAGCTCTCTCAGCTCTTTTCTTATCTCATCTCTATATTTCTCCTGTATTATTGTAGCTTTTTCTAAAGCTTTTTTATCTCCTAAGCATAAGCTGACTCCAACTCCCGCTTCATTCAACCTTGCACAGGCATTCAATTTTGATGTAATATCTTCCAAATTTCCATAGTATTTTCCAAAATAGAATTTCTTTTTCCATTCAATATCTTTTACCCCTTGCTCAATAAGCTTTAAAGTCAAAGCTGATAAAAATTTCTTTCTCTCATTTTCTTCCAGCTCTTCAAATTTTTTCTGGGGCATTAGTTTTAATTCCTCCAAAAAAGAAACAGATTTTTTGTACATGCCAGTAAAATATGGCTCAATAGAATTTTCTAATATGTCCTTCAAATTTCTTCCAACAAAAATATATTCTTCCCTTTCCTCCACATAACCAGCACCAATTCCATCCTCAACTATCTTTTTATTATAGCCAACAAAATTTTGCCTGTCTCCAATTATTCCTGCAATTGCAAGTTGTGATAAATCAACATTTTCTTCGTCAATAGCCAAAGCGAAAGCATATGCAACACTCGCCCCACATGCCTCTCTGCTACCGTCTAAGCCATAGAGGCGGGGATTAACATACATAACATTTGATGGAACTTCTTCATTGCTTAAATGATGTTCAAGAACTATTACATTGCTCTCCAGCTTTTTCATTTCCTTCAAATAACTGCTTCCAATGTCTACAAATATAATTAAATCATTTTCCTCTCCTAACAATCCATCAATTAAGTTTGGTTCAGTTTTTTTAATAGATAAATGAAATCTATAGCCAGCTCTCATTAATGCAATAGCTATTATGGAAGCTGAGGCAATTCCATCTGCATCAACATGCCCTATAACTCTTATCTTTGTTTTCTTAGGCAAAGTAAGTAGTAAATCTGTTGCATACTTAGCTGCGTCTTCTAAATTCATCATACACCACCTTCAATATAATTAGAATTAAAGATGCTATTGCTAAATAAAAACCTATTCCAAGCCCCCATTTTGTATATACTCCTTCTACCATTCCTGTTCCCCATAATTTGCCTAAGGTTATGCTTGCAAATTTTCTCATTCCATATATGTATAATATTAAAGAAATAGTGAGGGGAATAAAAGAGAATTTAAAAAGTTTTTGCATTAAAATGAATGCTATAGATATTAAAATAAAGATTGTAACAACATACATTAATTTTTCAAATAATGGTGGCAAGGAAACAATATTTCCATATGTTGAATGCATTTCAATCATTTTCGGAGGAAGAATATATAGATTTGTTATTGCATTACTTTCAGCTTTCCACCAAGAAAAAGAAGTAGAGATTGCTAACAAAAGAGCAATTAAAATTTCTTTTTTCTTAAAAATAGCAAAAATTGATAAAATAAGAAGCGGAAGAAAAACAGGATAAATTGAGTTTTTATTAGTTACTATATAATAGGTTGAATTTGATGCAATAAATATTTCTTTTTCAGCAATTTTTCCTCTGCTATAAGCAATCACCTTATATTTTGCTGGAGGTAAAATATTCTCCTCAAATTTTCTGTTCATTCTTTCAAAAACAATTTTTCCATGAATAGGAAATCCTCTTCTGTCATATAATTTAACTTTAACTTCATATTCTGCAGGAAATGTAATATTGATTTTTCCAGGAACACTAATTTCTTTTTTAATTTTAAATGATTTATAATTTATGTATAAATCATACATGCCTTTGGGCAAGTTGCTGAAGATTATTTTGCTTTCCTTTTGCTTTCCCTCTATATACTCCTTTTCAAGCATTTTGGAGCTGGTTAAGAAGGCGGAGAGATTTATTCCTACAGGTAAGCCAAATTTATCTCTTACTATGGCTATAAAATCATATAAGCTAAAATTTACCTTAATCTGCTTGTGATATAGGAGGGTAATATTTCTATCTTCCATTAAAAATCCTTTGTAAAAAACTTGCACTCTATAATTTTTTAATGCTGGCAACTCCACTAATATTGAATCATTTTCCATATACTTTTCAAGTAGCAAACCATCGTTGAAAATTTTAACTTTGCAACCTTTTTTAGCTTCTATACTTAAATATCCTTGGAAAGTGCAAAAAATATGGATTTTTTTATTCTCAAAAAGTTCAACATATTTTACCCCTATAATTTTTTCATTTCTTCCTACCCAATAAACTTTTACTGTATAATTTCCTTTAGGAAGTTCAAAATTTGCTTTTCTAAAATTAATAGCGCTTCTTGCTACAGTTCCTTTCTCATTTGAAATTTCCACTTCAACGTGAGGAATATTTATTCCTAGCAACGCTGAAAAATGCCTTGCAAATGGTAAAGAAAATCGCCAATGTAAAACCACTGTCAAATTACATTTTTTCTCCTCTTTTATCTCAAATTCTCCTCCTGAGAAATTCCTATACTGCAAGAAATTGTAAAAAGCTTCCGCTTCCTCCTCCAACCATTCATATTTTCCTGCAAAAAATTCAACCAATCCTTCATAAACTACTTCTTTCTTTATTTCTCCTCCTAAGCTCACGCCTCCGCCATCTACCTCCAGCCCTGGAACATTTATCTCTTCTTTTACTCCTGCACTTACTCTTAACTTTGGAACAATTAAAGCATATGCCTTTTTCTTATCATCTATGCTTACCCATCCATTTTCTCCAAGTTTTATGTTGTCTGAAGGAGTTATAATCCATTTCATTTCTTTGCTTTCTGGATTGCTTTCCATTCTATATTCTTCTATTCCTTCTTCTCCTTTCAAATGAATATATGGCAAAATCTCGCCAATATTAAGCTCCTTAATTGTTTTACTCCTAGATTTTAAACAAATCATATAAAAGTATGTGCCAATTTTGTTCATATTCTCTGCACTTTCATGCTGAACAAATGCAAAAATTCTTCTTCCATTTTCACAATGATAATAACTATAGATTGCTTTTGTTTTCATTTTTTCATCTTTTGATGCACTTTCTATTGCAACTCTAACCATTAAATTGCCATCAACTAAAATTTTCTTCCCAATTAATTTTTCATCTGTTCCAATTTCTTTTCCATCTGAAGCAAAAAAAGCAAAAGAAAACATTTGGTCAATGTTGTTTAAATTGAATTCCTTAGCCCCATCTTTTAGCTTAACTACTTTATTAGCCATTTCTATGCCTAATACATTTCCTTCTTGGCAAATAGCAAAAACAAGCTCATTTTCATCCCTTATTTCATAAAAATTTAATTTGGCGTAATATCCAGGGATAGGTTCAATGTAATAATAATTTTCATCAATGCTAACATGATCCTTGTAATTTATCTCTCTTACTTTTTCTCCATATTTTATTATATATTCACCTTTTCCTTGGTAAAGAAAAATAATATTGCATGCTTTGAGAAATTTTCCATCAAATCTTAAATCATAAATTTGGCTTTCAATTTCCTTTCCTTTATAAAAAACTCTTATGCTATGCTTTTTTTCATTTACTGCATAGCAAGGATTTTTAAATTCAATATGTAAATCAACAGGCTGTCCCTTCATATAATCTGGCTGATTCAGCAATATCTTTTCATAATATTCCTTTTCCCCCGTCACATTTATAGGTAGCAAAGCAAGAAGGATTGTTATAAATAACAATTTTCTCATTCCTTTAAACATTTTATCAACCATACAAGTATTAGTATAAGTAAAGCTACCAGTGTAATATTCGGAATGAAAAGTAAAGAGCCAATTGCTATAGCCACCAAAAACCATTGCCTATGAAAACAATTACCATATGCTTTTAAAATCGTAGCAAGAGATAGGGCGGAGATGCCAAGTAGCCAAGCTATAGTGTGGCGGGAATAAGCAAAGATTGTAAGTCCAGAAATAATGGCAACGTCAGCAAATGTATCAAGGGTAAAATCTAAATCGTTCTCCTCTTTTTTCAATTTCTTTAATTTTTCTTCCCAATTATCCATGAGAGCAACAAAAAGTATTATGATACTTCCGATAAAAATAAAGGTGTATTCTTTCGGAAGGTAAAATAAAAAAGCTATAATGGCTAAAAGGAAGGAGGCAACTGAAAGTTGTTGAGGTGTTAGATATGTAGATTTCAGAAATTCGTCTATTTTCCACCTGTAAAAATTTTTTACTTTCTTTAAATCTTCTTCACTTTTAATTTCAACTGCTTCTATCTCCACAATTTCTTTCTTTCCTTTAAATTTATCTTTGCCAATATATCCTATTAAACTTCCATCTTTTCCTATAAAATAGTTCCCTTTCATTTCAAAATTTTTTATCCAAGCATTTCCTTTTATTATTAATGCATCTTCTTTCAAATCCTTCAGACTTCTTATCATTTTAACATTGGGCGCGTATTTTTTATATTTTGCAGGATAAACAGCAACTTCAAAACCCCTTTTTCTAAAAATTTCAATATTTCTCTGAAGTAAAGTTTTTCCATTGATTTTAAATAAACTCTGCTTGTTTGCTAGAATTATAGCTCTCATTATAGCTAATAAATGCATGCAATAAAAATTTTAATTAAAGCTTCTTTTAAAGCAATGATAAAAATCATTTGTGAAGGGAAAATTAGAGAGGATTTTATAAAAAGAGGCATCGAAGAATATATAAAAAGAATAAGGAAATTTGTTAAAATTGAGATTTTGCAAGAAAATATAATGGAAGATTGTGATTACAAAATTTTTTTAGATGAAAAAGGAAAAGAAATGGATTCTATAGAATTTGCCAATTTTTTAAAAAATTTATTAATGGAATACAAAAAGATTTGTTTTTTTATTGGGGATTGGAAAGGAATAGAAAAAGAGAGATTTCTCCAAGCAGATTTTATTCTCTCTCTTTCAAAATTCACATTTCCATATCAATTTTGTCCTCTAATCCTTCTGGAACAGATATACAGAGCTATAACCATAATAAAAGGAATTTCATATCATAAGTGAATAAAGAGGCTGTATAAAATGAGTGGAAATGTTGCCTAAGTTCTCTTTGCAATGTTAATGAATGAAAAATGAAGAAAATTGCCATATCAACATTTCTTCATTGCGATTATTAATCCAGATAAATGGGCTCGTCGAATAAATGAAAGAAAAGGTTGTCATTAGCCTATTGCATGGAAGGAAATTTATCACGATAACATCTCATTTCATTTATTTTTGACAACCTCGAAAAACAAAGAATTCACACTTACTTCTTTATTTTGCTCTTCAATTCCATAAGAAATAATTCCACATTCTCTGGACTTATTGCATACTTTTTGTCTGCATCAATTAATAAAACATTCTTCCCCCTTTTTAAATATGCCCAAACTTTGCCAATTTTTGGAAAACGAAATAAGCCAAAATAGCCATATAAGCCGCCAGAAGCCCAGAGCCTGATAGCTTTTAAGTTCATATCTATGCTCTTTACATCATTTATTTTTTCATAAGGAATTAAAATATCTTTGGCAATTCTTTTTATCACTATTCCATTTTCTGCCAATTCATATTCTTTGGGGGAGTAGATATATGGT
This sequence comes from Thermoplasmatota archaeon, assembly GCA_029258955.1. Taxonomy (GTDB): domain Archaea; phylum Thermoplasmatota; class E2; order UBA202; family JdFR-43; genus JAPDJP01. The sequence goes on from JAPDJT010000011.1 coordinate 89,114, forward strand.
ATAAAAAGAATGACAAAGAAAAGAATTGTAATTACAATGGCTAACGAAATAAAATTTTCTTTTATGGAGATGTAGGTAATAAATACATCCAGAAAAATAAGCAAAAGAATAATGGATATTGTTATTGCTTTAGTAAGCTTGTCATATTCAGCTCTGTAAATCATTGCTCCATCTCCATTTCATGCTCTCTGAATCTTTCTGGATTGTTAAGCAATTCTTGCAGATTCATTCTAAGCAATTCTATTAACTCTTCCATTGTTATATCTACTTTTCTTTTTCTTCCTATTGGATTGCAGAATGAAATTATCTCTTTATATAGGAAAGGATGAGAAATACCCATCTCCTCTATCTTTTGCATTGCCTCTCTTGCCATTCCATCAAGTTCAATAAGTTTATTTGCCAGTCCTTGCCTATACTCATATGCTTCCTTTATTGCCTTAGGCTGGAAGCTATCCACTCTTTTTGCCATTGATTCATATGCTGAGCCAAAGAATTTTGGTTGCATCTCATATGCTAAACCAAGCGTTATAAAATATGGATATTCTATTGCATCCATTATTTCAACGCTGTCCTCATTTATATCTGGTTTTTCCTCCATTATAATGCGATAGACATTCAAAGCAACATAGCATTTTTCCTTCAATGACATTGTTTTTTCAACATTTAATTCCATAAGCTCATTTGCATATTTATCTGGAATTATAATGCATGGCAACTCATTTATTCCAAGCTCTTTTGCTGCCAAAAACCTATGCTGTCCATCTATTATAATGAGCTTGTCTTCATTGTCTCTCTTAATAGCTATTAAAGGAGTAACAAATCCAATTTTCCTTATCGATTCTGTTAATCTCCTTATATGATAATCTGATGGTTTCCTTTGTATTTCAATAACTTTTAGCATATCAACTGGTGCTACCACAATTTCCTGCTTGTAATTATGCAACGGCTCGGTAATCTCTCCTATCTTTTTTGCCTCCATTTTAATCACCTCAAAAATTCAATAATATAAATGTTCATCTATAAAAAACTTTTCTACAATTTTTCATGCAATAGTAGCATCTGCTGGACTACTTTTTGTTTGAAATGAATATGCTGAAAGCTTTTTTCAATTCAATATATCAAAAATGATTTAATTATTGCTTGCTTTCAAATCATGGGCATTATAGTTGTTAATACAAAAGCATATAAGGAAGGGATGGGCAAAAATGCAGTTAAGCTTGCAAAAATTATGGAAAAAGTGGGTAATGAATATGGTATAAATATGGCTATAGCTGTACAGCCAACAGATGTTGCTATAGTAGCAAAAAATACCTCCATTGATGTTTTTTGTCAGCATATAGATGCTATAGACTATGGAAGCTATACTGGCTGGATTTCTCCATATGCTGTAAAAGAAGCTGGAGCTAAAGGAAGCTTGATAAATCATTCTGAGCATAGAATGAAGATTGAAGATATTTCTAAAGCAATAAAAATAGCAAAAAAAATTGGGCTGGAAATTATAGCTTGTGCTAGCAATGTAGATGTTACAAAAGCAATAGCTTGTTTAAATCCAGATTATGTTGCTGTTGAACCTCCAGAGCTAATAGGAGGAGATATTTCGGTTACAAAAGCAAAGCCAAGCATTGTTAAAAATGCCGTTTCTACCGTTAAAAAAATAAACTCAGAGGTTAAGGTTTTATGTGGTGCAGGAATCAAAAGCGGCGAAGATGTTGCAAAAGCTATTGAACTTGGCACTGTTGGAGTACTTGTAGCAAGCGGGGTTGTTAAGGCAAAAAATAAAGAAAAAGTTCTGGAGGAGATGGCAAAAGCAATAAAGTAATTTTTCTTTTCCATTCATGATTTATAAAGCATATATTGATCTGGATACGAAAGGAGAAATGGATATTGTAGATATAACCCATGAAGTGCAAAAAATTGTTGATGAAAGTGGTATTGAAGATGGCATTGCATGCATTTTTTGCCCAGGTTCTACAGGAGCAATAACAACAATAGAATACGAGGATGGTTTGTTATATGATTTACCAAATGCTTTAGAAAGAATCGCCCCAAAAAATGCTTATTATAAGCATGAAGAAAGGTGGCATGACGGTAATGGCCATAGCCATGTAAGAGCAAGTTTAATAGGACCGAGCTTAACAGTGCCAATAGAAAATGGTAAGCTTTTGCTTGGAACATGGCAACAAATTGTTTTTGTTGAATGTGACATAAGACCAAGGAGAAGAAAACTTATTGTTCATATTGTGGGATAAGATGCAATAACAACCCATCGCCAACTCTTTCCATATTTTTTATTTTAAATTTTATTATTTCCTCCCCTTTTTTTGCTCCTTCTCCTCCAGCTATGCTCGGTGCATTTCCTCCTATAATTATGGGAGCATAAAAGACGAACATTTCATCTACAAGTTTTTCTTTTAAAAAATTCCAGATTACTGTTGAACCTCCTTCAACTAGCAACTTTTTTATTCCTTTTTCATAAAGAATTTCCATAAGTTTTTTCAAATCAACTTTTTCATTTCCACATTTTATTACTTCTATATGCCCTTCCTTAAATTCCTTGCAAGTTGTAACTATTATTGTTTTTGCAGTTGGTTTCATTACCTCCGCATTTTTAGGCACTCTAAAATTGCTATCTAAAATTATTCTTATAGGTTGCTTAGGCTTGCCAACATATTTTTCTTTAACAGTTAGCTTTGGGTCATCAGCCAAAACAGTTTCTATTCCAACAAGTACGGCATCGCATTCATTTCTTAGCTTGTGTACTCTAGCCATATCTTCCTCATTTGATAACTTCAATGGCTTTTTCCCAACTAATGCTATTTTCCCATCTATGGAAGAAGCGCAATTTACTATAACATATGGCTTCCTCATTTATGGATAGCCTCCAATTTTTAAGCTTGGGTCACCTAACAGAATCCATTCTTGGACAGTTTTTGCATCTAATGCAGAATTACTTCCTGCTGGAGCATTCCAATCAATGGGATATGTCTTCAAATAATTTTTAATGACATTTCCCCATATTTCTCCAAGAATTTCAGTATGATTCATTCCATATTCCCAGAAGAAATGACTATCTACCCATTCTGTTGCTTCTCCTTCAAAATTCTTATCTTCTTTTGTATATCCTAAGCCTGAGTAGCCAAGTGTTGCAACACTTCCACCATCCATTTTCTTTGTCATCCACCAACTCCAGCATGCAGGGGCTGTCTCTCCCTTCCATATATATTCTATCCATTTATTGAATCCTTCATATATTTTGAGCAGGTTGAAAACAGAAATATTGAACTGGCTGTTGTGGCATCCGCCTACAACAACAACTGGATACATTCCATCATTCTTAAGGTATCTCATCTGCCATACTGTCAAACCATCAACCCACTCAGTGCTATTTGGCGGATGCGTAGCCCAGCTCATTGGTGAGCCATGGCCGTCGAAGAAAACAAAGCCAGCTCCTTCATTTATTGCATTAATTACATCTTCTGGTCCTGTAAATGTGCCTAAGGATGTCCATAGCTTAATGTGTGTAAAGCCTGGCATCCAGTTTATAGCACGCTGAGCATTCTCTTCTCCTTCATATCCTTTCCAGCTTGAATTTAAACATTCTGGATAGGTATCGCCAGCTATTGTAATCATTTTTTTGAACCATTCCTTGCCATATGCATTATTTTCATATTCTATTGTCTTTGCAACAACAATTTCTACTTCATGTAAACTCCTTGCAGCCCATCTTCCAACATATACATCTGGTACCAAATCTATTGGAGCATCTTCTGCCTTATTTCCTTTCCATTCTCCATATATCCCATTTCCATTATTATCCCATGAAGAAAAGTTCCCATTTTTATCATATATATCAGCAAAATATAAATCACTGAGATATCTTCTCTCCCAGTTACTTCCATCATCCAAATAAACATATCTTACTGGCATCCACCATTCTTCTTTTAATCCAGGTTTTCTTCCTCCAACAAGCAAAACATATTTTATATGCCATTCATCATAAGCATTTTTTATGAAATATTTCACCTTTTCAGCATCATCCCTACCTTGGCATGGGAAATACTTGCTATTGTAAATTTCATCCAAAGTGACAATTATTGTTCTGATTCCATGATTTTCCTTATGCTCCTTAAATGGTATCAAAGCATCGTAAAATTGCTGTGGAGTTAAAATTAACAAATCGTAGCCTTCATATGTTGTAATGCTCTCTTTAGTTTCAATGGTAGCAACCTCATTATTAACAAATCCAGTCATTGTTGAGCTAAGTACAAAAATCACGAATACAGCATACACAATTGATTTCATAGTTTCATAATAAAAAGCTGGATTTAATTTTTATGGGATAATTTCTGTTGTATTGTTATATGGAGGATATTTTATGTTATATTTTTTCCATATATCTTCGTATTTTTTTAGCTCTTTTATTAAAAATTTTGTTACATTGCATACTGCTTCAAATCCTTCTTTTCCCCAAAGCCATTCCTTATGGAAGAATAAACATCTTCCCCCACATATGTTAAAGAAATTACATTTTATACATGGCTCTCCAATATCTACTCTTTTAAATTCTTTAAAGTCCCCTAACATATTCCATTCAAAATCAAAAGCAATTGGACAAGCCATTATTTTTTTATCTGGCGAAATAGCAAAAGCTTCTTTTCCAGCTTGACATGGTAAGCCACTTCCACCATGTAGAATGCGAGATGCTATGCCTAAAAATGGAACAATACCTACTATTTTGCCTTTCTCTAAATTTTTTATCCAGTATTTAATGAGTTTTTTTATTCCTGGCTTATAACTTTTTTCAGCCCATTCTTTAAATTCTTTAACTCCCCATAAATTACTCCATACAACATCAAGTTGCCAATGAACATAAGGAAAAAATTTAAGCAAATGCATTACATCTTTATATATATCTGTTTTATACGAGACTGCCATTCTTGCTATTATCTCGCCCTCATAGCCACTTTCTTTTAAAAAATTCAAAGCTTTTATTACTTTATCATAACATCCCTTTTGTCTATAAAAATCGGTAATTTCTTTTCTTCCATCTATAGAAAGGAGGATAGTATCCAACTTATGGACATATCTTCCAAGTTTTTCTATGAAGTAGCCATTTGTTTGCAAAACAAATTTTTTAGCAGGCAACACATCAATCATTTTTTTAACTAAATTTGCTTTTAGTAAAGGTTCACCCCCATAAAATGCAACAATGGCATCTTTATCTTTTCCAATAAAATTTGCTAACTCGTCCAAACTATATTGTAATTCTTCTGGCATTCCTTTAATGCTCCCCCCACAATATTTGCATTTTAAGTTACAGATAGGTGTAACAATTACAATGTATAGCACGAGAAAAATATAGCACAGATAAAAATATGTTGTTATGGTAAATTCTTCCTTTGAATCTACATCACTTCTATTCCCTTCTTTATTTCTTTCTTTGATACTCCTTTGCCCAATTTCTTTTCAATTTCCTTATAATAATCCATCATTTCTTCATCTATTGATGGATGTATTTCTTTCATTGCCTTCATGAAATGTTCCCTCTTTACAACTTTTGCATTTATATCTTCTCTTAAAGCAATCATACCTGCTTCCCTGCATATTCCTTCTATATCTGCTCCAACATATCCATCTGTCAAATCAGCAAGTTCGTCTAAGTCAACATCATCTGCCAGAGGCATATTCCTTGTGTGTATTTTGAAAATTTCCTTTCTTGCCTCTTTATCTGGGGGTCCCACCAATATAAGCTCATCAAATCTTCCTGGACGAAGCAAAGAAGGATCCACTATATCAGGCCTATTGGTAGCGCCGATGATAACAACGTCATTCATTTTTTCTAAGCCATCTATGGAAGTGAGCAACTGATTGACAACTGTTTCTGTGACTCTTGAGCCCTCATAACTACCTCTCTTTGGAGCGATGGCGTCTATTTCATCTAAGAATATTATTGATGGCGCAACCTGTTTTGCCTTCTTAAATAATTCTCTTATTGCCTTCTCACTTTCTCCAACCCATTTGCTAAATATCTCTGGACCTTTAATGGAGAGGAAATTTGCCTCGCTTTCTGTAGCTACAGCCTTAGCCAGTAAAGTTTTTCCTGTTCCAGGTGGGCCGTAAAGCAAAATGCCCTTTGGTGGGCGAATTCCCATTCTTTTGAAAACTTTTGGATTCTTCAATGGCCATTCTACTGCCTCTTTCAGCCTTTGCTTTACATCATGTAATCCTCCAATATCATTCCATCTAACTTTTGGAATTTCAACAAGCACTTCCCTTAAAGCAGATGGTTCTATTGATTTCAAAGCTTCCTTAAAATCTTTCATTGTAACAACCATCTTTCTAAGCACTTCTGTCGGAATTGGCCTATCTAAATCAATTTCTGGAAGATATCTTCGCAAGGCATTCATCGCTGCCTCTCTTGCCAAAGCAGCTAAATCTGCGCCAACAAATCCATGAGTAACATCTGCCAAATAATCTATCATTTTCTGGATTGATGCTTTTTTAACAGCTTCCCTATATTCTTCAGATATGATACCTATCTCCACCAAAATTTCTCCTATTTCCCTCAATTTTTTATCCTTCTTTTCTAAATTTTTAAGCAATGTTTCTTTATAATTTTCAAATCCATTAATTTCAGATTGCTCAATGTTGCCCATTTCATTTACAATTTTTTCTAAAATGCTCCTATCTTTTTCAATTTCTTCTTTAACTCTTTCTATTTCCTTTCCTTCAAATTTTCTTATCCTTTTCAAAAGTTCTTCTATAGCAACTTCAGCATCCCAATTATAAAGAGGCATTCCTCTTGTATGAATTTGCAGAATTTCTTTTCTTCCATTTCTATCAGGCACGCCTATTTCAATCTCCCTATCAAATCTTCCAGGACGCCTTAAGGCAGGGTCAATAGAATCTGGTCTATTGGTGGCGCCAATAACAATTACTTTTCCTCTCCCTTTCAATCCATCCATTAAAGTTAAAAGCTGAGAAACTACTCTTCTTTCAACTTCTCCATGAACTTCCTCACGCTTTGGAGCAATAGCATCTATTTCATCAATAAATACTATTGATGGAGCCTTCCTCCGAGCAAGCCGGAATACTTCACGGACAATACGAGCTCCTTCACCAATAAATTTCTGAACAAGCTCGCTACCAACGATACTTATGAATGTGGCTCCAGCTTCGCGAGCAACAGCTTTAGCAAGTAATGTCTTACCACATCCAGGTGGGCCATAGAGAAGTACGCCCTTTGGAGGCTCTATACCTATTTCCTCAAATATCTCCGGATGCGTCAAAGGTAATTCAACAACTTCCTTTAGCTCTTGAATTTGTTCACTAAGACCACCTATATCATTAAATGAAACATTTGGCCTTTCAATAACCTCCATACTCTTAACATAGGGATCTTCTGAATCGGGTAAAATCTCTACAATAGCTGAACCACGTTGATTTATCGCTACCCTAGATCCAGGCCTTAGTCTATCTATATTAACTGATGAAAGCATTTTTACTATGAGTATAGGACCTGTAGAGCTTTTGACAATAGCCCTCCCATCAGGTAATACGTCTAAAAGAGTTGCCTCAATAAGTGGAGCTGACATGAGTTTTTCAATTTCGTTCTTGTAATATCTTACTTGGCTATTTAGTTTTTCTTTCTCGATTTCAAGATATTTTATTCTTGCTTCTAGAAACCTAATATAATCTTCTAAACTCATTCTTGTTTCATATCTATCCTTGGATTCACTGCTGCTCATAGTCTATTGCCACCTATCTATTTATATAGGTTAGAATTAAGGCTAAAAACGGTTCTTACCAATAGACACCATAGAGATATAGGGTGGATTCTCAGACATGCCGTGTTACTGTGAATTATGTGGTAGAGAGGTACTTGATGAAAGACAGTGTAAGACTGTAGTTATTGAAGGTGCGGTGCTTAAGATATGCCCTAGATGCTATAATAGACTGATTAAACAAGGTAAAGTAAGAGAGTACAAGCCCCCTAAAGTGACCCTTACTCAGATGCCTAGAAGAAAAATTAGGAGAAAATCAAGGAGTATTCCCAAATATTTACTTATGGAAGAATATGAAGTTGTATCAGATTATGCTAAGAGAATTAAGCAAGCCCGTGAAAGAATGGGATGGTCTACCCGTGTCCTAGCCGAAAGGGTTAGAGAAAAAGAGAATGTTATTAAGAGAATAGAAGCTGGCAGGCTTATCCCATCTATAGAGCTGGCTCGCAGGTTAGAGAAAGTACTACATATAAAGTTGTTAGAACCTATAGTTGATGAGTCCACTGGATATAGTAGTCATGGAAGCAATGAAGACTATTTCACTATAGGGGATCTTATAAGAATAAAAACTAGTAAGAAATAACATATATAAGGATCTGGAAATGGCTAAACAAGTACTAGTTGCAATACCCAATAAATATAAGGGATTCATTGATGAAGAAATTTCTCTCGTTAAAGCTATTTATAATTCTAATAATTGTGACATAGACTTTTTCTTTGTTAGAAGGCCTAATCCCAAATATTATATTCCATATGATCGTGTTTTAGAAATTAAAGGGAATATTGATGTAGATACAATAATTATTATGGATATATTAAAGCCACGACACTTCATAAACCTGTATAGAGTATTAAGAAGAGAGATTATTGATCGGATGCAACTTATATTGAAGATATTTGCTCTTCACGCTGGTAGTAGAGAAGCTCAATTACAGATAGAACTTGCGAGATTAAGACATGAGCTTCCATTGATTAAAGAGGCAATAAGATATGCTAAGCTAGGTGAGCTCCATGGATTTCTTGGTGGTGGTCGATACGGCTTCGAAAAACATTATACAATGGCAAAGAAGCGCATGGCCCGTATTCGTCGTGAGATAAATGAACTTAGGAATATCAGAGAAATTAGGAGAAGGAATAGGGAGAAACTAGGATATCCACATATATCTATTGTAGGTTACACCTGTGCTGGTAAAACAACATTGTTTAATAGATTGACCAAACAATATAAACCTGTTGGTCCAGAACCATTTACTACATTATCTCCTAAAGCTTCTTCATTGGTATATAATGGTTATAAAGTTATATTAATAGATACTGTTGGATTTATAAGGGATATTCCTCCAGAAATAATAGAAGCCTTCTATGCAACACTAGAGGAGGTAGTATATTCGGATCTAATAATAAATGTTATTGATTCATCTAGGAGATTCAATGATATAAGAGCAGAAATACGCTCTACAAGAGAGATCTTTAGCCATATAGGGGTTCATGGAAAACCTATTGTTTATGCATTAAACAAAATTGATCTCATAGATAGTAATCACATAAAAGAGATCATGGAATTTATGTACGGAGAACTTGGAATTAGGAAGGAATATATAGTTCCCATTTCTGCTTATAAAGGTATTAATATCAACAGTTTATTAGATACAATATATAGTATTCTTGGCTATAATGAGGAGTAGACAGATTATGTATAGTCCTAGATACAGTAGGCAAAGAATATATGTTCTTAGAATAGGGCATAGACCGGAGAGGGATAAGAGAATAACAACACATGTAGCCCTTGTAGCAAGGGCTTTCGGTGCACATGGATTTATTCTTGCCGATATAGTTGATGACAAGGTTATGGATTCTATAAGGAAGGTACTATATAATTGGGGAGGTAGTTTATTTATTGCTCAAGGCATTGATTCATTTAAGTATGTTAAAATATGGAAGAATTTTAAAGGACTAGTTGTTCATTTAACGATGTATGGAATTAATATTGATGATGTGATCAATGAAATAAGGAATTCAGGTAAAGACGTACTTGTTGTTGTTGGAGCTGAAAAAGTATCTAGATATTTTTATGAAGAGGCGGATTATAATATTGCCATTGGTAACCAGCCTCATTCAGAAGTAGCTGCTTTAGCCATATTTTTAGATAGATATTATATGGGTAAGGAATTATATTTTACATATGAGGGTGCGAGAATAGTAATTGAGCCATCGCCTAAGGGTAAAAAGGTGAAGATTTTTGGTAAGAGGTAGTAAGAGAGCAATTAATCAAATTGCTGAACTCGTAGAGGCATTACTCGATATGCATACTCCTGGGTATGGTAAGAAGGCACGTTTGATATTTGACTATCTTGTTGAACAAGGTACAGTTATTCCTGAAGAATATATTAGTAAGAATCTAGGTCTTAAATCTAATGAAGCACGTAGGATTCTACAAATACTTGCTGAGCAAGGTATTATATCTTTTAGGAGAATGGCCAGCAAAGATCGTAGTTTACAAGGATGGTACATTGATACTGAAAATATAGAGTCAGTACTGATAACTAGGCTTAAGAGGGCATTAGAAAAATTAAAGATAAGACTAGAGTATGAGAAGCAACCTGCTATATATTATTGTCCAAGAGATAGACTAAGATTTACAATGGATCAAGCGATGATGTACGACTTTAT
>JAPDJT010000028.1 GCA_029258955.1 Thermoplasmatota archaeon
AAGAACAATTCACATATATACAAAAGTAAAGAAGCCATTAGAAAATGTCATTCTGCATAATTATGTAAATGTAACATGTGATGAAGGAAAATATGCTGAAACAACAGAAGACACACAAGTAATTTCAGCTCCAGAACTAATAATAACAAAAGAAGCAATAGATGTAAATGGCTCTCCATTAGAACCAGGAGATAAAATACATTATATAATAAATATAACAAACAAAGGAGACAAAAATCATAAAAACAATGCAGGAAATGAATTAGAAGATTTTATTCCAAAGCATACAACATATGAAGCAAATTCATTAAAAGCAAATAAAGGAATTGCTACCATCACAGGAAATAAAATCATATGGAATGGAGAAATAAATGTTAGCGAGACAATTACCATAGAATTTAATGTAACAGTTGCTCAGCTAATAGATAACAATACATACATAAACAATACAGCAAAGCTATTCTGGGATAGCAATGGAGACGATGTAAATGAAAATTACAGCTATGCAAATACAAGCTTACAAGTTATTTGCTATCCAATACTGCAAATAGAAAAATCAGATGAAAAAGATCCAGTTCATCCAGGAGAATGGCTAAATTACACAATTACAGTAACAAATACAGGAAATGGAAATGCAACTAATGTAATCATAACAGAAACATATGATAGCAGAATAATATACCAGTATGCAAATCCTCCTCCAACAATAGGCAATAACACATGGAAATTCTCATTACTTCAGCCAGGAGAATCAAGAACAATTCACATATATACAAAAGTAAAGAAGCCATTAGAAAATGTCATTCTGCATAATTATGTAAATGTAACATGTGATGAAGGAAAATATGCTGAAACAACAGAAGACACACAAGTAATTTCACCTGTCTTAAAAATTTATAAAGAAAGCATTCCACCAATAGCAGAGAAAAATGCAACTATTCTTTTCAAGATAAAAGTTAAAAATATTGGTTTAGCAAAAGCAACAGAAGTTTTTGTAAAAGATATGTTAGATGATAAAGTTAGATACAATTCCTCAACATCCGATGGAATAATGATTGATAATTATACTTGGTATTTTGAGGAAATTTTGCCAGGCGATGAGAAGGAAATCTTAATATATGTAGATGTGCTGGCTGATGAGGGAGATGTGATTATAAATTATGCAAATGTAACTTGTAAAGAAGAATCATATGATGAAGTTGAAATTGAGATTCCTGTTAAATCATATCCTCCATATACCTATAAGAAATTTAACGGAGCAGTTGTAAATAAATCATGGTTCTATGATGGTTTGTATGTTCTTCATTACATACTAAATACAACAACTATAGATTTGGTTGCTATTGATAATGGTTCAGGTGTGAAGAAAACATATTATAGAATTTTCAAATTTGTTGATGGAAGATGGATTTTATTGTTTGACTGGCAAGAGTATGGCAAATGGAAAGCATATCTGCCATATTATCCAATAAATCTTGCTGATTTAGCAGAGTTATACAACTATTCTCCATGTGGAAAATTTGAAATTGAATTTTATAGCATAGATAAAGCTGGAAATATTGAGGAGATGAGATGGAATGACGTATTTGTAGATTGCTATGCTCCTATATCATCCATTAATATAACTGGCGAAACGCTACATAGCATTAATTTAACTATAAACGCGAGTGATGAAGGAGTAGGAATTGAAAAAATTGAGATGTATTATAGATATAGCACTGATAACACCTCTTGGAGCAACTGGACATTATTTGCAACTATTGAGCAAAATGCAACCTTAGAATTTATGCTAAACAAAACTGGCTACTATCAATTTGCCAGCGTTGCTTATGATTTATTGGGCAATAAAGAGTATTTAAGAGTAAAAGCAATCTACAGATATAAAGAGCCGTGGGATGTTAATGGAGACGGGAAAGTAAATGTTGATGACCTCATCATTTTAATAGAACACTGGCTCCAGACGCCATCGCAACCAGATTGGTATGAAGATGCAGATGTGAATAGGGATGGAATTGTTGATGTGCATGATGTATTGCTTATTATGATTCATTGGACGGGATAAAATGAAAAAATTGTTATTACCTCTTCTTTCAATAATCCTATTTATATCGTTGGTAAATGGGCAAGGAGAAAATTTTGTTAAAGTTAAAATAAAATCTCCTGTAAAATTTGGGGAGGTAATTATTGCTAATATAACTATAGAAGCAAATGAACCAATTATGGGAATACAATTTAATGTTACATTTAATGGATTGGAGGCAATTTCTATAGAAAAAGGAGATTTTTTTGATTACTGGGCAAATGATTTTGCTGAAAATTTTACTGTTATAGATAATGAAAATGGTAGCATTTATAATGTAGTTGCATTTTCAAATTCACCAGTTATTGGAAAAGGAGTAGTAGCGAGAATATATTTTAAAAGCATAGCTGAAGGAGTTGCAACAGTAAATTTAACAAATGTTGTTGTAGCTGATGAAAATGGAAATGCAACAGATGCTACGATTTTAAACACAAGCATTTATGTTGATGCAACCGCTCCATCAATAAATTTAATAGAAACTCCAGCAAAAAATACAACAGAAAAAAATGTTACATTTAGTTGGAATGCAACAGACGATCTTTCTTTAAACATTAAATTTTCCTATAAATTAGACAATATAAATTGGAGCAATTGGGGAGAAAATCTCTCCGTTAGTTATGAAAATTTATCATATGGTTCCCATCTCTTCCAATTGAAAGCAGTGGATGAAGCTGGAAATATTGCATGGCTTAATTACTCCTTCAATATTACAGATAAAAATCCTCCATTCATTAATGAATTTCAATCAATAACTTTTAAATAGCATTGATGCTATTAAAACAGTGAAATATAAGCCTGTATTAGTAGCATTGCTGATTTTAATATCATTTAACAATTTTACTACTTTAAGTATACCTCCTTTTCCCTTTACAATTGGTGGCTGGGTTTATTTTGCAGGAGATGGTGTTGTAGCAAATGCAAGCGTTACAGTGGAGAATTTAAGAACTGGAGAAAAAATCAATACAACAGCAAACTCCGAGGGTTTTTATAAAGCCCAATTTTCAGATTGGCAATATGGAGATGAATTATTTATTGAAGCATTCTATGAAGATTGGTATGGAAATGAAAGTTATATAATTGAAAGTGGTTATACAGCTGTAGTTAACATTACACTACATAGAACTGTTATCCCTCCAACTATATCATTTTCTCCATCATTTTCAAATTGGACCAATAGCAATATTATAGTTAATGTTACAATAACAGATGATGAAGAAATAAATATAACAAGATATGCATGGAGCAACAGCCAAGAAAAACCTTCAACATGGAGTGATTGGCACACTGTCTTAAATGATACATATTCATTTCAAGTAGAGCAGGAAAATGAAGGAATATGGTATTTACATGTTGAAGCATATGATAATGAAGGAAATTATGGGTGGAATTATAGCGGAGAGTATAAAATAGATAAAAGTCCTCCATCATCTCATGTAGTAAAATTTTCATCATATTTTCAGGCAATACCATTTATTGTAAAAGCTAAGGCAACCGATGCTTTATCTGGAGTAAATTATGTAAAATTGTTTTATAGATACAGTCCAGATAATTTTTCATGGACTCCTTGGCTACTATATGGCTTAGCAAATGAAACATATCAATGGAATTTTAATGCACCAAATGGGAGCGGATATTATCAGTTTTATAGCATTGCATGTGATAATGTTGGCAATGAAGAAAGCAAGACCCAAGAAGAAGCAATTTGTTTTGCAAATTACCCGCCAGACAAACCATGCTCACCTTATCCAGAAAACGGAAGTATAGATATTCCATTAAATGTAACATTGTCTTGGCAGTGTAATGATATTGATGGAAACGCATTAACATATGATGTTTATTTTGGCGATAAATTTCCATTGCAAAAAATTGCAGAGAATATTACAACAAATAGTTATAGCGTTGAATCATTAAAACATGAAACATATTATTGGTATGTGGTTGCATGGGACGAATATGGAGCTAAAAATACAAGCCAGATATGGCATTTTACAACATTGCCAAATAATCCACCAACCTGTTCAATAGAGGCAAATCCCTCAGTGGGCAAGCCACCATTAAATGTAACATTTTTCATGAATGCAAGCGATATAGACGGAAGCATAGCTTTATGGCAACTTGACATAGATGGCGATGACTCAGCAGAATATGAAGGTCCAAATGACCCACCTGCAAGATTAGCTTATACCTATAGTGAAATTGGTGTGTATGTTGTAAATCTTACTGTAATAGATGATGATGGTGCAAAAGCATTTGATACAGCTAATGTAATAGTTTCAAACGCTCCTTCCAAGCCCATTCTAAACGGACCAACATGTGGCTATACAAATGTAACTTATTCTTTTGAGGTTTCAGCATATGATATTGATGGTGATAAAATAAGATATGGTTTTGACTGGAATAATGATAGCATTGTAGATGAATGGACAACTTGGTATAATTCAAATGAATCTGCAATTTGCAATCACTCATGGGAGAAAAAAGGTGTATATGCTATTAAAATTATTGCAGAAGATGAAAATGGAGTGAAAAGCGAGTGGAGCAATATTTTATTGATAAATATAACTATTCCATCCATTAATCATCCTCCATATAAGCCGATTAATCCATCACCACCAGATAATGCCACTAATATTTCCATAAATCCTACATTAAAAGTATATGTTTTTGATCCAGATGGAGATATACTAAATGTTAGTTTTTATGATGGATATGGTAATTTAATTGGAATTGATGAAAATGTAAATAGTGGAAGCTATGCATCTATTAAATGGAATAATTTGAGCTATAATACCGTTTACAGATGGTATGCTGTTGTTAATGATGGAAAAGAAACTAATATAAGCCAAATCTGGCAATTTACAACAAAAATGAATCACCCTCCCCTCATTATAAGCATATACCCAGAAAATGGATGTACAGTTAATGCATCTGTTAATCTTTCATTTACTATAGTTGATAAAGAAGGAGACCCATTTAACTTTATTTTAAAAACAAATTTTGGAATAAATGATACAAGATATAATTTGACAAATAACACTTTTTCGTATCAGATTAATTTGCAATACAATAGAACATACTATTGGAATATATCTGTTTGGGATGCACACGGTATGAAAAATTATTCATTTTATTTCTTCACCAGAGGAGAAATTTACTCTTACGAAATTATTGGCGCCCCCCGCCACAACCAATGGATTTCTTTGTACACCCCGATAAAGTTTGTTTCAAATGCAGAGAAGATATATTATAGAATATGGTACAATGGCGAGTGGTATCCAGCGCCGGGAACAGGCAAAGGTAAAGATAATAATTTCTGGGTTTATAATGGAAGCTTTAGATTAAATGAGTTTGATTGGGCACATAGTGGATTGTACTATTTTGAATTTTATGGAGAAGGAGAAGGTAATTTACACAATTTTTCGTTATATGTAGATTGCATAATACCATCTGCAAATTTAACAGCTTCTTGTGAATTAACTAACCAAAAAAACATCACCTTATTCATTTCGTCAAATGATAATGTTGGAATAAAAGAAGTGAAAATTTATTATTCATATTCAAAAAATAAAAGCTGGAATTCTTGGCTTCTTATAAATGAATATAATGCATCCAAATTTAACATAACATTTAACTTTTCTTTACCAGGATTCTATGCATTTGTAGCTATTGCAGAGGATTTGTTAAATAACACTGAGAGCTTCCCAGCCACTCCAGATTGTATAGTTAGGTATTATACAACAGATTTGAACGACGATGGAAAAACAAATGTCCTCGATTTGGTAAAGTTGATAAAATATTGGGAAACGACGGAAGCAGATTATGATTTAAATGGAGATGGTGTTGTAAATGTAAAAGATTTATTACTTCTCTTCCTCAATTGGACGGGATAAAATGAAAAGAGCACTCATTTTCCTATTAATATTCATCCCAATCTCTCTGGCACAGACTCCTCCTCATATTATCCAGGGATTTATTTATTATAACAATGAGCCTGTAGACGCAGAAATCACCATAATAAATTTAGAAAATGGAGAAAAAGTTGTAGCAGAGAGTCAAAAAGGGACATATATTGTTGCTATTTCAACTGAATCATGGCAAGATGGCGATAAGGCAAAGATAGTGGTTGAATATAAAAACATGCATGTAGAAAAAGAATTTATAATTGATTTAAGCAAGATACCTCAATGGCTCAATATTAGTATAGAGAACAAAAAACCAATTGCAGATTTCACTTACACTCCACAACAACCAACAGATTTGGATACAATAACATTTGCAGATGCTTCCAATGATCCAGATGGAAGCATTGTTTCATGGCTTTGGGACTTTGGAGATGGAAACACAAGCACAGAACAAAATCCAACTCATAAATATGCAGACAATGGAACATATGTTGTAAAACTTACAGTTACAGATGATAAAGGAGCAACAAGTTACACAACAAAAATAATTGAAGTAGCAAATGTTCCACCAACAGTTGCAATAACATATGAGCCAGGAAAGCCAGAAGTAAAGAAAGAAATTAAATTTAAAGCAATTGCAACAGACGATGATGGTTACATTGTAAATTACACATGGGACTTTGGAGATGGAAACACAAGCTATGGAAAAAATGTAACACATGTATATACGAAAAAAGGGACTTATACAGTTACGCTAGTTGTAGAAGATAATGATGGTGATATAACTATTAAAAAAGAGAAAATAACAGTTGGAAACGTGGAATCGCCAGCATTTAATGTTATACCTCTTTTAATCATTTTTTTAGCTATTGTTTTATTGAAGCGCAACAGATAAAACAATCCTGAAAAAATAGAAATTTATATAAAGAGCGAAAATATTCCTAACCTAACGACATGTTAGGAAAAATAAGGGGGGAAAAAATGAATAGTGGAATAAATATGAAGGATAGGGGTATAGATAAAAAGAAATTAGTAGTAACTGTGATAGCGTTGGCGATGAGTCTATCTGCCTTTTCATTGCTTGTAATGCAGCCAGCAGAGGCTCAAGTTGGCGAACCCTATGTTATAACAGGTTATGTAAAATATGAAGATGGTACCCCAGTTGCTAATGCTTTGGTATGGCTCAAAGATGTTGATACTGGAGTAGAAAATCAAACATATACAGATGCAAGTGGTAGATATGTAATATCATTTATCAGAGGAGATGAATGCTTCGAGGGAGATTGGCTCATAGGAAGAGCCAATGATAGCGATGGTTATCAAGGAACAAATGATACCTATTTTAATTTCACTATATGGACTGTATATGGTTGGACATCAAGAGACACTCAATGGCTTAACTTTACTATAGATACACCAATAACAACAAAAACAATAACTGATGTCTGTCCAGAGAGAAATTATGATGAGCCAAGAAGCAGAAGTTGGATTACATCAGATGCAATTTTCAATTTCACAGCTACAGATGAATTAACAGAAGGAGGAGTTAATGCAACTTATGTAAGGATATGGTATAATGGCGAGTGGTATCCAGCGCCGGGAACAGGCAAAGGTAAAGATAATAATTTCTGGGTTTATGGTACAGATGTTCCAGATAACTTTACATTTAATGATTTAAATGAATTGTTTGGCATACCAGTTGAAGAAGGCGGTATATATTATGTAGAATATTATAGCGATGATGCAAATGAAACAGAAGAATATACTCATAACCAAACACACATTATTGATGATACACCGCCAGTATATGAGATTAATTTTGGCACAACAATCTATAAGACATATGATGGCGAGCGATATCCAGTATTGAAATCATGCGATCCAATAGAAATACACGTGAATGATAGTGATGGCTCTGGAGTAACAGAGCTTAAAATATCTGTTTATAGAGGAGACAGCCCATATGGTACATTTACACTTGTTGAAGGACCAATCATAATTTATGACAATGATTTATTGGATGAAAATGATGAATTTGGTAAAATATCATATACATTGGAAGTATGTGATGTGGATTGTTTCCATAAGATAGTCATAGAGAGATGGGATTGTGTAGGCAATTATGCAAAGAGTGAAGAATATTTCATTATTGATGCTACACCACCAACTGTTACTAAGGAAATAGGAAAGCCATATGTTGAGCCTGGAGTAAACGGACCATACTCATGGGTGAATTTCAGCACACCATTCTGGATAAATGCAACAGATGATGGTTGCTTAGGTGGAGTAGGAGTAGATTATATCTGGCTTACTATCTGGAATGATCCAAATATTACTGGAGATTCAGACTTTGTTGGATGCTGGATATGGAATAAGACAATGGGCGATTATGAATATATTGAATCAACAGAAAACTTCAAAGTATATGATGGAAGTGATTGGGACTTAAATGAAATAGAAGGAGTTGTTTCAATTAAATTCAGATTTGCTGAAGAATGCTTGCATGAAATACACTTTGGCGCAGTTGATAAATTAGGCAATGAGGCGCCAGAGCAAGAACAGCGCCATTATGTTGATAATACACCGCCTGGCATAATGAAGAGAGTTCCAAAAGTTGTTATGGTTGAGCAGACTGAATGGAACAATGCATCATGGGTTAATACATCTTATGAAGAGTTGACAGAGAATTGGCAAAGCTTTATTGCAACATGGAGCTATATAGATGCAGTGAGCATTTACATAAATGGTACTGTTGATGTTGCTTATCCAACAATAGTTGAAATTTGGGATGCAACCAGAACAGAGAAATTAGCTGAAACAGAGCCAATTAATATATCTGGCGAGTATCATGGATGGGTACAATTACACTTGTTGAATCGCCTTTATGTAACACATGGTGAAACATACTGGATAAGAGTAAATAGTACTCAATGGATGCCATTGCAGTGGAATGCTAGCGACAATAATCCATATCCAGATGGATATGCAATTGTAAATGGTGTAGAAAACTACTCTTGGGACTTTACATTTAAGATAGAATATTATCCATATTTCAAGCCATTATTGTTGGAAGATTTCACAAATGGAATTCCAACTGACTGGTACAATACTTATGATCCTTGGTCAGGATATGTATGGAAAGTTGAATATACAGATGATGCTGGAGGTACAATACCAGAGGCAATTGTATATTGGGCAGATGTAAGCGATGGTGACATGCTTTATACTACAGCAATAAATACAACTGGATACACATCATTGATACTTTCATTCAAAACATTTGTGGATGATTGGGATGGAGCCAACCATTCATATACATTACATGTTGCAACAAGCACAGATGCTTCAACTTGGAATGATGTATGGAGCATAAGCCCAACAGAAGATTATGGACCATCTACAGAGAATATAGTACTTACATCTGCCGATGGAGTAGGCTCACCAACACTCTACATAGCCTTCATTTTCACAGGAGATAATTTGGGATTAGATTACTGGTGTATTGACGATGTTGTTCTTTATGCTCAACCACTGTATTCTTACTTCAATTCCACAATTTCATGGGATGGTTTAAATGATACATATATTACAAGTGAGGCATTTTTCAATCTAACTGCTTGGGATGAGGGATGTAATGATGGAGTTGGGCTTGATAGCTTAGAGTATCGTATATGGAAATGGGATTATGATAATGAGATGTGGATCCTGCAGCAGGATTGGACAAATTATACTGGAGAGTTTAACATACCAGATAACTGCACACACAAGATAGAAATAAGAGCAAAGGATTTGCTTGGCAATACACGCATAATAGAGCAGATCCATCATGTTGATAATCTCCCACCAAGAATTGATTTACTATTGCCAGAGTGTGAGTATTATTACAATGAGACTGAAGATAAAGAATATCTACAGGCAGGCGCAAATATTACATTAAAGATTATGGATGAACCAATTATAGAGAAGAACGAAACAAAGAACGAATCAGAATGTGCAGTTGGCATAAGATATGCAAAAATATACTTCAGATATGAATATCACAATTATACAACAGGCATAACAGAATATTATCCAAGTGGACCAGATGATTATTATTATACTGATTATGGAGTAGCAATTCCTGTCTGGAATGTAACAGGAAATGAGATGTGGTGGTGGCTTATCAATGCCACACAAATCAATATTTCATTTAATGAAGAATGTCGCCATGACTTATATTACTTCTATGATGCTTCAGATTGGCTCGATAGTACAAATGAATTTGAGATATATCATAGAACATTCTATGTTGATACACGCCCGCCAGTTATTACAAAGGAGCATCCAGAACATGGCTATTATGACGCACCCGGCATAATAATATTACATGGATGGAGCCCATACAGATGGGATTTCGTTAATGGATTAAATGGACTAGATGCGGAATCTCCATATGAGTATCCATATGAAATTTACCCAGACTTTGGTAAAGAATATATGATATGGGATGCAGATACAGAGTATAAGAACTGGACAGACGAAGAAAATTACACATACTGGAAGTTAATAGATATGGAAACAGGAAAAGCAAAATGGTACCATATATTGAATTACACACTTACATTGAATATATCAAATGAGACCTTTGGTTTCAAATATATTGAGTATGCATATAATGAATCTGGAGTATTTAACCCAGATGAAGCAATGTACGCACCAAATGGTTCATACTGGTATGAAGTATATCCAACATATCTTGGACAGTGTGTTGCATGTAATGGCTATCAAATAACCAACTGGACAGATAACGGCAATGGCTATCTTGATAAAGGAGATTATATTAACATAACAGTTTATAATACAACAAATGAAACAAGATGGTATGTTGAAGATATTGCAGTTGATATAACACTTGAGCCAGTAGATTATCTGAAAGTATGCACTCCAATTGAATTAAGAGCCGAGGATCAAGGATTTGCAACCAAATTAGTTGATCAAGAGCAAACAGAACATCCATGCTTCGATTTGTTACAGCCAAGAGAAGGTTATCCAATAAAGTGGGATTATCAGGGCTTTAAGCCACAGATACCAGAAGTTGAAGGTGAGCCAGGAAAAGTAAGACTAAGTGCAATAAGCCTAGGATTGTGGAATAATAAAGAGCCAGCTAATGTAACTGTTTATATCTATGATGAGAACTGGACAGAAATTGCAAACGTAACTAAGGAAGTGCCAGTTAATGGTGGACCAGTTCCATCATATATACCACTCGAGGTGGCTGGACAATGGGTGCAGTTTGAATTTGATACAAAATATGGTCATGATATAATATTAGATAAGAATAAGACATATTACATTGCTGTAACATGCGATAAGGAAGATACAGTACACTGGTATTTCGAATGCTATGATGAAGACTTATATCCAAATGGAACTGCTGTTATGGATAACACAACATTTGAGAACTTCGATTGGACATTCAAGACAGAATATAGAGTGCATACAGAATGCGTTGCGGGCATAGAGGGCATATACTGGGCATATGTATACAATGATATATGGCATCCAATGAATATGACAGATTATCCAGACGAATATATTGAAGAATATGGAGAAGATAGTGTGATGATTATAAATATAAGTAAGTATTATGACGATGATGTAATTGAAGAAGAATTTGGAGGACATTACTTATGGTATTGGATTAATAAGAGTATTACATATATACACTTCTATGAAGAATGTCGCCATGACCTATATTACTGGGCTAAGGATAATGTATGTCATCATACACCTGTATATCATCAGGTATACTTCCTTGATGATACAGAACCAGTTGTAGAAAAAATCCATCCAGATCATGGCTATTATGAGCCATTAAATGAATCCTTTGAGTATTGCTTCCTGCCACCAGGTTGGACAGAATGGAGCTATGCATGGATTCCAGATTATGGTCAGGATGATTTGCCGGTAACATGGCAGCAGACATCATGGGAGAATCACACTAAAGCATGGGCACGCTATCATGGAAATTACTCTGCAGTATGCAGGCCATATGATATTGGGGTGGTAAGTAATGAGACATTGGTTGAACAATGGACATGGCTAATTACGCCACAAATTATTTTGCCAGCAGAAGCAACAATAACATTCTATCATCGCGCCAATGATACAGCAAATGACACATTGCCAAATTACCTCATGATTTCAACTGTTGATAAGAGACAAGAAGACTTGCAACCGGAAGACTTTGAGACACTTATAGAGTTCCCAGCAGGCAGTTTGCCAAGTGATTGGACAAAAGTAGAAGTTGATTTATCAGATTATGCTGGAAAGCCTGTATATATAGCATGGGTGTATCACAGCAAAGTAGGGCATTTCAATGTCAGCATTAATGAAACAACCAATAAGACATATTATTATGGAGAGACATGGTATTTGGACAAAGTAAGAATTACTCCTGCATATCTCCGCTGCTGTGCCCGGATAAATCTTACAGCAGAAGATTATCCACCAGAAAAGACGATTGATCAACAACAGATAACTTATGAAGACTACAAGAATATTTATCTCACTTATTATGCTTCACAAGGCTTCACTCCATATTATCCAGTAATAGATGCTGTACAGCTTGCCCTATGGGGTCCAACATGTGCAAATGTAACAGTGAGGATATATTATGGAGCACAAGAATTAGGAAATACAACTTTATTCCTACCACCAATGGGTTCTCCAGATGAACCTGTGTGGGTACAATTCCACTTTGAGGCGCCAATAATATTGCCAACGTATCATCTTGAAGGAAATGGATACGATTACCATATTATTGTATCAGCAGACAATGAATACTACTGGTTCTATAACTCCTCCTCAGATTCCTACTCAGCTGGCGAAGGATACTGGTACCTTAATTATATTGGTGATTTCGCCTTCAAGACAGAATATTATGACTTTGGATGTGTAGCTGGCTTAGAAGGAATATATTGGGGCTATGAATACAATGGAGCATGGCATCCAAATAGCATGGATGATAACACAACATTGCATGGAGATGTTATAAATATAAGCAAGTATTACAATGATACAGTCATTCAGAATGAATTTGATGGACACTATCTTTGGTATGTATATAATGATAGCTTAGGCATACACTTCTATGAAGAATGTCGCCATGACCTATATTACTGGGCTAAGGATAATGTATGTCATCATACACCTGTATATCATCAGGTATATTATGTTGATAATAGCGAGCCAATAATAGATGTAGAATATCCAGATTGCGGTTACAGAAATGCAACAGTTTATGAGAAAGCTGACTTAGTATTCATAGTTGACACCTCTGAAAGCATGGCAAAAGAATGGACAATCTTAGACAGCACACTATCAGGCATAATAAATGATTTGATAAGCGCTGGAAGAGACATTAATGTAACTGTATATGCATTAAATGGCACACTCCCAGATTATCCAACAGCAAACATCTCTGCTTATCTGAAGAATCTCACAGTTGTTTGGTATAATGGAGAGAATATCTCAGTTGATAACATAACTGGTGGATTGTCTGCAGACAGAGAGACATGGGCACCTGCTGCAGCATGGGCAGCACAATTCCATCCATGGAGAAATGATACAATTAAGATAATTGTTGTAATAAGCGATGAAAATGCATATAATGGAGCACCTTCCGATAGCGAGGACTGGCAGGCAGTATATGAAGCAAGAGACATATGCATAAACGAGGAAGTGGCAGTCTTTGGTTTCTATAGCACAGGAAGAGAGCCAATTGAAAATTATGTGCTGCCAGATGTAAAAGAACAAATGGAGAATTTATCAATTCCAACCTTGGAGAATTTGAGTATAACAATACCAGGCGTCTACAATTTAAGCGATGCAGATGCATTTACAAGTGCATTAATGAACATAGTAAATGTATCAATGAGAACAAGAACATATCTAAGAATGGGGGCAAAGATATGGATTAATGCCACAGATATGCCAGATAATGAATGTTCAGCGGGTTTAGCAGGCATATACTGGAGATGGGAATATGAAGATAAGAAATACCCAAATGAAGAAGACTATAATAATTGGCAGGATGGATATACATGGCCATATCCATCAAATGTTGATGACATAGTTTACATGTATGATGAATACTGGTTTGTAGATACAGATGGATGCATTAATATAAGCTTTGATGAAGAATGCATACATACATTGTATTGGTTTGCAAAAGATACAGTTTGCCACAGCACACCAATATATAACGAAACATACTATGTAGATGGAACACCACCAGATACAACAATAGAGGATATGACAACCAACTGTACGGAGGGACCACATTATATAATAGAGGAGGGACATAGTTATTGGCAGGCATGCGACTGGATTAACATATCATTCAATGTAACAAATCCAGGAGAAGAGCCATGTAAGTATCCAGAAACAATTATAGTAAATGGAACCCCAGTACCAGGTATCTATACATTTGTAAGATATGAAAGAAAGATATGGAATGATAGCTTAGGAGACTTTGAAATCATTAAGTATCCATCCTCATTAAGCGATGAATTGCCAGAATGGGCAAATGGAATAGAAGAATGGTTTGGAGAATACTGGTATAACATCTCCATTACAAAATACATTAATATAACAGAGGGCTGCAATCATACAATATATTACTTCTCAAAGGATCCGCTTTGTAATACAGAAGAGATACATACAATAGAAGTGCACGTTGACGATGCCCCACCAAAGACAGAGCATTACTTTGTACCATCAGTATACTTTGAGAGTATTTGGGCAAATAAAGTAATATATCTCATAGGTAAGAACACATTAATTGGCTTGGATGCAGAAGATTATCCAATAGGATGTGATTCAGGAGTTGAGACAACATGGTATAGGATTTGGAGATATGATCCAGAGACTGGCGAATTTAACATTGATTTGACAGGTGGATGGGTTGAATATGATGGATTGATTAATCTTTCAGAACTTGTGGGAGATGAAGATGTCTGTGGTGCATATGAAATCTGGTATTACAGCGAGGATAACTGTTGCCATGTTGAAGACAAGCATCTATTTGATGTAATTGTAGATTGCTTGCCGCCAGATACAACTAAAGAATTTGCAGGAAAATATGTAAAGGGCAAGATAGAGAACATATCTGTAACATTTGTCGGAAGAGATACAATAATATGGCTTAATTCAACAGATATATGGCTTGCAGAGACACAGGAGTGGAGAAGCGGAGTAGACACAATTTACTGGAGAATAGTAAATGAGACAGTAGATGAAACATTCTTTGCAACGAATCCTGATGATGAGGCAAAAGACTTCTCATATCCAATACATATGGCAGATCTGATTGACCTACTTGGACTCAAAGATGATAGATATGACTTCTTCCACTGGGCTGTTGATAGAGTAGGTAATGAAGAACAGAGCCATCACAAGCAGTGGATAATAATAGATGTATCTCCACCAGAACAGACAATTGAGCCAATAATACCATATACAAGAGAGAAGACACCATTCCTGATAAATGGAACAGTTGCTGAAAATGGACCATATGGAGGCGTTGGCTTGAGCAGAATAGACATCTACTACAGGTATAGACCAGATAATGATAGCGAATGGAGCGAACCAGTACTTATTTACTCCAAAGTATATGATCCAGATGATAGAGTACAATATGATGAATTTAGCTTCCTCTTCAACGCACCAGAAGGTGGAGGATATTATAGATTCTATTCAAATGCTATTGATTTGCTTGGCAATAATGAGTCACAGAGCTTAGATGTGGAAGATTATGAAGCAGAATGTTATGTAAAGAAAGACACAGAGCCACCAGAAGTTGTAAAGACAGATGGTGAGCCAAAGTGTGAGATAATTGTAGAGGGAGAGCCAATAACAGCATTAACATGGGATACGCCAATTTACATTGATGTAACTGACTTGCCAGATCCAATAAATGCAAGTGGTGTAGAGATATTAAGAATTGCATTTACAACATCTGCAGATGGTCCGGCAAGCGATGAATGGTTTGATGTACCGAAATATCTATGGGAAGTAGTTGAGGAAGGTAATTCAGGATATTACAAGATAAGGTACACATTCACATTAGAAGAATATAGAATCGCCGCCAATTTACAGTCTGGAGTAATGTATCACATCTATGTATATGCAGAAGACAAGGAAGGA
The DNA here is from genome assembly GCA_029258955.1 of Thermoplasmatota archaeon. Classification (GTDB taxonomy): domain Archaea; phylum Thermoplasmatota; class E2; order UBA202; family JdFR-43; genus JAPDJP01. Next base: position 16,171 of record JAPDJT010000028.1, read on the forward strand.
TATGGAAATGAAACAAAGGCTCAGAAACTCATTATAGATGACACACCACCAACAACCACTATAACATTAGAATGTGATGGCACAATGCCATTTAACATAACTGTTTCAGCATATGATTACAGAGGAATAGGCAATATTACATTGTACTTCAGATACAGTCCAGATAATTCAACATGGACAGAATGGATGCCATATGGAAGTGTTGAAAATGTGGGCTGTGGAGAAGAATGGTTCAATTATACATGGCTATTCATATACAATCCAGATGGAGGATATTACAAGCCTGGATACTATGAATTCTATGCATATGCAGAAGACAGCTTAGGAAATGCGAAGGACAATCCAGAAATTACAAATGTAACAGCAGAAGCAAGATGTTATGTTGAGCCATTGCCAGAAGACTTCAATGCAGATGGACACGTAGATGTATATGATTTGCTAAATATCATTAATAATTGGGGCATAGATGAGAGCAGTCCAGAGTGGGAAGAAGTGCAACAATATGATTTGGACAATAGTGGAGACATTGGCTTAGGAGACCTAATTGCCTTAATAAAAGAATGGACTGGATAAATAAGGAGGGATAAATATGATAATGAAAGGCATGAGAAAATCGATAGCCGTTCTTTCGCCCCTTCTCCTAATTTTATTTGCTTTCCAAATTGTAACAGCTGAAAATATCGGAGAAATGAAGTTGATACCAGAGAAAAATGTAGTTTATGCAGGAGACATTTTTACTGTTGATATTTATATAAATGCTTCTGATGTAATTAAATTTGCAGAGACAAGTATATCATTTAACGCAAGCTTGTTGGAAGCAATAAGTGTAGAGAATGGAGATTTATTTACCATATGGTTAGATGATTTGGTGCCAGGAGGAACCATTCAAATTGACAATATAAATGGAACTATTAGACATATAATGGGTAGCTCTCCTCCAGATTCTGCACAAAATGAAGGTATTTTTGCAAGAATTACATTTAAAGCTAAAAATGCAAGCGGAATAACTAATCTAGAATTTATAGAAAATGAAACTTCGTTTGTAGTTGGAAATCAGGCTTATAATGCTTCCCAATTTACACTTTATACAGCACAAATAATCGTAAATCCAGTTGATGTTACTGTTGAGCCAACAAAGAAGCTTATAGGAAATGAAACACTGGCAGTAAATATCACAGTAAATCCACATAATCAAACTATGATTGGGGCATCCTGCATATTGCACTTTAATCCAAATGTATTGCAGGTGATAAGTTTTGAATATGGAGATTTATTTGCAACAAATATTGGAGAGAATACACTAATTAACAACACAGCTGGAAAAGTAGGGCCTATTGCAGTAGTCGATCTAGAAGGAGTTAATGAATCTGGTACAATTATAACAATTTATTTCCAACCAGTAGCAACTGGATATTCGTATCTTAATTTAACAAATGTAGAAGTAAAGGATTTGGACAATAAAGATATGGCTTTCTTTGCAACAAATTCTACTGTTGAGGTTGATTTGACACCTCCAACTGTTGATTTTGAAGTTGGACAGCCTTACTATACTGATGGAATAAACAATTACATTACTTCCTCAACACCGCTTTATATAAATGCAAGTGATGCGCATAACTATACGATTCATTATAGAATAAATAATGGAACAGAGGAGATTGGAGATATGAACCAAAATGTCATACTATTCTTAAACAACTACACAGATGGAGCATATACAATTGAATATTGGGCTGTTGATGAACTAGGAAATGAAGCTATTCATCAATCCATTGATGTATATCTGGATAATACTCCGCCAGAGACAAGTGCAGTTTTAACGCCAGCTCAACCAAATGGAGAAAATGGATGGTATATAAGCAATGTTAGTTTGGTTTTGACAGCAAATGATACAGGAAGTGATGTCGATACCATATATTACAAGATAAATGATGGAGAATGGAATGAATATAATGAAAATCTATCCTTTACAGAAGAAGGCATATATATTATTTATTACTATGCTGTAGATAATCTAGGAAATAGTGAAGCAGAAAAAAGCATTGAAATAAAAATAGATAAGACTGCACCAATTCTTGATTATAACATAACAGGTGAAGAAGGGGATAACGGGTGGTATATAGGCAATGTAATTCTTCAACTTATTGCAGAGGATGCGCCAGCTGGCATACAAGAATTTAAGTATAGAATAAATAATGGTGAATGGCAAATCTATAATGAATCAATTGAAATATCAGAAGATGGTGTATATGTAATAGATTTCTATGCTAAAGATTATGCTGGAAACAATGCTTCAATAGAAATAACAATTAAAGTAGATAAAACACCACCATCTGCAACCCATACATTGCAGGGCACATATGAAGAAGGAAAATATACAACAGATGTTAAAGTAACATTGACTGCAACAGATAATAAAGCAGGAGTAAAAGAAATTAGATATAGATTAGATGGTACAAGTTATACAATAACTGGTACATCAGGAAGCTTTACAGTATCTGCTGAAGGTGTGCATATAATTGAATATTATGCAGTTGATAATGCTGGAAATACAGGTGCGAAAAAGCAAGTAAGCTTTACCATTGAAAAGAACAAAAAACCAATTGCAGATTTCACTTACACTCCACAACAACCAACAGATTTGGATACAATAACATTTGCAGATGCTTCCAATGATCCAGATGGAAGCATTGTTTCATGGCTTTGGGACTTTGGAGATGGAAACACAAGCACAGAACAAAATCCAACTCATAAATATGCAGACAATGGAACATATGTTGTAAAACTTACAGTTACAGATGATAAAGGAGCAACAAGTTACACAACAAAAATAATTGAAGTAGCAAATGTTCCACCAACAGTTGCAATAACATATGAGCCAGGAAAGCCAGAAGTAAAGAAAGAAATTAAATTTAAAGCAATTGCAACAGACGATGATGGTTACATTGTAAATTACACATGGGACTTTGGAGATGGAAACACAAGCTATGGAAAAAATGTAACACATGTATACATCAAAGAAGGTAATTATACAGTAAAGCTTATAGTTAAGGATAATGACGGTGCAACAACAGAGAAAACAATATATGTTAATGTCATTAAACCAACAATGGTATGGTGGCCATATGTACTTGCATTGATAGTACTGATAATAATAGCTATAATAGTAGTTGCAGTGTGGAAGAAAAGACAGAAGTAATTTCCTCCTTTATTTTTTAATTTTTATATATAGCATGAATAAATGAAAAATAATTGCTATTGACTGTGTGAGGAGAATTTACTAAACAATTCTATTTCTCACTTATTTCAAAAATTGTGAGATATGCTATAAATCTCATTTATAATCAAATAGCAACAATTCATTTCATTCATTTGACACTGTTAAAACAAATTTTATTCGAGAAATGATTTGTGAAAATTTAAATATGGAAAGATATTACAATAGTAAAAAGGAGGGTTAGGAATGAATAGAAAAGCTATATTGGTAGTTATTTTATTATCAGTAAGCATTGCTTATGGAGTTGAAGCAGATGATACCCATACGATAAAGGTTGTTCCACAAGAGACTAATGTTATAGTGGGAGAGAATTTTACAGTTAGCATTAATATAGTTCCAGCCTCACCAATTTCGGCAGCAATGTGCAATATTACTTTTGATCCAGCGATATTACAGGCGGAAGAAGTAATGGATGGAGGAATGTTTGATTTATGGTTAGGAAATTTACCAGGAGTAGCAGAAATTGATAATATAAATGGTACCATTAGCTATATATCTGCTGCAGCATCTGAAGGAAGAACCAGCGAGGGCACATTTGCAATAATAAAATTTAGAGCTATAGCTGTTGGAAGTTCCTCCATCAATATTGAAGATCCCATTATCCAGAGGGAAACAAATGTTAATATAATAAATGGGGTAGTAAATGTTTTGGCTGGTGGTGATACAAATCCTCCAGAAATATCCAATATTGTTGTAAAGCCTTTTGTACAGTATGTAAATGGTTATGTGAATATCTCTGCTTCCATTTATGATGAATCTGCCATAGATAGTGTAAAAGCTATCATAGAATATCCAAATGGAAGCATATATGAATATCCAATGAGCAAGGATACAAAATATTATTTAAATAAAACATACAGCATGGCTGGAACATATCATTTCCATATTTATGCAAGAGATGAATATGGAAATGAAAATGAAAGCTCCATATACTCATTTGAAATAGTTGAAGGAGATAATGTTCCCCCAGAAATAAAAGATGTTTTAGCATCTCCTTCATTGCAGGATGCAGGAAAAGATGTAACTATTTCCTGTAAAGTAACAGACAACATAGCTGTAAAAGACGTATTCCTAAACATAACATATCCAGATGGCACGAATTACAATTTCAGCATAAAGAATAACAAAACAGATAGCATTTATTATTGCAATAAAGCATATAACATGCTTGGCACCTATTCATTCTTCATTTTCGCAATAGATGATTATGGCAATAAAAACAAAAGCCAAACATATGAATTCGAGATTGATGATACAACACCACCTGTAGTAGGTATTATTTATCCAAAAGGGGGAGAAATTGTTGGAGGAAAAGTTATTATTAAATGGAACGCCACTGATAACTATGGCAAAAACTTGCTTATAACAATCAAATATAGTCCAAATAATGGTGCTACATGGCATTTAATAGTTTCAGATACAGAAAATGATGGAGAATATGAATGGGATACAAGCAAATTAGAAAGTGGAGATAGTTATTTAATAAGTGTTTCTGCAAAAGATGCTGCTGGAAACATTGGTAAAGATGTCTCAGATAAATTCACTGTTGATAATACAAACCCAACTCTTGCTATACAAAAACCAAAAGCAGGCAGATTATATATATTTGATAGGGAAATAATGCCTCTCATTGGCAATAAAGCAATAATAATTGGCAAAATTACAATTGTAGCGGAAGCACAGGACCAGCCAGCAGGAATAGAAAAAGTGGAATTTTATATTGATGGTAGCTTGAAGGCAGAAGATAATTCAACACCATATGAATGGATTTGGGATGAAAGAACAATTGGAAAACATACCATAAAAGTAATAGCTTATGATAAAGCAGGAAATAAAGAAACGAGAGAGGTAGAAGTACTTGTTATTAATCCTCTTTAAATAAATCGTCAAACTCTCCTTCTTCTATTTTTTTAATTATTTCTTTTGGATGCATGCCATCTATTGTTATCCCCATTGATACGCAAGTCCCTACTATTTCCTTTGCTTTTGCCTTCAAATCCTTCCCAAGTAAATCATTCTTTTTCATTTTTGCAATGTCAATAACATCCTGCATTGTTATGTTGCCTACTGGATTTTCATCTCCAGCTCCCTTTTCAACGCCCGCTCTCTTTAATATTAATGCAGATGCTGGAGGCGTGCCAACTTTTAATTCATATTTCTTTGTTGCTGGATCAACAATTATTTTTACAGGTACTTTCATCCCTTTAAAGTCTTTTGTAAGCTCATTTATTTTGTTTACTACCTCTACTACATTTAAACCTAAGGGTCCAAGTACCGGTCCTATTGGTGGACCAGCAGTTGCTTTCCCTCCTTCAACAAGCACTTCTACTTCCTCTGCCATTTTATCACTCCTCCTTTTCTTTCTTTATTATTCTTACCTGCTCCCCCCTGACAGTAATTGGTATTGGAACCATTGCATCTAATAATTCAACAGTAATTTCTTCTTTTGCATCATCTATTCTAGTTACCTTAGCTTTCTCTCCTTTAAATGGTCCAGAAATGAGCTCTACAATCATTCCCTCTTCAATATTTGCAACAGCAGATGGTGGGAATAGAAAATGCTCTATTTCCTCAAGCTTAACATCTTTTTCTAAAACTTCCCTGGCATATCTCATATGCCTTACTATTCTTTTTATGACATCAATATCTTCACTTTCCACAAATATATAGCCTCTCAACTCCTTTGGTGCAAGGATAGAATATATTTTCCCTGTCCTCTTGCTGGCTTTTTCAAACAAATTTGCTACATTCTCTTCTTGCCCAACCTGCGTCTTAACAACAAAAATTTTTGCCATTTTAAATCCCCAGCTTTTGAGCAATCCAAGGTGCTACAACTGTAGCTAAAATGAAAATAGCAAAGCCTATGATTCCTATAATGAAAATGCCAATAGCAGTCATTTGAGCAGTCTTTGTATATTCATCCATATCTGGATTCCTTGCCATCTTGAATACTCTGCCATACTTTCCCTTACCTATTCTACTAAACTTATGTTCAATATTCTTTTGAACTTCCCACGCTTTTTCTACCAGATTCATTTTATCTTATGATATCAATTCCAAATTCTTTCTCTTCCGTCTCCGTTGAAGGACCTAAAATTTGCTTTGATTTCACTCCGGTTAAAACAATCATTACTTTAATTGTTCCCTTTAAACTCGGGTCAATTCCTGCTCCCCATATTATTGTTGCATCTGGATTTATGCGGGAATAAATTTCCTCTACAACTCCCTCTGCTTCTTTTATTGTCATGTCCTCCCCACCAATAACATTCACCAATGCTCCTTTTGCTTCACTAATATCAACATCTAACAATGGAGATGACAATGCTTCATTAACAGCATCAACAGCCCTATTCTCACTATCTGATTCTCCTAATCCAATCATTGCAACTCCTCCAGATTTCATTATGGTCTTCAAATCAGCAAAGTCCAAGTTAATTAATCCAGGCTTTGTAATCATTTCTGTTATTCCTTTTATACTCCTCATTAAAATTTCATCTGCGACTTTAAATGCTTTATTTAATGGCAATCTAGGTGCAATTTCAAGAAGCTTATCATTTGGAATAACTATAACTGTGTCACATATATCTTTTAACCTTGCTAAACCCATTTCAGCATTTTCTTTTCTTACCCTCCCTTCAACACTAAACGGAAGAGTTACAACAGCCAAAGTTAAAGCCCCTATTTCCTTTGCTATTTTTGCCACAACTGGAGCAGAGCCTGTACCGGTGCCTCCTCCAAGCCCGCATGTAATAAAAACTATGTCAGCTCCCTCCAATGCTTTCTTTATTTCTGACTCGCTTTCAATTGCTGCTTCTCTTCCCTTCTCTGGCAAAGAACCCGCTCCCAACCCTTTAGTTACATGCCTTCCAATCAATATCTTATGAGGAACTTTTGCATGCAATAAATGCTGAGCATCTGTGTTTATAGCTATGAGTTGAGCTCCATAAATTTTTGCCTCAAAACATCTCGCAATAGTATTTGTTCCAGCTCCTCCGCATCCAACAACTTTTATATTTGTTGTTAATCCAGCTAAAACTTCTTCTAGCTCTTTGTTCCTCCTTTGCAACTCCTCCAATTCCTCCTCACTAAGTTCAACTTGTGACTCATCCCTCGCAATAGCTTCTTCAACAATTTTCTTCATGAGCATCACCTTAAACTTTTAAAGTAAAACACAAAGGTTTATTAAAAAGTTTTGATAATTGTTATAGAGGAGGAGAAAGCTAAAATGGGCTTGTTTTTCCTATTGCTTCCATCACCGCCAAAGCAGCTTTTGCTCCTTCAGCACATGCTGTTATAATTTGTCTTACTCCTCCTGTGACATCTCCTGCTGCAAACACTCTTTTTACATTTGTTCTACCCATCTCATCTGTTATAATGTATCCATTTTCATCAAGCTTTATACCTACTTGTTTAGCTAGCTCATTTTGTGGCTCTTCTCCTATTGATATAAAGACTCCATCAGTTGCAATAACCTTTTCTTCTCCAGTTTTTACATTTTTTATCTTTACAGCCTTCACGAAATCATCACCAATAATTTCTTCAACAATGCTATTCCATATAAAATTGATGCCTTTTTCTTTTGCCTCCTCCTCTAAAGCTTTTTCAGCCCTAAGCTTATCTCTCCTATGAATAACAGAAACATCACATCCAATTTGCTTTAAATATATTGCTTCAATAACAGCACTATTTCCTCCCCCAACAACAACTACTTTCTTTCCTTTAAAAAAGAAACCATCACAAGTTGCACAATAAGAAACACCTCTTCCTGCAAATTCATCCTCGCCCTTAACTCCAAGCTTTCTATGCTGACTACCAGTACATAAAATTACAGCACCAACAAAATATTTGCTACGAGTAGTTTCAATTTTTACACCTTCATTGCTTACGCTGAGTTTTTTAACCTCTTCTCCAAATTTCAGCTCAGCATAGTCTTTGGCATGCTCTTTCATTTTCTCCATTAACTCCATTCCACTTATACTTTTGAATCCTGGATAATTTTCTACCTTAGGGGCTTCAATAGTTAAACCCCCTCCCATTCCTTTATCAAAAACAACTACACTTGCTCCACTCCTTCCAGCATATATGGCAGCAGCATAACCAGCAGCTCCAGCCCCTACAATAGCTACTTCATAGTCAAATTTCATGAGAATAAAAAAGCACAATCATATAAAACTTCTGATGAGTGGGGATGTTGAAGAAAATTAAATGAAATGAGGATGTTATCATGGTAAATTCTCTCACGCAATAATGGCATCGAGCTAATTTCTTCCATACAAATTGCCATGATAACGCTCCCTTCATGGTTGATAATCTCGATAAAATAGATATAATGAATGTTACCATTGACTTCTTTCCATGAATAATAGCCAAGCAACCATTCTCTTCATTTATTTATGAAGAAAAAGTATAATATAATCTCCGCAAATGCCATTAACAGTAATTCTACCATTCTGCAATCATAGTTTTCATTGATGAAGTCTATTTAATTTCACTTCTCTTCCATCATCTTTTACTATTGCTTTTATTTCGTTACTTTTAATTAGCTCTATATTCACATTTCCTAATACTAACTTTATTCCATATGCAACATCTTCATTTCCATATACTTCTATTTCCTTAGCTTTTCCTATCTTATACGCAATTTCCATCCCTTTCTTAACATCTTCACTAAAAACATTTTTTCCTTTTGCAATACCATACATTTCCAAATATATATCTGGCTTTGTATCTCTCAATGTTGGACGAGCAATTCTTGCCTCCTTTAATGTATCCAAATCTATATCGCAGACAATGCTATCTTCCTTAAAATATTCCGCTTTTGCCAATAACTCCCCTTTTGGACTGTATATCTGGCTTCCTCCCCAGAATGTTAAGCCGTCTTCTTCTCCAACTAGATTACAATACGCCATATAAACTGTATTTTCTATTGCTCTTGCTGGCAATACTCTTTCAAAATAATCTTTTGAAATGATAGGAGAAGCAGATATACATACGATTAAATCTGCCCCTTTTAATGCCATTATTTTTGTTATTTCTGGAAAGAAAATGTCATAGCAAATGCAAAGCCCTACATTTCCAAATTTTGTTTTAAATATTGGCTGTTCATTTCCTTCTTTAAAATAAAATTTTTCTTCAAATGGTCCAAAATTTGCTAAGAAATTTTTGTGATATATTCCAATGCTATTTGATTGCACCATAACCGCTGAATTATAAACAATACCTTTTCTTTCTTCAATTGGCATTCCAAAAATTATTATGCAATCATTTTCCTTAGCAATCTCTTGTAAATTTTTTATTGATTCCCCATTTATATCTTCAGCTAAAGAAAAAACCTCTTCCCTACAAATATATCCAGTTAATGACATTTCTCCAAAAATATACACATCTGCTTCCTCGCTCTCTATAACTTTTTCCATTTTTCTTATATTCTTCTTTTTATTTCCAACCTTTGGATTTATGTTAGTTAAGCAGACTCTCATCGCAAGAAATAAATTTCACTCTTTTATAACTTTGCATGCTTAAAATAGATGCAGAAAAAGTTACAGAAATAATTGTAAATTTTATTAAGGAGTATTCAGATAAAGCAGGAAGAAAAAAAGTTGTTTTGGGCTTATCTGGTGGAGTAGATTCATCAGTTGTTGCAAAATTGGCAACAATGGCATTAGGAAAAGAGAATGTATATGCTTTATTTTTGCCAGACATATCAACACCTTTAGAAGATTTTGAACATTCCCGCCTCATGGTAAAATTGCTCGAAATAAATTATAAAGTTATAGATATCTCTCCCATCATTCATTCAATAACAAATATATGCGGTGAAATGAATGAAATAACATTGGGGAATGTTAAAGCAAGAATAAGAATGCTCCTTCTCTATCAGATAGCAAATGAAAAAAATGCTTTAGTATGTGGAACATCAAATAAAACAGAGCTACTTACTGGATATTTTACAAAGTATGGTGATGGGGCAACAGATTTCATGCCTATTGGAGATTTGTATAAGACGCAAGTGTATCAGCTTGCAAAATATTTGGAAATACCAGAAGAAATTATAAAGAAACCACCTACAGCTGGGCTATGGAAAGGACAAACAGATGAAAAAGAATTGGGTATAACTTATGATAAATTAGATAAAATTTTGTATGGAATTGAGAGGAGAATGGAGAAGAAAAAAATTGCGGAGATTGCTGGAGTAGATGAAAAAGAAGTAGAAAGGATATATGAAATGGTTTGTAAAAATGAACATAAGAGAAGATTGGCACCAATTCCAAAAATTGGTTTTAGAACAGTTGGTATTGATTGGAGACATCCATTAAAGTTATAACCCTAAAGCTTTTTCCAACTCATCATATTTTTTATGCAATATTTTCAAAGCTTCCATTAAAGCATCTTTTGCTGTCATTGAACCATCTGTTTCATATTGCATTATAATGCGTGTTTCATCTCCTTTAACTTCTATTGCCTTTCTTTTGCATACTTCCATGCATGTTTTACATAAAATGCAATCTTCAATGTTTTTTACAGTAAGCTTATTCCTTTTTATTTCCAATATATTTCTTGGACAGGCTTTTACACATTCTTTGCATAAATTGCATTTTTCATCATCTATTTCTATTATCGGATAATATTTGTATCCTATGCCACATACAACTTGCCACTTTGCATGCTCCTTACCAGTTCCGAGCTCTGCTTCTGCCTCCAGAATAAGGCGTTGATTCTTCAATAACTTAACAATAGGAATCTTGTCATCTACAACAGCCCACATTGGATCCTCTGGCACTAAATCACCAGAATAAACAACACATTCTCCTTCCTTGCTTAAGTGATAATGAACTGTACAGCTTGGACAACCTTTCCCTCCACATGCACATTCTTTTCTAAAATTGAGCAAATCAAGGCGAGTAGGCAAAGGAATCATTCCAAGACGATGTGCAATAATTTCATCAAAGAGGGCAGAGGTATTATCATATATTGTTACAGTTTCAATTGCAAGCTTAGGTATATCAGCTATCAATGTCCTTCTTATAGCATTTACAAAATAAGGAGCAGTATCCTCAAACAAAATTTTGGCATAGTTATCCTTTAACTCCAAAAACTTAAGCTTCATACTCTTCTTCCTCTTCTTCCTCCTTTCTCTCTACAACCATCATGAGGCAAAGGAGTTACATCTTCTATTCTGCCTATCTTCAATCCCGCTCTTGCCAAAGCTCTTATCGCCGCCTGCGCTCCTGGACCAGGGCTTTTACTTCTTCCCCTTCCTATTCCCCTAACTTTTATATGAATTCCTTCTATGCCCTTCTCTTTTATTTCTTCAGCAACTCTCTGGGCGGCAATCATTGCTGCATATGGAGAAGGTTCATCCTTGTCAGCTTTAACAACCATTCCACCAGAGCATTTTGCGAGAGTTTCAGCTCCAGTTATATCTGTTACAGTTATGATTGTATTGTTATGAGATGCAAATATATGTGCTATAGCCCACTTTCCCATTTTATCCCTCCTCAGCTTCTTTTACTTCTTCTTTTCTCAGCATTATTTCTTCAGCTTTTGGACGCATAGGATGCAGTTCATCATTTAAAGGTGAGGAATATGAATAGGTAATATGGTCTTCCTCCTCTTTCCTTACTAAATATGAAGGAACTCTTACCTTTCTTCCGTTTATGGCAATATGTCCATGAACAATAAATTGGCGAGCTTGCTTTGGTGTTTTAGCTAAACCATGTAAATATACTAAAGTTTGTAATCTCCTTGCCAAAATATCCTCAACTGTCAAAGCTAAAACATCATCAAGAGTTGCATTTTCTGGCAATATACCAAGTTTAGCCAATCTTTTTAATAACTTCTCTTTTTCCTTTTCTGCCTGCTCTTCCCCAGCTCTTGCAAGTAATTTTCTTGCCTGCTCTCTTATCCTTCTCAAAAATGTTTCAGCTTTCCATAACTCCCTTTTATTTTTTAATCCATATTTCTCAACCAATTCATGCTCTCTTTTTATCCTTTCTCCTTCCCATGGGTGAGAAGGTGTATCATATTTTTTCCTTGGAAATTTTGGATCCCCCATTTTATCACTTCTTTGCCTTCTTTATAACTCCAACAGTTAAACCTTTTCTCTTATTACTTCTTGTTCTTTGACCCCTAACAGGCAAACCTCTTTCATGGCGAATACCACGATAACATCTAATTTTCTTTAACAAATTAATGTCTTCTCTTTTAACCAAATCAATTTCACTCCCTATTAGATGGCGATCTTCTCCGGTAAGCAAATCTTTTCTTCTATTTTTAAGCCATGGAGGAAGCCAGTCATTTATTGTTTCTATTGCTTTACTTAATTTTTCTATTTCCTCTTCTGATAGATAACCAATTCTTTTTCTTCCGTCAATACCAGTATAATTTATGATAGCATTTGCTACCATGAAGTTAATACCTTTTATTTGTGTGAGAGCATATCGAGTAGGTTTATTGCCATCTATATCCGTTGCTGCTAATCTAACTATATATCTGAATTCTTTATTTTCTTCTGCCATAGGTGGCATAAAATACCATTTCTATATTTAATATTTACTCATTGAAAACTAAATTTCCACACCTATAACAACTGCATATCCTCTTACTATATCACTTATCCTTTTTGGAATAGATATGCTACAGTAACTCCCCACTTTTATATCCTTCCCTTTTATCCTCCAAAAACGTCGTAAATCCTTGGCAACGTATTTTTTCAATTCTTCTTCATTACCAAGTCTATAATCAAGCATTGAATATTCAGCAATTCTTAAATGACGGAGCCCCTCCCTTATATCCAATTTTTTCTTCGCCATTATTGGCATTATTTCATATTTTTCAAAATGTTTTAAGCAAGAAGGTGTTGTTAAAATAGGAGCTATATAAAGCATTGCCAAAAATATTGCTTTTCCCTCTTTATTCAATTTAGCATAAAATTTCTCTGCCTTTTTGGGCACTTCCAATGAAACAAAGCATTTTCCCTCCAACATTTCCATAAAATCTGGCACACCTACGCTTCTCCGCCTATTATATTTTAAAACAAATTTGATAAAATCATCATTTTCCTCCTTTAAATACAAAATAGCCCTCATATTCTTTGCTTTAGCGATCAAATCCATGAAAATAAGAATATTTTTAGATTTAACTTTTTATTTTGCTTTATTTTGCATGAAAGAGAAATATTATGGCAACATTTTTTCATAATTTTGAAGCCATTTAAAAATAGATGAGATGTTTCATTGTGTAAAATGATGAAATAACATAATTTCTTTCATTAAGCGATTATTACAAGTCCATGAATAATGAAAAAGCTTTCTATAGCATTATCATCACATAGAGGAAATATGCCATAGCAACTATCCTTGTCATTTATTAGGTTATTCACTTGCAAAATTATTGAATTAGAATGAATCGACAAAATTTTCTTTAACAATTTATTTTTGAATAGCTTTTTGCCAATGAATAAATGAAAAGGGATGTTGCCATTTGCTTATTGCATGAAGAAAATTGCTATAACAATCCATCTTTTTTATCTGAATAACAATGAAAGAAATGGCTGTCATTGGCTATTATTACAGAGAAGAATCCACAATAACAACCATCCCTTCCCTCATTCTTTCACTTTGCACAAAAATTATAAATAGCATTTTAGTCCCTCACACTTTTTATACTAAATTTATTTAATTTTGTGGATTTGTTTAAATTAGCAAAATATCCTTTTATAGCAGAGGCAAAAGAATGGGTTAAAAACGAGAAAGTGAGCATTGACGAAATTTTATTTGATGAAATTTATGAAAGAGCAAGGGTTAGAGGAATAGAAAGAGTTAGACAAGCTTTTGAAAGAGGATTTATAAGCAATGTTGCTTTGTTAAATGAAATTGATTGCATGATGGAAATTTTTTCCTATCCTATAGCGAGAATGATTGTTGTGGCAATAGACAACGATTACTTACTGCGGAGATATGCGCTGGCGGAAGCAAAAAAAGCTTATGAAGGGCTGAAGGAAGAAGAGTTTGAATTTATACAAATGATTGCCAAGGAATTTGATATTGAGCTTGATGGGAATAAAATCCATTTTGTTGATTATTTGAAATATGCTCCTACATGGGATATTAAATGGAAGCTGGTTAATAAGAAATTAAAAGCAGGATATGTTTTTATTAGGAAAAATGAAGTTGCAAGAATATTGCAGGAAGCAATAAGAAAAAAGATATATAATGAGCTTGTAAACCTTTTTGCTCCTCCAGAAGTTAAAAAGGCTTTTAAGGACGAAATAATGGAAATAAGAAATAAATTGATTTTAAAGCAGAAAAAGGAAGAGATAAGAAAAGGAGAAATAAAATACGAAGATTTCCCACCTTGCATGCAAAGTTTAATTTCTGCTATTAAATCAGGCTTAAATGTTCCTCATGTTGGTAGATTCACAATAGTTACATTTTTAAATGCTATAGGGCAAAGTGTAGATGAGATTTTAAAATTATTCTCTTCTTCTCCTGACTTTAACGAAGAGAAAACTCGATACCAAATAGAGCATATTACAGGGAGAATATCAGGAACAATTTATGCAACTCCAAAATGTGATACAATAAGAACATGGGGATTATGCAATGCAACAGAAGAATGCAGAGGAATAAGGCATCCTCTCATATTTTATAAAAGAAAGAGGAGGAGAAAATGAATTTCTTAAGAAAAAAATTTTTAGAATATTATCTCAATCCAAAAATTGATTTTCCAGTTAGATTTGACAGAAGAGAATATGCATTCATTTTGTTTGAAGAAGACACAATGCACCGCCACATTTCCTTCAAATCAAAAGAAGACTTGCTTTTATATTTAAAGACAAATGTACCAGCCCACGCCTATTATTCCTCTGCTTACTATCGCAATCCATCTGCAGAAACAATGCAGGAAAAGCAATGGATGGGAGCAGATTTAATTTTTGATTTAGATGCTGATCATTTGCCTAATGCAAATAATATGTCTTATGAAGAAGCATTAAGAGCTGTAAAGGAAGAGTTAGAAAAACTTATAGATTTTTTAATAGAGGATTTTGGGTTTGGAGAGGATGAATTAGAAATTTATTTTAGTGGGGGGAGAGGATACCATTGTCATGTTCATAACAAAAAAGTGCTTGATTTAGGAAGCCAGGAGAGAAGAGAGATAGTTGATTATTTGACAGGAAGAGGATTAGATTTTAAAGAAATTATAAAGGAGAAAAGAATAGGTGGAGAAATTACAATTGAAATTGATATGGAGGGAGGATGGGAAAAAAGGATAGCAGATGCAATAATTCAATTTTTTGAAGATATAAGAAAGATGGAAAAGGAGAAGGCAATAAAAAAATTAATGGAAATAGAAGGGGTAGGAAATAAAACAGCTGAAGATGTATATAATTCTTTGACAGCAGAAAGAATGCGTAGAATAAAAGCTGGCTTGCTTGACCAGGCAACTGCAATTAAAAAAATTTTGAAACCCTTGGTAAAAAAAGTAGCTGTAAGCTTATATAGCCAGACAGATGAGCCAGTAACTGCAGATATAAAAAGGCTGATAAGATTACCAGGCTCTTTGCATGGAAAGACGGGATTTAGAGTTACAAAGGTAAATGTAGATAAAATAGAAGAATTTGAGCCATTGAGAGATGCTGTTGTTTTTAAGGATAATAAAGTTAAAATAAAGGTAGAAAAACCCTTCAAGATAAAAATGATGGATGAAGAATATGATTTAAAAAAAGGTATTGCTAAAGTACCAGAATACTTAGCTGTTTTTGCTATTGCAAGAAAATTCGCTACTATAGGATAATCTGATAGATAAAAGCATATATGGTTATTTTATTTAAATTTATGAGGAAGTTTATCTCCATTTTTATAGCTTTCTTCCTAATTACCATTACATTTCCAGACATTGAAAGCAAAAAAGAAGCAAATTATTATGCAATAATTGTTGCAATATATGATTATAATGGAACAAAAGCTGATTTAGATATACCAAAAGAAGTAGCTTTGGATTTGTATAATAATTTAATAAAATGGAGAAATTGGAAAGAAGAAAATGTAATTTTGCTTATAAATGAAAATGCTACACATGATGCCATTATAAATGCTTTAGATATAATAGCTAAAAAAGTTGGTAAGGATGACATCTTCTTTTTTGTATATAATGGGCACGGTGGAGAAATAGAAGATGACAATGGGGATGAAGAAGATGGATATGATGAGGCAATAGTTACTTGGGAACTTAATAAAAGCCTCTACATAACAGATGATTTGCTTGAGGAAAAACTTAGCAAAATAAATGCAAAAGGAATGGCAATAATGCTTGATTGCTGTTTAAGTGGAGCATTTATTGAAAATGAAAGCGAATTTCAAAAAAGCTTAAAGGATGATTTGGTTAAAAAAGGAAGAGTAATATTAACATCAGCATATAAAGATGCACTAGCTTTAGCATTAACAAAATGGGGAACGCCCTGCACAAAATTTTTAACTTATGCGTTGAAAAAAGAAATAGGTTATAAAGATGGTAAGGTTTCAGCAGAAGAGTTATTTAGTTTTGTAAAAACAGCCAATTTTATTTTTTGGATATCCTTTATAGAACTTCCTTCAGTTATGGCATGGATGGGTTGGTGCATTAAATCTTTTGTTTCTTTTCAGATGTGCAATTTTCTCTTCGTGTTTATAACTTATTGGTTATTTGGCGCTCTCCCTGCTTCTCTCATTTTTGTTTTAAATGAAATATTCTTTTTAACTATATTTCCAATAATTGCACCTTTAGTTCTTCTACTCCTTAAATTAGAAGTAGTAATAATAATTGCCATTTATGAAATTTCTGAATACATAAAAACAAATCATTGGGTAATTCCATTTGCCCAGCTTTTTGATGGATATGAAGGAGAGTTACCCTTACTTTTGTAATCATTCAAACATCTTTTTTCTTACATATACTAATCCAGCCACCACCACTGCTCCAAGGAAAAGAAGTACGTATATTCCATAGTTCTTTTCCTTTATTTCATGAGGATATTCATTTGCTCCAAAGATTGCATGTCCATCAATAACTTCATAGCTTTCTAATGCTTTTGGCTTATCCCACCCATAAAGAGGACTCCATACTTTTAAGTCAGGATCTCCAAAATAGCATACGTTTTCCTTTATATCCCACCACCACTGCTTTGTTAGATATCCTATGCCTGTATGCATTATTCCATTTGTAAATGCTTCTCCAGCTGTTTTTCCCAATGCTATATCTCTCGCAAACATTTCCATTGCAAATGCAGAATACCATGAAGTTTCCCATGGATCGATAACTTGGAATACTGAACCATGCCTTACTAAAGTTAAATGCAAATATGTGTTTGAAATTAAACAAGAACCAGCATTAAATCCGCAAGAATGTATATTGCCTAAGGCTTCATCCATATCATAGCCAGTATAATCTTTTGTTCTTAGCCTTCCAAATAAAACTGTTATAATGTTTCCATCATATCCAGCCATTTTGCCAAGCAATGTATTCTTTATGATGGGCAGATCACTAAGCCTTGCTGGAACAATATCTATTCCAAGTAATTTGCTTTGAGATAAAACATCTGGCTCTTCAGTGGAGCCATCTAACCATCCTGGTAGAAATATTTCATATCCTCTCCACGGATTTGGTTCAACAGTTGGCAAAGTTATATTTATTCCAAAGAAGCCTGGAACACCATAAGGATCCCAGAATGAAAGGGCTCCTGATTCACCATGCCATCCATGAGTACATTCAAGCCACATGATTACGCCCCTATTCAAATTCTCCATTGTTGCTGAAAAGTTGGTGGTAAAGGCAATGCTATAACCAGCTTTTCTTAAATAGAAAGGAACTATTTCACTTTCTGTTAAATCTGGCCAGTATGAGCCATATTTTCCATATTTTGCAAGAACATTATTGTCTATAGGATGATTAGATGGTTCATAATATGGAGTAACTCCACTTGCGCATGTATAATTGAAACCCCAATATTTGCTTGCTCTTTCATTAAATCTATGACAATATGTAATCCATGAATTTAAAACAGGATAAACAAAATGCTCCTCCTGGCTAGGCTTAATAATTTTGAGCAATCCACTTGGCAATCTTATACTTTTACTACCATTTATTAAATATATTCCATCTTTGTTTAAAGCTGGATTTGCAAATATTACAGCTGGATAGAAAATGCTTCTCGCCACCCAATAACTTGTATCTACAGGGGTTCCCATAATACGACCAGCATATGCAACACCTGCAAACATTCTGTCCCAGGGTGTTCCAATATCAAATTGTCCAGCTACAGTTATTATACTTTCCTCTTTTCCTGGTTCATCCAATCCAATTTTTCCAAGGAAATCATATACTTCCCTGCCAGTTAAATACATAGAAGCGACATTTGGCTCTTCATCTCTTACAGCGTGTTTCTTCCACCATTCATTGTGCCATACAACAGCTTTAGAAAGCTGACTATGCATATCAACAACTATAAGAGGAGCCCCATGGTGAGCAGCCATATAGGCAGCAGGACCAATATACAATGCGCCATCTTTTTCTCCTTCTGGCTTTAATTTTTCAACGAGCCAATAAGTCCATGGATCAATGGTAGTGAAGACAATATCATTTTCCTTTGTTTTATTTCTTATGTCTTTATATATGCTTATTAAATCATTATATTCTTTCTTTATGTTTCCCATTCCTTCTATTTCATCTTTAACTGAAGAATTGGCACCAATATCAAAAAGATAAAAGTTCTTTATCCCGAGTTTTTTAATTGCCTCCTTTATGCAATCTGGAATCTTATCTGGTTCAACATATAAAAGAGGAGCATTTATTAAAGATGCATAGACTGCTCCTTGAGCAGCATTCATTAAATAGTTAGCTTGCTGTTTTGGCAATTTGCATTCCCATGAATATTTTAAAGTATATTCGATAGTTGAATTTGTTTCATTTAGCTGTATAATGACAGCTTTATATTTTCCTTCTCCAAGCTGGTCCATATGCAGTGTTTGCTTTGAAACATTTGTAGCTGTTGCTATTCCAACTGCAACATTATTTTCGTCTACAATAATTAAACCAAGCTTACCATCTCCTTTCCAACTCAATTCAAATTTTGCATTTCTTGCCATGAATGGTGGTACAGAAGGCAATTCAACTTCTCCCCCAGGATAAAGTTTTATGTCTATGTAATAGGTAACTTTTCCTGTTGCAATATCAATTAACCTTTGTCCAATTGTTCCATATCTCTCTCCCAAAATTCCTTTTGTTGGAATATCAACTATTGCTGCCTTCCATTTGCCAGGATTAAAAACATATGTCTCCAATTCTTCATGAGGACCAACCAAAATATTCCAGTTTTCTGAGGAGCCTACCTGCATTAGCTCGCCTTCATAATAGCAATACAATTGCAAATCTGGGTCAGCAGATGGAATTGTTAGCCCTCCTTGAAGCAAGCCAAGCGTTGCAATAAACATGAAATTAGGAAGCCAGCTTTTGCAAGGCCAGTACAAATCAGCTTTTATATACTTATAACCATCTGGAACATAAAAATCTTGATACTGAGGGGCGATGCTATCTTGTTTTATTCCAGTTAATGTTATTTCTTTAATTTCTTTTGGAGATATTTTTCCTCTTAACTCGCCAGAAGTTGCGTTATAGCTACCATACGCAACATTTCCAACTACAGCTATAACAGCATCATCACTATAACTCCAGTCATGTAATGCAATTTGGCTAGAAATTTCATAGATATTATTGCTTTTTATATAAGTATAATTTTCAGCTTTCCATGGTATTTTATCAACATTTATTGCTTCTATTTCCTTGAGATTTTTACAATAAGTTAGCCAGTCCTCCATGAAATAATCTAAACCTTGCCTTGCATTTAATGATAACTCCTCTTTATTTCCCTTTTTGTAATCATCATAGAATAGCAATGGATAGGAGTAGATTCTCTTTGTTTTTTCATCATAGAACACGCTTGCAGGCACAGCTGCCATATAAGCAAAATCATCTACAAGACTATTTTCATCAAATCTTACAAAGCATGCTTTCTTTATAGGAACTACCTTTGTCCATGAAACTCCTTCAAAACCAGAAGGAAGTTCTTCCATTTCTTGTGCTATTACTGGAAAAATAAACATTATTGATATTGCTAAAGGGAGAAACTTCCTCAACATGGTAATAAATGGAGTATTAATATTTAAGTATTTCATGTATTAACTTTATGCTAAATTATTCAAAACTTCGAAACATTGAACAAAGAGAAAAAACTTCTCCACATCTTACAGATGTAGGCATTGATTTTTATAAGTTAGCATATGAATATGTAAAAGAGCTTGAGGAAAAAATAGAGGAAGAAAAATTGAAAAATCCATCTTCTAAAAAGCTCCTTTTACTTACAGATGAATTAAGAAATACGAGAAGAATATTGGAAAGTATATTTGAAAGAAGAGAGAAAAAAATTATTCTTTTAGCTTTATCAGCAGTAAGAGGAGGAAAAGCAGCGCCAGAAAATTTGACTAGGGAAGAAAAAATATTTTATGATTCCTTAGTTACTTTATTAAAAGAGCATAGGAAAAGAGCATTTGAAAGTGGAGAAAAAGAATTCATTATAATTAGAGTCTTAGAAGATATTCCTCAATTTGTTGGAAGCGACATGAAAAAATATAATTTGAGAAAAGAAGATGTTATTGCCTTGCCCCCAGATTTAGCAAATATTTTAATAAAAAGAGGAGCTGCAGAAGAAATAAAAGCAACAGTATAAAAAATGAAAGAAAAAGTTGTTACACAAATTGCATGAAAAGACAAGCATTTTTCATTGAAAAAATTTAATGAAATGGTGTTGCTGTAGAATTCTCCTATGCATAAAACATTGCTATTTTTTCAGCTTATCAAAATGAATGAAAGAAGAGGTTGTCAATGGCAACATTGCTATAGCATATTTTTTTTATTTTTTTATTGTATTTTTTGCAGTCTATTTTTCATTAATTTCTTTACTTCCTCTACTACTTTTGGCAAAATCTCGCCTGCTTTGCCAAGTAGCTTATAATCTGCTAAATAACTCAATTCACTTTCTTCCCTATTAATTTCGATTATTTTGCCCCCTTTCCTCTTTACAATTATTGGAAGTGCTGCTGCAGGATAAACAGCGCAAGATGTTCCAATGACAAGTATTAAATCGCTTTTGTTAGCAAGCTCAAGAGCTTCATTTAATGCTTTTGTTGGAATAGGCTCTCCAAAAAATACTATATCTGGCTTAAGAATTCCATTGCAACTGCAACGTGGAGGCAGATTCTTTAAGTCAATTTTCTCCTTGCTATATTTCTTTCCGCAGTTCAAACAAGTAAGGGTATTGAAGGAGCCGTGAAATTCAATTACTTTTTTATTTCCCGCTTCCTGATGCAATCCATCTATATTTTGAGTAATTACCGCTTTAAGCAATCCAAGCTTTTCTAATTCTGCCAAGGCATAATGAGCTGGATTTGGCTTTACTTTCTCAAATAACTCTGCCATCTCTGCCAGCATTTTCCATACCTTTGCAGGATTCTTTAAGAAACTATGCAAATAGCCATATTCATTTATATCATATCTGCTCCATAAGCCATCTTTGCTCCTAAAATCTGGTATTCCTGATTCTGTTGATATTCCCGCTCCTGTTAAAGCAATGCAAAATTTTGCTTTTATTATTTCCTCAGCTACTTTTCTCATGTTCCTTCTTGCCAACTCTCCAAATATTTCTTCTGCTCTTCTGTTAGCACATCTATTTCTATTCCCATTGTTTTTAACTTTCTTTTAGCTACTTCTCTATCAATTTCATCTGGCACTCTATATACTTTATTTTCAAGCTTTCCTTTATTTTCAACCAGCCATTTTACAGCTAAAGCCTGATTAGCAAATGACATATCCATTACTTCTGGAGGATGTCCTTCTGCACATGCTAAATTTACCAGTCTTCCTTCTGCAAGCAAATAAACTTTTTTGCCATTCCCAAGCTTATATTCAACAACATTTTTTCTTACCTCTCTTTTTTCAATGCTATTCTCCTCCAACCATTTCACATTTATTTCATTATCAAAGTGGCCAGAGTTAGCTAATATGGCGCCATCTTTCATTTTTTGAATTGCATTGGCATCTATAACATGCTTATTGCCTGTAACAGTAACAAAAATATCTCCAATTTCAGCAGCTTTTTCTATTGGCATAACTAAAAATCCATCCATTACCGCTTCTAAAGCTTTTATTTCATCTACCTCGCAAATTATTACTCTTGCTCCCATCCCTCTTGCTCTATTAGCAAGACCTTTCCCACACCATCCATAGCCGACTACAACAAAATATTTTCCAGCTAAAAGCAATGAAGTAGCTCGTAATATGCCATCTATTGTAGATTGTCCAGTGCCATATCTATTATCAAAAAGATATTTTGTATAAGCATCATTTACAGCAATAATTGGATATTTTAGCACGCCTTCTTTTTCCATTATTCTATGCCTTTTTACTCCAGTTGTTGTCTCTTCTGTTCCTCCAATAACGTTGCTAAGCAATTCTTGTTTTTTTGTATGCAGAGTTGTGACTAAATCTCCACCATCATCTAAGGTAATGTTTGGCTTAATTTCCAATGCCTTCTCTATACACCAATAATATTCCTCATGATTTCCACGCCATGCATATACAGCTATGCCATTTTTTGCTAAGTAAGCAGCTACAGCATCATTGGTTGAGAGAGGATTTGAGCCAGCTAAAGAAACCTCTGCACCTCCTGCCTTTAAAGTTTCTATTAAAACAGCTGTTTCTTTTGTAACATGCAAGCAGGCTGAAATTTTTATTCCTTTTAATGGCTTATCTTTTTTAAAGTCTTTTCTTATATCCATTAAAACAGGCATATGTTGCTCTGCCCATTTTACCAAAGCCTCTCCTTCATTTGCCAATGAAATGTCTTTTACTTTATATTCCATGGAAAGAAAAATGGCATAATATAAAAACAATTTGGAGACAACAATATCAGCCATTTTTATTGTATTTAAGTATTTGATAGCATTTTGTTAGCAAACTTTTTAAAGAGTATCTATTATAAAAAATATGGCGGAGGAAAAGAGATTAATCATAGCTTTAATTGCTAGCATTGCTTTAACTACAGGTATAGAAGCTTTTCCAAAAGAAGAAACAAATACATTTGAATATGGGCTGGGATGTATTTTAGAAGAAATAAATGCCACATCAAACATTACACTAAATATTGTTACTCCTCCTACTTGGGATTGGCGGGACTATGGAATCATGACATCTGTTAAGAGCCAGGGAGCATGTGGTTCTTGTGTTGCTTTTGCTTGCGTAGGAGCTTTTGAAGCTTTAATAAAGTGGAAAACTGGTGCAGAAGTTGATTTATCAGAAGCGCATCTATTCTTTTGCGGAGGAGGAGATTGTGATTATGGATGGTATGTTTCTGCTGCATTAAATTTTATGGAAAGCGTTGGTGTTTGTGATGAAGATTGCTTCCCATATGATGGAGCTTATTATGGCAATGATTTGCCATGCAGCCCATGTGATGATTGGAGGGAAAGAGCATATAAAATAGAAGATTGGGGTGCTGTAACTGGAATAAAAAGTATAAAGGAAGCTTTGATTACTTATGGGCCATTAATTGTAACCTTTATTGTTTATAGTGACTTCATTACCTATTGGAATAATCCTTATGCTTGGGAAAATGCTGTTTATAGGCATGAATCTGGCACAAGACTTGGTGGGCATGCTGTTGTTTTAGTTGGATATGATGATCGCCAGCAATGCTGGATTTGTAAAAATAGCTGGGGACTTGGTTGCCTAAATGGATATTTCAAAATAGGATATGGAGAATGTGGAATAGATGATGGAGCATATTATATGGTTGTATCATCGCCTTTCATTGCAGATGCAGATGGACCATATAAAGCAAAGCCAGGAGAAGAAATACAGTTTAATGGATCGGCATATGGTGGAAATCCACCTTATGAATGGGAATGGGATTTTGGAGATGGAAGCTATGCATATGAGCAGAATCCAATCCATGTTTATAACAAGTCTGGCATATACGCTGTAAAGCTTATTGTTAGAGATGCCAGTGGACAGCAAGCTGTTGCAACAACTCAAGCCATCATAAATAATCCGCCTTATAAGCCATACTTAGAAGGACCAACAGCAGGAAAAATATATACAATGCTTAATTTTACAGCAAAAGCAGTTGATGCAGATGGAGATTTAGTAAGATATATTTTTGATTGGGGAGATGGTGGCAAGACAACAACAGATTTTGTTGTATCTGGAACAGCTGTTATAGCTCAGCATGCATGGAAAAATTATGGAATTTATGAAGTAAAAGTGGTGGCTGAAGATGATAAGGGAGACAGAAGCGAGGAAGCAAGTTTAACTGTTGAAATAGGAAAAAGCAATCCACCATTGCCACCGTATGAACCATATCCTCCAGATAATGCAACAGGAATAGATTTCAACATAACTCTTTCATGGAACTGTAGCGACCCAGATGGAGATGCATTGTATTATACAATTTTCTTCGGAGAAAAAGAAAATATGAGCATTGTTGCAGAAAATATAAGTAGCAATAGATACGAAATCCATAACTTAAAGCCATATACAACTTATTACTGGCAGGTTTTGGCAAGAGATGAATGTGGAATGGAAAGCTATAGCAAAATATGGAAATTTACAACCAAAAGATATTGAAAAGCCATTAGTTAAAATTTTATATCCAAGCCAAAATTGCATCAATTTCTATAATTTTTCAATTCCATGGATAAATACAGTTGCTTTTGAAGAAATCTATGTGGATGTTTATGCTATGGACAATCAATCTGGTATTGATAGAGTGGAATTTTATGTTAATGGAGAGCTTAGGAGCATTGATTATTCCCCGCCATATCTCTGGCTCTGGAAAGAAGAAGCAATTTATGGCAGATATTTGCTAGAAGTTATTGCATATGATAAGGATGGAAATATGGCAAAAGATGAAATGATTGTGAGAATGATAAATGCCCTTCCATGAAAGAAAGCATGGAAGGAAGAGGAAACAGTCTTTTTCACAGCTATAATAAAGAAATAGTTGTTATTGGCAAGCTATCGGCAACTGTTGCATGGATAGGCACAACTCATGACAATATCTATTCATTACTTTTTCAATCCATTTAAAACAAGAATGAATATGAAAGAAATAATCGCCATTACAACTGCTGCATGAAAGAAAAGCTGCCATTGGTAATTGTGCATAAAAGAAGGATTCATGGAAATACCCTCATTTCATGTTGCACTTATTGCATGAAAGAGACTTACTATAACAACATCTATTTCCTTACTTTTTCAATTCATTTTTGAAATGGAAGAAGTAGTTGTCATTGAATCATTATTACAGAAGGGGGCGATTTATAAGAACAGTTCTATTTCATGGTTTTCAATGAATGAAAATAAAATGAAAAAATTGTTATCACTGGCAATTTGCAATGTAATTTGCAATTTTTCATTGAGGGTAATTAATCCAAAAAATAATTAATTTTCCTTCCTTAAAAATTTGCTTTAAAGGCTAAATTTTTTCATTTTTCATCAAATTATATCATATTGTATGAGGCGAAGGTTTATATAAAGATGCATTATAATTTTTCGATGCATTGCCACCAAAGTTGCTCAAAAGAACAAAGGATATGGCTACCCGTAAGCAATGGAGACTTAGTTCCGCATCCATGGTGTATTAAATGCGGAGCGATAAAAAATATTTCTGATGATAAAGCAAAAAGAATTGGTTACTGGATAAATGTTATGGCAGAGATAGCAGAATATTTTAAAATTTCAAAAGTTCAGCAGAGATTAGCTATTAAAGAGTTGGAATCATATGATGGATTTGAAGATACTTATGCAATGACATTTTCTGCCCAGAAAAAAATATTTGCTGAGATATTGAAAAAATATTTTGGGCTTAGTGAAATGACTATAGAATCATTCATCCGCTAGCCTGAATTGAGCAAAAGCGATGATAAGAGGGCTAGCGGATAGTTAGTTAGGAAAAGAAAAATGAAAAATTGTTGTAAGTTCGTTCCTCCTCACGAAATGATTGAGGCCTTGTCGCATGAGAAATTTGCTACAACAACATTCATTTTCATTGTATTTTCGACCGTTATAAGGAAAATAAAAATAAAGAAAGAGTTGAAAAATAGAGATGGAATGAAAATTGTTATGCATTTTCTCATTTTTTCATATGATAAAAAATGAATGAAAAAATGAAATTGCTACATCTTCATATTTATCGGTGAAAGAGGCAGTTAATGCTTATTTCGCATGAAAAAATGCCAATAAAATATCCTTTTTTCATTCTGTTTTGAGAATTCATTTAATTCATTTATAGTTTTTATAAGATAAAATGAATGAAAAGAAAATGAAAATACTGGCTGCTATTCCATGTTACAATGAGGAGGCAACAATAGGAAGCGTAGTCATAAAAGCAAAGCGCTATGTTGATGAAGTTTTGGTTGTTGATGATGGAAGCATAGATGACACTGCCAATGTTGCAAAAGAAGCTGGAGCAAAGGTGATAAGCTATGAAGAAAATAAGGGAAAAGCATATGCAATAAAAAGAGCATTTAAATATGCTTTAGAAAATGATTTTGATATCATAGTTACTTTAGATGGAGATGGGCAACACAATGCAGATGAAATTCCCAACTTACTAGAGCCAATATTGAATGGCAGGGCAGATATGGCTATTGGTTTTAGATTTGGAAAACTTACAGAAATGCCTTTATGGCGTAAAATTGGCAAGAGAGTTTTAGATTACGCTACAGGAGTAGGAGCTGGAAAGGTTACAGATAGTCAGTGTGGATTCAGAGCTTTTAATAGAAAAGCAATTGAAAAATTTGCTAAAAAAATAAAAGGAAATGGATTTAGTGTAGAAAGCGAAGAATTAATTTTAGCAAAAGAAAATGATTTAAAGATTGCAGAAGTAAGAGTCTCCTGCAGATATAAGCATTTGAAAAAGACATCAAAGAAAAATCCATTTTCACATGGTCCATCTGTTCTAAGCTATGTAATCTGGCTTATTGCAGAGAGACGCCCCCTCCTTTTCATAGGAGTCCCAGGAATGGCTTTAGTGCTGTTAGGCTTATTTTTTGGCTATAAGACTGTGAGGTTTTATAACAAAACGCACATCTTCCTCATTTCATATGCTCTCGTCACAGCCATTTTCCTCATAATAGGAGCGTTAGCTGTATTGATGGCTCTCCTCCTTAATGTATTGCCACATATAATAGAAAAAGCGAGGGAAGAATGAAAATTCTTCAGTTAGTTCCATATTTTTTGCCATATAACGGGGGACAAGAAAGATATGTTTACAACCTAAGTAAACATCTTATCGAAATGGGACATGAAGTGCATGTTATTACTTCGAATTATCCAAAATGCCGGAGATACGAAATAATAGATGGAATTACTGTGAAGAGGTATACATGTTTATTTAGACCACTTCGAAATCCCATCACTCCTGGACTTTTGACTATCGAAAAAAAAATAAAGGATTATGATGTGGTGCATACTCATAATGAGCATAGTTTTGCTGCAATGGTGGCAGCATATTTCAGAAAAAAAATAAATATTCCTCTCATCCTAACATGTCATGGACAGTTAAGATTTGGTAAAGATTTAGCAGATTGGTTTGAGCGCTTTTATAGTAGAACAATAGGAAAAAAGATATTAAGGAGGGCGGATTCTATAGTTGCATTATCTCCTTCCGATGCAAAATACATTTCGTCTTTTGGTGTATCCAGAGATAAGATACACATCCTTCCAAATGCGATCGACATTAAAACTCTTTCTGTTAAAAATAATAATAATAGAGATTTTGTTGAAAGATATAACTTAACAAAACCCATAATATTATTTGTGGGGCCTGTAATTCGGCGAAAGGGCATACAATATTTGTTAAAGGCTATATTTACTTTATGGAAAGAAAAGCATAAAGAAGCAACCTTTTTAATTGTTGGGGATGGGGATTATTTAGAAAAAGCTAAATCCTTTGTTACAAAACATAAATTGGAAAAATTTGTCCGGTTTACTGGAAGAATTTCACAAGAGGAGCTGATACAATCCTATAAAGTAGCAGATATCTTTGTACTTCCTTCCCTATCTGAAGGTCTTCCAACTACAATACTCGAAGCAATGTATTTGGGCTTACCGGTGATTGCTACAGATATTCCGGGGGTTAAAGACCATTTTAAAGATGCTGCTATTCTTATCCCACCGCGAGATGAAAAATCTTTGGCCGAAGCAATAATAAAGTTAATTAATAATCCTGATTTAAGAAAAAAATTATCGCGTATAGGAAGAGAATTGGTCGTTCGTAAATATACATGGAAAAAAGTAGCAAAAGGATACGAGAAGCTGTATGAAAACTTGATAAAATGAAAAAACCAAAAGTAATGATGGTTGGGTTGGATTTAAACCCTCCATGGGTGGAAGGAATTAGAAACACTGTTAGAGCTTTTTCACGGAATTTAATCGAAGATGGGTACAATGTATTGGCCCTTACAAAAGGTTCAAATAATCATCCCTCCTATGAAAACATCGAGGGAATTAAATATTATAGAATTTTGGTGGGGCAATCCTCCTATTATTTAAGCGGTTCCCTTTTATTTTTAATAAAGTTACCAATCAAAATAATGAAACTTGCAAAACGAGAAAAAATACAAATAATTCATGGGCATAGTGTCTATCCAGCACTCGGAATTATTTTAGGTTTAATCTCAAAAATACTTGGAATTAAAAATGTATTCACACTATATTCAACCCCTTTCAATAAAAATACAAATACAAATAATTCAATCATTATTAGTTTATTAAATCTCCTTAAAAGTCCGTGGCTAACAAAAATTTTAGCAATATTTGTGGACTCTCTTATTGTAATAAGCAGGAGTACTATGAAAGATTTAATTTATATAGGTATTTCTCCACACAAGATTAGATATATCCCGGTAGGTGTAGATTTAGCGGTTTTTAAATCCTCTGATAAATCCGCAAAAACAAAAATAAAATTAGATATTCCTACAAATAAAAAGATAATTTTGTTTGCTGGCGATGAAAGCCCATGGAAAGGAGTTGATATATTTTTAAAAGCTATAAGTATGGTCTCGAATAAATACTCGGATATTTTCTGTATAATACTAACTAAAGGTTTATATGAACACGAAGTAAAAAGAAAAAAAGAAATATTCAATTTAATCAATTTTTATGGTATAGAAAAACATGTTTGTATTATAGGTCCATATGAGAATATAAAAGAAATATATGAAATAGCTGATATGGTCGTGATGCCCTTCATTTCATTATCTGCTGTTATGGACATACCTTTGTCTCTGTTGGAAGCAATGGCAATGGGTAAACCTGTTATTGTTTCTAATATCATTCCGTTTACCGAAATCATATCTAATTTTAAAAATGGTATACTCGTGAAACCTAATGATGAAATCGAATTAGCAGAGGCAATAATTACGCTAATAAGAAATAAAAAGTTGTATAAAGACATCTCTGATAATGTACGCCAAACCATAGAAGAGAATCACGACGTAAGAAAACTAACTCAAAAATTGAAAAGTCTATATAGGGAACTGCTATATGATGAGGTGAAGGAATATGAATAATAGTGAATTAAACCCGATAAAGATTTTGCTCTCGTTAGTAGATCCAGATTATTTAGATAAAAACATCATTAAAAAGTTGGTTGCACTACCACCTGATAAGAAACAAAATTTAATAAAATTAACGTTAAAAGTAGCAGAAAAAAACGGTCTTCGTTATTACTTTTTGCAAAAGTTGGATCAAATAGAGGATATATCCTTTTTTAAGGAGGAAATTAACGAAGAAAAGAAAAGAGCCGATATTTTTGTAAAAACGATGAATTTTTTGAAAAAAATCGCAAAAGATTATGGTTTGAATTTTATTTTAGTAAAATTATTTGATACAATACCGCACATACCCAATGATATTGATGTTTTTATTCATGAAGAAGAAAAGCGAAGAATGATTAAATTACTAGAAATGAATGGAATGGTTTGTATTCATTCAGGCCCTGCTGAAACAAAATTCAAAGGAAACTACATGAAGACTGATATATATACGAAAATAGTATATTTTGGAGTAGAATTCGTAGATAGAGATTTTTTAATGACTTCCACAACAAAGAATAAATTTTTAGGGGTAGATTACATCGGTCCAAATCAAGACGCTGATTTTCTTATATTATTACCACATATAATATTTGGTCATCGAAAAATGACATTGCTTGATTTTTTACATCTCAAAAATCTTATGAAAAAAGTAAATATGGATAAGTGCAAAGAATACGCACGTGAAAAAGGATGGGAGAAGTTGTTTGATGCGATCTTAAATCATGTGCGCCAACTTCATCAGAATATATATGTAAAAAATAAAATCATTAATTTCCCCTATATTTTTAATCGAAAATTTGTGATAGATAGTCTATCTTTGTTAGAAAATTTCAATAAAAAGGAATTTAACCCCCTTTTTTTCAACCTCTCTTTCTATCTAGAAGAAGTTATGTATAAATTTGAAAATACCAAACTTTATGATCTTATAAAGTCTTCTGAATCCATTCGAAATCTATTCAATTCAGTAGCCTCTTTTGCAAAAAGTAAATTAGGTTATAGATCATGAAATTTGAGTGAATTAGATGATGCCCAAGATTATTGTTATAACAGGTATTGATGGATCAGGAAAAAGCACACAAGCCCATCTGTTGAAGAAATATTTGGAAGAAATTGGAGCCAAAGTTGAAATTACTCATCAATTTGCACCAGAAACCTTATTTGGTAGAATATTGCTTAGTAGGATAGGAACTAACTTAATGCAATTGGAAAAAAATACTTCTAAACTATCAAATCCCTCAAATACTCTCCTGCGATTGATAACATTTTTTGCTAAGATTGAAATATTATTGATGGGGATTTTCCACACATGGGTTAAAATTCTAAAAAATAGAAAAAACGAGTTTATAATTTTTGATCGATATTTCTATGACAACATAATAAAGGTAAGATGGATGTATGGTTTATCCAATAAAATTCGAGAATTGCTCGAAAAGATAGTTCCTAAACCATATATTTTGTTCTATTTAGATGTTCCAGCAGAAATTGCTTGGGAAAGAGAGAAAAATGGTAGTACTACCTTAGAACAGCACATTAAAAAAAAGAATATATATGATGAATGGTTTAGAGAAGCATCTAAAATTTATAGAAATTTTTATAAAATAAGCACAAATAAAGAGAAATACTTGTGCCATATTGAAATAATAGACCTATTTAAAAAGAGTAGGAAGAATGATGAATAGAAATAGGACATCTAAGTCAGGAAGAATATTTTTCATAACCAACACCATATTGGATGGGAAAAATGCACAAACTACACATGTGATAGAATTATTCATTAATCTTAAAAAAAGAGAAAGAGATATTATTGTTTTTGCCCCAAAACCGAAGAATATTATATACAAAAATGAAGAAATAATATATATCCCAATACCTAAAATTGACTCTATTTTTTCCCAATTTTTATACCAGATTTTTTTATTCTTTTATCTTGTATTCCATTCTATTATTGATAGGCCACTTATATTTTATGTGAGATTATCCATTCCAACATTTTCCCCGTTAATTGTATCAAAAATTTTCAAAATACCATACGTTGTTGAAAGAAATGATTCTGTAGCGTTGATAAAATCAATCGGATTTTCTTCAAAATTATGGATAACTCTTGCAAAGCTTATAGAAAGGGTAAATTTCACACATGCAACAAGGATTATTGCAGTTACGCAAGGACTCAAATATGAAATAAGAGAATTATATAATATTCCAGATGAAAGAATAGTTGTGATAGAAAATGGTGCAAATACAGATTTATTTAAACCAATGAGTAAAGAGAAATGTATTAAAGAGCTAAATTTGGATGAATCCCAGCACTATGTCTGTTTTGTGGGAAATTTAGCACCATGGCAAGGAGTAGAATATTTAATAGAAGCTGTTCCACTAATTTTAAAGAAAATTCCAAATACAAATTTTTTGATTGTTGGAGATGGAATGATGAAAGAAAAGCTTGTAAAGCTTGCAAAAAAAACTGGCATATCTGATAAAATCATATTTACAGGTGCAGTCCCTTACGAAAAAGTTCCAAAGTACATTAACGCGAGCGATGTTTGTGTGGCACCATTTATTAAAGAAAGAAAACTAAAGATAGGTTTGTCTCCTTTAAAAATTTATGAATATTTATCATGTGAAAAACCAGTAGTTTCTACGCAAATCCCCAACTTAGAATTTATAGAAAGAGAAAATGCTGGAATATTGGTAGAACCAGAAAATCCGAAAGAACTCGCAAAAGCAATAGTAACTCTTTTAAATAATAGAAAACTGAGAAAAGAGATGGGTGAAAATGGTAGGAAATATGTAGTGAAGAAACATAGCTGGAAAATTGTTGCAAAGAGAGTTGCAGAGGTCTGTGAAGAGGTTATAGCAACTTGAAAATTATTTCAATCGTTGTGGATAAATAGACCACAATTTGAATATGCTAGCTTCAGCAAACACTCTTATATTGTGAGGTGATCTTAACCATGATCCCAATAGCAAAACCACTAATAGACGAATCGGAAATTGAAAACGTTGTAGAAGTGCTAAAATCTGGAATGCTTGCCAGTGGGGAATGGGTAAGAAGTTTTGAAGAAGAGTTTGCGAAATATATAGAGGTGAGATACGCCGTAGCTACAACAAGCGGGACGGTGGCGCTAGACATCGCATTAAAAGCCTTGGGTGTGGGAAATGGAGATGAAGTAATAGTGCCGGATTTTACGTTTATAGCTACAGCCAATGCTGTGTTATTCCAAAACGCAAAACCGATTTTTGTGGATGTAGATGAAAAAACATTCACTATAGACCCTGATGATGTGTTAGAAAAGATTACATCGAAGACAAAAGCGGTCATAGGTGTACACCTATTCGGCCACCCATTTGATGTAAAAGCTATACAGGAGATTTGCGAGGATCATAATTTATTCCTAATTGAAGATTGCGCTCAAGCTCATGGGGCAGAATATAAAGGGAAGAAGGTAGGATGCTTTGGAACTGTCAACTGCTTTTCGTTCTACGCTACAAAAAACATTACAACGGGTGAAGGGGGTATGGTGCTGACTAATGACGGAGAATTAGAAAGGAGATTAAGGCTTATAATCAATCATGGACAGGACAAAAAGTATTTGCACACAATCTTGGGATATAACTATCGAATGACGAATATTCAGGCTGCAATCGGCATTGCACAGCTGAGAAAGCTCGATGACTTTAATGAAAGAAGAATAAGAAACGCAGAGTATCTGAATAAGCATTTGAAAGCACCACTTGAAACACCATACAAAGAAAAGGATGTGAAGCATGTTTATCACCAATACGTGGTCAAGATCAAGAAGGATTTCCCCATGAGTAGAGATGACTTCATTAATTATCTAAAGGAAAAAGGAATCGGTACAGCCATCCACTACCCCCTGCCCATTCATAAGCAACCGTTGTATCGGAAGCTCGGTTATCCAGAGGATATGTGTCCGGTTTCTGCAGAACTCTCAAAAGTCGTTTTGAGCCTACCTGTACATCCAGCACTAACGGATGAAGAATTAAAATACATTTGCGAGACAATTAATGACATAGGTGATTAGATGAACGTTGGGGTAATCGGGGTAGGGGTAATGGGGAGAAATCATGTGCGAATATATTCCGAGCTAAGAGATGTCAATAAAGTTTACCTATACGATGTTGATAAGGCTGTGTTAAGGAAAGTATGTGAGCAGTATGGGGCTATTGCTTTTGATTCTGTGGATTCGTTACTAAAAAAAGTCGATGCCGTGAGTATATGTGTTCCAACCATGTATCATTTCAAGGTCGCGAAAATGGCGATTAAGAGTGAAGTTAGTTGCTTGATCGAGAAACCTGTTACATCCACATCAAAAGAGGGGGAAAAACTGCTAAAGATTGCTAAAAACAGAGAACATTTAACCACTGGAGTTGGACACGTTGAAAGGTTTAATCCGGTTGTAAAAGAGGTAAAAAAGCTCATGAAAGAGCCTAAATATATAGAAATACGAAGACACAATCCGGCCTCATCAAGGATAACGGATGCAAATGTTGTAGTTGATTTAATGATCCATGATATAGATTTGGTCTGGAACTACTTCTTTAACCAGAGTGAAAACGTTGAGCTTTATTCAGCAGGAAACGATGACATTCGAAAGGTAGTTGCGAAGTTTGGAGACAGCATAGTCTCGCTATCCGCGAGCAGAGTCGCCTGTAAGAAGATAAGGACCATATATATTGAAGAGGATGGATTTACGATTGATGGGGATTTCATGACTCAGGAAGTATACATCTATAGGAAGCCGGAAAAATACGGGGAAGAGGATATGAGATACACACAGGAGAACATAATTGAAAAGGTGCTTGTTAGCAGAGTCGAGCCGTTAAGAGAGGAGCTGAAAACGTTCATCGATTGTGTTAAGAAAGGAAAACAATTCCCCATTACGCTCGAGCACGGAATCCTTAACCTGAAAATTGCAGAAAGAATTGAGGGGATAAGATGAAATATTTCAAGCATCCAACCGCAGTAGTAGAGAGCGAAGATATAGGGGAAGGGACGAAGATATGGCACTTTGCACATGTAAGGGAGAAAGCAAAGATTGGAAGAAATTGCAATATCGGAAAGGGAGTTTACATAGATACTGAAGTTGAAATAGGAGATAACGTAAAAATACAGAATTTTGTTTCCGTTTACAGAGGAGTCAGGATAGAGGATGATGTGTTCATTGGTCCCTCTGTCACGTTCACAAACGATTTGTATCCGAGAGCTTTCATCTGGGAGGGGGATAAAATAATTCCAACCTTGGTTAAGAAGGGTGCAAGCATAGGGGCGAACTCAACCATCATTTGCGGAGTTACGATTGGTAAGTATGCCATGATAGGAGCTGGAAGCGTTGTAACCAAGGATATTCCACCTTTTGGCTTAGTATATGGCAATCCTGCGAGGTTGAGAGGTTTTGTTTGTTACTGTGGAAAAAAGTTGAGTGAAATTCTAGAAGAAAATGATGAAAAAATCATTTATAAATGTCCATGTGGAAAAAATATAGAAATTAGGAAGGAGTGGTTGAAGTGAAGGTCGCTGTAATCGGGCTGGGGAAAGCTGGACTGCCATTAGCTGCTGTTATAGCTGATAGCGGCTTTGAAGTCGTTGGCGTCGATATCGATGAGAGAAAATGCGAAATGATAAATAACGGTATAAATCCGATCCCAGAAGAGGCTGGATTGGATGAACTGATTAAAAAGCACGGCGGCAAAAACCTGATTGCAACACCCAGTTACGAAGATGCAACAGACTGTAACGTGTTTGTTGTAATAGTGCCCTTGCTTATCGATGAAGATCACAATCCAGATTTTAGGATCTTGGAGGATGCTTTCAGAAACGTGGGTAAAGTGTTGAAGAAAAGAGACTTGGTTGTTTTGGAAACCACAGTCCCACCAATGGCTACTGAGACCTTGGCAAAAAGATGGCTTGAAGAAGAGAGTGGACTGAAGCTTGGTGATTTTTATTTGGCGTATTCTCCGGAGAGGATAATGACAGGCTATAGCATCTCTCGATTGAAAAAGTTTCCGAAAGTTATAGGAGGGGTGAATGAAGAGAGCGGGACTAGAGCTTTCGAAATTTACAGAAAGTTCATTCCAAATCTACATTTGGTTTCATCTGCGAGAGTCGCAGAATTCATCAAGCTGATAGAAGGATGTTACAGGGATGTGAACATTGCACTGGCAAATGAGCTTTTCAAGATTGCAAATGAGCTTGGTGTTGATTTCTATGAAGCAAGGGAATATGCCAATCATGAATACTGTCATATACATCTGCCATCCACTGGAGTTGGCGGACATTGTATTCCTGTGTATCCATGGTTTTTGATTAAAGAAATGGAGAAAAGAGAGAAGTTTAACTATGTGAGATTGCTTAGGGTGGCTAGAGAGATAAATGACGGAATGGTAAATTACTGGGCTGAAAAGATAGTTTTAGAGTGCATGAAAATCGATAAGCCTTTGAATGATGTTAAGATATGCATTAAAGGCATTACATTCAGGAAAGGTGTTAAAGAGCTTTACCACAGCAGAAACCTTGCTTTGGCAAAGCTTTTGATGGAAAAAAGGTTGAACGTATTCGTTTACGATGAGATGTTTAACAAGGAAGAGATTGAAAAATTAGGGTTGAAGTGGATTGAACCCAATGAAGCGGATCTTGTATTTGATGCTTTTGAGTTAAAGATAGCTTGGAATGTTTAGCATATCCCGAGAATATAAAACTGGAGTGGTTATCATTCATGTAATGAAGAAAAACAGGTTAAAAATTTTAAAATTATTTAACATCATTTATGGTTTGGTTCGTTGAGAAATATCTCGTCCATGATTCATATTCCAGAGCCGATCAATTATTTGGGTGTAAGCTCTGGAAGATATGGATATCAACAAGTGAGATGCTGAAAAGAATTGAAGTTTTGACGAAAAAATAGATTTCCAACAAAAAACACTTAAAAATTTTATATAATGGAAGAATACAAAATGAGGCGTACCTAATGGAGAGATAACATGAAAATTTCATTTAATCTACTAAAGTTGAAGGAAATGGAATTGGATTTAGCAATTGCAATTTTGGGAATATTTGCAGGAATCTCATTTCTATTTGAATCAATTATATGTGGCAACAATCATTTTCACTATTTTGTAGTATTATTCTTCCCTTCTTTGTTATACGTATTTTTTGGAAAAAGAGCAACACACAAAATTCCCGATCTTTCCTTTAGCAAAAATTTTATTTTAGCATGGATTGCTATTTTTTTAATATTGATATTTTTAATAATTTGGATTTCACATACAAATTTATACTATAAGCCCCCAATATACTTTTTTTTATGTTCTTTTGCAACCCTTCCTATTATACTGCACATATTCGGTTGCAATACTAAAAAAATTGATCATCTGTGGATTATTTTATTTGAGATAATAATTCTTTCCGTAGTGGTAAGATATTCCTTTTATTATGATTCTGCGGGAATTTATGGTCAAGATCCTTGGTGGCATACACAATGGATAAAAGAAACCTTTGAACAGGGACATCTTACCCCAGGCAAATACTTAAGAAATACTTACTATAATTTCCCAATATACCACTTGCTAAATGGAATCACAAGCAAACTTTCCACGTTATCTATACATGATGGCCTTTTTGTTTCAACAGGAATAATAGGAAACTGTGTTGTGCCAATTCTTTTTGTTTTTTTGATTGTTAGAAAAATTTTTGGAACAAAAATTGCATTATTTTCTACAATGATATATAACCTCTCACGTTATCAGATAGAACACGGCATTTCAATAACCCCTATGACATTAGGTACAGGGCTGTTTGTCATTGTCTTGTACCTTGCTTTTTCCCTACATAATATAAAGAAACCGTTTAATATTCTTCTTTTGGGATTTTTCTCAATAATCGTGGTGATGGTGCATCCATTGACAACTTTAATAACTCTTGTTACCGTAACCATGATCATTCTAGTGGATAGTTTTTATAATAATAAAATAAATAAAATAAAAAAAAGCAAAATTCTGTTTATGATAATTTTTATTACAATCCTTGCAATCTTTACAATATTCGTGTGGTCTAGAAAGGGACCCCATCCCACATCATTCTTGGAAAGTATGGTTATACCTCGCTTAAATATGATTTTTTCCCACTTTAAGAGCAATATAATAAAAAATACATCCCCGCATTTTATAACATATACAAGCTATCTTCTGTTAGCATCCAACCTATTGTTATTATTATTTTTTGCTTTTTTTGCAACTTTTTATTGCATTAGTAAAAAGGAGAGAGATAAAGAAAAATTGCTTATGATATTAATGTTGATAGTTCTTAGTAGTGCCATGACGATTTCTAATATCTTTTCTTGGCCATTACTTCCATGGAGATGGTATATTTATATTTTTATTCCATTATCACCATTAGGAACCGTAGGATTGTTGAAATTAAGCGCTATTACAAATAAAAGTTTTATTAGATCGTCTATAATAGCAATAGGCATTGTATTAGTGGTCCTTTTTGCTCAGATAGGATTAAGTGTTAACAAACATTCCCCCCTCTTTTATGCAGGTTATTCTTCTAGAAGGGCTGCGTGGATGGACTCAGAAATAGTTGCAGCCAAAACATTATATAAGATGTCGTGCGGCAATATTATAACTGATAGGTATTACGGAAACATCATTCCCTATATAATAAACCAAAGTAATTATCTTGAAATGTGCTCTAAAGAAAATAATATATTTATCTGGAGGAACTACTTTCCAACTCATCCAGAATGGAATAAAAAGTATATAGATGCGGTTCATTTAGGAAAGAGACACTCTCACGTGACGCTACCTACTTGTATTTATGATTTCATGAAAAAAAACGATATAATAATGGATCCTGTAATATATTCAAATGGAGATATATGCGCTTTCATCAGGGTTAAAAAATGAAATCACAAGATATAAAGAAGTTTGGCTTTGATGTAGGCTGGGTTTTTTTTAGTTCCATCATTACCCTTTTCATAGGATTTATTATTCGTCCATTACTTGCCAGATGGCTGGGGCCAGATGGTCTTGGCTTATATTCAGTTATTTTCACAATTTATGTAATATTTCTTATTCCTGCCAATCTTGGACTTTCGCCCGCAGTTGTAAAGTATGTAGCCCAATACAAAGAGAAAAGAAAAGAAGTATCTAAAATTTCATCTGCTGGCCTTTTAGTCTCTCTTATTTTTGGGACAATCACAAGTGTTATCTTGTATTTTTTATCACCTTATATCACAGATTTTTTTGATATGTCAAAGCTTTTGAATCTAATTCCAATATTATGTATAGTTTTTCCGTTAGCATCTTTTTTTCAGACGGAGCTGGGTATACTAAATGGTTTAAGAGAGATGAGGCATTTTGCTTTTTTAACCATATTCCAGCAAATTTGTATGGCTTTTTTTATAATAATTTTGGTATCATGCGGATTTGGAGTATGGGGTGCAGTGATTGGAATTGTTTCCTCACCATTATTACCTATTGTAGTTGGATTATTTCTTCTTAATAAAAACGGAATTCATTGGGACTTTTCAGAATTTCTTTTCTATTCAAAAGAACTCTCATCATTTGGCTGGAAATTGGCTGGGGCAAATGCTGTAAATGAATTGAATAACAGATTGGATATCCTTTTGATTGGTTATTTTTTATCGGCAACTGATGTTGGATATTATAGTGTTTCCTTGACACTTGCAAAATTTTTTTGGTTTATACCGCAGAGCATACAGAAAATAACATATCCTGCTACTGCTGAATATTGGCATAAAGGCAACCATGATGCATTAAATAAAATGATAGATAAGACAATGAAATATTGCATGATTATTTTAGTATCAGTTGGGCTGGGAGTGGGTTTTTTTGCAAAAGATATTGTTACAATTCTATTCACAAAAAAATTTATTTCTGCTGTTTTACCGCTACAGATATTACTTATTGGCACTGTAATAAGAGGCATGATTCAGCCGATAGGTGTATCCCTTTCAGCAATCGGAAGGCCAGATTTACCCTTAAAAATATCTACTTTTATTTTGATAACCAATGCATTGATGAACATTATTTTAATACCAAGAATAGGCATTGCCGGAGCAGCGATAGCAACCACCATATCATTAACCGCGGGGACTTTTATTAGCTTGTACTTAGTGGTAAAACATTTATCTGTAAAAATTGATATTGGGTGGTATCTAAGAATGTTAGGAGTTGTTATTTTATCCATAATTCTTTTTAAATTTGGCGTATCTTTTGCAAATCCATACATAATTGGCGGAATAATATTGATTGGCTATATCATAATAACAATCCAATTCTTTCTCACAAGAAAAGATAAAGATATATTTATTCATTTATTGATGCCATGGAGGTAAATTTATGCCAGGAGTATGGGGAATAATTTCAGAGAGAGGAATAGAGCAAGGAATTGACCTATCAAAATACTTTCATATGGAGAATGGTGGTACTTATCTTATAAACTCGGCAGAGTATCGGAATGCCTGTATGGGGCGATTTTCGGTGAAAAAATTTCAAAAAGATAAAATATTTAAGGAAACTAATCACAAATTGATTTGTACTGATGGAATAATTTTAAACTCAAAAAGTTTTTTACGTAAGTATAATATAACAGAACTTGATGAACTTATCTTGAATTTATATAGTCAATATGGATGGAAATTTGTTAAAAAACTGAGAGGGAATTTTTGTGGTTTTGTATTGTCTAAAAACAAATTAATAGTTTTTACAGACCATCTTGCTTCCAAACCCATTTACTACTTCTATGATAAGAATTCGAATACATTAATTTTTGCATCAGAATTAAAAGCTGTTGCTGAGGGAATGAAAAAACTCGGGTTTACACCACATCTTGATATTGAGGGTGCTTATTATCTACTAACATTTGGGCATATGCTTGGAGATACAACGCTAATTCAGGAGGTCAAAAAAATTCCACCGGGAAATGTTTTGATATACGAAAATGGAAAAATCTCACTAAAGAAATATTACAAGTTATCAAGCGAACCTTATATAAAAGGGAGTGAAAATGAAATAATTAAAGAATTGGATAAAAGATTTAAAAAGGCGATTAAAGCAGAATATGAAAAAGATTTGGAATATGGATATTCGCATATTGTTACATTAAGTGGTGGACTCGATTCAAGAATGAATGTTGCCTATGCCAAAAAATTGGGTTTTAATGATATTACTTGCATCACTTTTTCTGAGAGTGATTATCTCGACGAAAAAATTGCTAAAAAAATCTGTCGAGATAACCATTTTGAATTCATTTTTTATGCCTTGGATAATGGAAACTATTTGATAAAACATATAGATGAAATCGTTAGTTCTAATGATGGTTTAGTTTTATATAGTGGTTCCGCTCACATGTACAATTGCTTGAAAAAGCTCAGCCTTCGAAATTTTGGGCTTATTCACACTGGACAAATAGGAGATTTGATAATGGGCTCTTATTTAAAAGGCAAAAAACACCATCCAGTTGATAGCCAAGTATTAAATAAAGTAGCTTATTCTAACAAATTGATGAACAAATTTAAGAATCAGATAGATAAAAATTGCTTTTATTTTAACTATGAAAACGATGAACTATTTGCTTTTTATGAAAGATGCATCAACGGGGTTTTTAATGGCTACAGAATGATTGAACAATTTACAGAGTTTTCATCACCATTTTTATATGTAGATTTTCTTGATTATGCTATGAAAATTCACCCCAAATATAGGTATAGAGAGAGAGTATATCTTAAATGGATTAACAAATGCATACCTGAATTCTCAAAATATAAATGGGAAAAATATAACTTGGCACCTCACTATCCGTTATTTCTTATGAATGTTTTTAACATATTTAGATTTGCTATGAAAAAGTTTTCTGCCAAAGTAGGTATAAATCAAAGACACAGCAGTATGAATCCTACAGAGTATTGGTGGAAAACAAACAAATTATTAAGGAAAAAGATCAACGCCATTTTTGAAGAAAACATTAAGGTTCTAAAAAATCAACCCACTTTATTTGAGGATAGCTATTACCTTTTCAATAAGGGTTCATTCATGGAAAAAACACAGGTGATAACTCTTCTTAAAGCAATAAAGTTACTTCATCTTAGCTAGCAATTAGTGGCTAAGAGTAGATTGTTTTATATCACTTTATTTTCTTTATAACTTTTGCAGGTACACCAACTGCAACCACATTTGGAGGGATATCACGGTTTACAAAACTGCAAGCTCCCACTATAGAATTTTCTCCAATTGTAACGCCGGGCATTATCACAGAGTGTGCGCCAATTTTTGCATTTTTTTTAATCACAACCTTTCCTTTTTTGTTATCTATTGTAGAATGGGAATATATGGAGCAATGTGAACCTATTTGAACATTATCTTCTATTTCAACACCATATCTTGCATTTATATACGTAAAAGCGCCTATATCCACATATTTTCCTAGTTTTAGGTTTTCATGATATTGGCACATCCAGTTCCATTTTGTCATGTTTCTTTCATCAAATGTAGGCGGCTGCCAGTTTTTAAATCTTTTATTTCCTTTCATTTTATCCTCCTTTATGGTTATAATACTTATCATTATTAGGATCCTTGATTATGCCACTTTCTATTGCATCTTTTATTTCAATCACTCCATCCTTTACTGTCTTCTCATTTTTAAATCCAAGTGTATCCTCAATTTTTTTGAAAGAGACATGATATGATCTTTTATCCTTAATTTGTTTAACGATTTCAACATTTGTGTCAGATATTATCTCCTTTATGATATTTCCTATTTCTTTCATACGATAATTTTCTTTTGTCGCACCTACATTAAAAATTTCTCCTTTCACCATGTTATCGTCTGCTTCCAATACCATCTTTATAGCTCTCGAAATATCATATACATGAACAAAAGGACGCCATTGCTCACCACCAAAAATTTTTATTTCTTTATCTTGCAATGCTTTTTTAGTTAGATAATTTATAACCAGATCGAATCTCATTCTTGGAGAAAGCCCATAAGCTGTTCCGAATCTTAGTATGGTCAGTGATGGTTTTTTATCCAGTAAAGCAAGTAACTCTTTTTCTGCATCTATCTTGGTTTCCGCATATAAAGAGATTGGATTGGTAGGAGAGTTTTCATCTATCATTTTATCTCCACTTGCTCCATATACACTACAAGTGGAAGCAAATATAAACTTCTTAATCTCATTATCTCTTGCTAACCTTGCCAATCTTATTGTAGAAAGAAAATTTGTTTCTACTGCTGCATCTCCTTGCACACTACATGCTGGATCCCCAACTATCGCTGCTAAATGCACAATATAATCTACGCCCTTAACCCCTTTTTTTAAATCATCCATCTTTCTTATATCTCCAATTATAACTTCCATATTGGGATGATTTATTATTTCTGCTATTGGCTCTATTCCAAAAGTAAATTTATCTAAAACCCTGACTCTATAGCCATTTTCTAATAACATTCTTATAAGTACAGAGCCAATATATCCTCCTCCACCTGTAACTAATATTTTTTCTTTCATTTTCTTTCCTCCATAAATTGGCTTATATTATTCACAATATATTTTATTTCTTCTTTCTTTAATGTAGGGTACATTGGTAATGTTAAAACCTTTTTAGATATTTCCTCTGTGATTGGCAAATCCCCTTCTTTAAATCCAAATTTCTCTCTATAAAATTTGGTTAGATGAACAGGATCAAAATATATTTTTGTGGATATCCCACGTTTTAATAAATATTCTCTCAATTTATCCCTCAAACTCTTTTCTACTTGGACGGTATACATTTGGTAGACATGATAAAAATTATCTGGAGGTATAGGTGGTTCTATTCCATCTACGTTTTTGAGAAGTAAAGTATAGTAAGCAGCATTTTTCCTTCTCATCTCTACCATTTTATCTATTTTCTTTATTTGAGAAATACCAAGGGCTGCTACCATAGTTGGCATTCGAAAGTTATAGCCAAGCATGATATAATCTACTTGTCCAGATGAAGTGAAATAATTGGCTGTTTCCAATCTTCCATGAGAGCATATCAATCTCAATTTTTCATATATTTGTTTTGAATCTGTAACAATAATACCACCTTCCCCAGTAGTTATAACTTTATTCTGGCAAAAGCTGAACATTGCTGCATCTCCAAATGAACCAACCATTTCATTCCCAATTTTTGCCCCAAAAGATTCTGCAGCGTCTTCGATAAGCAATATCTTATTATCTTCTGCAATTTCTTTTAATTCTTTTATATTTTTGCAAGGACAACCTCCATAATGAATTGGCATAATCACTTTTGTTTTTTTGGTGATTTTCTCCTTAACATCCTCCGAATCCAAACCATATGTTTCATCTTCAATTTCCGCAAAAACTGGTTTTGCTCCAACAAATAAAGGGGCATTCGCAGTGGAAATAAAGGTAAAGGAAGGAACAATCACTTCATCTCCTTCTTGGATTTCGTGAGCAAGTAAAATGGCGTGCAATGCAGATGTCCCTGAGTTAAAAGCTACAGCATACTTTCTTCCAACATATTCTGCAACCATCTCCTCAAATTTTTTTATCTCAGGCCCTGTAGCCCAATAGCTACCTCTCTTTATAACATTTGTAACTGCCTTTACATCTTCATCTTCCCAGTATATCTTAAATAATGGTATTTTCATTTTATTCACCTTTCCCAACTAACTTTTCATATAATTCTTCCATTTTTATAACATTTTTTTCCCAATTTTCATATTCTTCAATAATTTTTCTATTTATCTTATAAAATTCTTCTTTGAGCTTTGGTAGATGGTCTATCGCATATAGTATTTTTTTAGCTAATTCTTGAG
Source organism: Thermoplasmatota archaeon (assembly GCA_029258955.1). Classification (GTDB taxonomy): domain Archaea; phylum Thermoplasmatota; class E2; order UBA202; family JdFR-43; genus JAPDJP01. Next base: position 60,983 of record JAPDJT010000028.1, read on the forward strand.
GATCGTTTAAGCTAACGAAAAATGCATTTTTTCCATCCTCCAAATATTGTTTATAAGCTTCGATATTGCTCACGATTGGGATAGTACCACATGCCATTCCTTCCATTACGCTACTTGCAAATTGATCTGTTGATGGAATAGAAATCATGATATCAGAAAGATTGAGATATACTGCCATTTCACGTGGAGATATAAGTTTTGGTATAATTTTAAGATTTTTATTGACCCCTAAATTTTTAGCCAATCTTATTAATTTTTCTTCGAATTCTTCTGTTCCATATCCTCTAATAAATATAAATACTGCATTTGGATAATTTTTTATTACATATGGCATGGATTCTACGATCAAATGAATATTATATTTTGGAGATAAAGCTCTATTACTAATGATGACTGGTGCATCGTACGGTATATCCAATTCTTCTCTAAGTTTTTTTACCTCCTTTTCATATCCTCGATGAAAAATTTTAAGATCGATTCCCCATGGGATTCTAATTATTTTCTCTTCTGATATTTTAAATTCTTTAACCAAATAACCCTTCATGAATTTAGCAGTTGCAGTAACTATATCTGCCTTTTTTAGAGCATATTTTACCATCATCTTTACAAAATATGATTTCTTAGGTGCCACTAAAACATCACTGCCCCAAACAGAAAGAACAAGAGGATGAAATTTCGTTAAAGCAGCGTGGAACCCGTAGGTTGCAATGTAATGAGCATGAACAATATCTGGCTTTATTTTTTTTATTATCTTCCTAACTTGAAATATTTCGAATGGCAGATTTGCCATAAAAGATAGAATTCTTATTTGGGAATATCTTTTGAGTAAATGCAATTTCACATTTTCAATATCACCGTCAAAAGGTCTGGGTGATATAAGATGCACTTCATGCCCTTTATCTGCAAAGTATTTTACCCATCTTTGAGTATGAATGGAACTAGCATTTGCAAGATAACATATCTTCATTTTATTTCCTCCGTTTCTTTTATACCTTTTTCCATGAATAATTTGGCTGGAAACCCATTTTTTCTTTTGCTTTTGAAATATCCGCGAGACTATGTCTTATATCTCCTTTTCTTGCTTTTTCATAAATTGGCTTTAGTTTTTTCCTCATTATTTTTCATAATTAAATTAGCTAATTCATTTATACTAATTTGCTTTCCGCTTGCTATGTTAAACACGCCAGTTACATTTTTTTCTGCCTTTACTACATCTTTTACATAAATAAAATCTCTTGTTTGTTTCCCATCTCCATAAATAATAGGTGGTTTATTCTCTTTGATTCTTTTAATGAATTTAGGAATGACTGCTGCATATGGTGATGAAGCATTAACAAGAGATGGATTTTCGATACTTTTCGGCACAGAAGGAATAGCTGCTTGATCAAAAACATAATCTACATTTTCAAATAATTTTTTTAAAAGCATCGAATCCCTCACATTCCCTTTTATGAAAGAAACATTATCTAGCTCCAATAAATGCTGTACATTCTCTATTTTACCAGTTGAAAGATTATCAATAATTATTACCTCATTATTTTTTGCTAATTCTTCTGCCAAATGGAAGCCAATAAAACCTGCTCCTCCTGTAACAACTACTCTCTTATTTTTCACACAAAAAGAAAAATGAAAGGTATATAATTATTCTGGAAAGAAATGGAGCTATGATGGTATACTACCGAAGCCAAGGGAGTTCTGCCAATAAAGCCAACTTTTTCATTTTTATCCTTGCCATTCATATGCTCCAATGTCATAAGCGCTTCCATAAGGGCGAGAATTTCCATCCAAATCATATGCAATGCCTTCATTTGTGCCATTGTCTATAGCTGGACTTCCATTGCTTAAATGAAAATCATCTGTAGAGACGAAAAGAGGATCATATGCCATATCATTAAATCCATTTCCAGTATCATTATACCATAGCTTATTGTTTATTTCCTGTCTTGTATAATAAATATGGCTTGTAAAATCTGCAGTTATTTCTCCATCTTCCCTGCTGTAATATAAATTGTAGTTTTCATCCAAATCAACACTTTCCCCAAAATAAACTCCTCCATAGTTAAATGCAAAAATGTTATTCCTCATGTAAACATAAGTATAGAGAGGAGCATCATATGCTACATACATTCCATAATCTCCATAAAATCCATTTCTTGCAACAGTATTTCCAATAAGCCAATAACTGCCTCCCTCCGTTAAAACAATTCCAGCCAGTCCATTTAAACAAGATAAAGAGCCTATTATGGAACAGTTTTTCTCCCATAGTTTTATTCCATTTCTTTCATTTCCTTTTGAGATGCAAAGAATGACAGTTGTATTAGATGCTTTTGAATCAAAGCCATCTCCAGCATTTTGCATAGCAATGCATTTTTCAAAAGTTATGTTATTGCCTTTCTCAATGGCAAATCCATCTGCTGCAGTATCGCTTCCATTTCCATTGTTGCATGATGTTGTATTGTATATGTAAATGTCATAAACTGGACCGGGAGCACAATCTAAGCCTAACAAACTATTATTGCACAAATAACAATTTCTAATGAAAATATGATCTGCTGTAACATTTGAATAAGCATATTCTGTTATTCTTATGGCAGTATCACAGCTCGTTATCTTTAATCCATTGAGGCATACATAGCTGTTATTTCCAAGCATAACTACGCCATAAGCTGTAAAATTTCTTATGCTTATATTTTCAATTTTTATATATTTGCAATCTTTGTTTATAATTATTCCATGAGCAAGCTGTTTATTTCCATTTATTATGACTTTCTCATTTTTATATGCCTTTAAAGTAATAAAGCCGTTTTTATTCCCTGTTTTGTTGAAATATATGCTTTCATTGTAAATTCCATTTCTTACAATGATTTCATCTTTTGGATTTGCAACATCTAAAGCATGCTGTATAGTTTTAAAAGGCTGGCTAATTGAGCCAATGTTTGTATCGCTCCCCCAGGGAGCAACGTATAATTTCCTTCCATTTTTAACCCAGTACATGTAAAGTTTTCCACTGTTTGCCAGTACAGCATGTAATTTTTCGGTAGCGAATGAACCAACAGGATTTCCTTCAAAGAAGAAGTCACGAGAAGCATTTATGAATGATTCTTTTGCCACCTTTAAATAAGTTTCATTTCCTGTGAAGAAGTATGCATACATTAAACCATCTGAAATTTTAAGCATCCATGCATTTACATGCCAATCAGAATAGCTTCCATCTCCATACCATCTATATACGAAATGAGGATAATTTGATGAATCTGTAGAGTGATTTATGTAAGTGTATTTCAAAAGCCAGTTTGCATATCCAATTAAAGATGACAAAGCTTCGTTATGCAATTTTCCATACCATTGTTCATAGCATGTTATGAATCTTCCCAATGAATCCATGAGCATACCAATTTGCCATGGAGCAACGCTTTCGCTTGCATGAGAAGCGTTGGCACCATCTTTATACCACTTTGTATTGAAATGACTTTCATTTATTGTTTTGTTTATTGCTTCCAAATAACTTTTATCCCATGTATGCATGTAGGCATCTGTTAAAATTTGCAAGATTTGTGCTGGTGCTCTTGCTTCATTTGAAGTAGTTGCGCTATAGCCTGGCTCTCCCGGCCCATTCATAACACGCCATCTTGTATTGTTGGCTATTTCCATGGCAGCCTCTAAAGCCTTTTCATATCCTGTCAAGTAGTAATAATAGAAGAGACCCCTGTTGAACTGGAATTCAGGATGAGGAGAAGAGCCCCTATGAGGATTGGCTGAGCCATTTGAGCCATGCTCACTGTGCCAGAACATTCCACCCCAGCACCACTGTATCCAATATGAAGATGGCTGTGATGGATCTCCATGATGTACATGCAAAATATCTACATCTGCAGAATGTCTATTGGCTTCTTCCGCCAATGTAAACCATTTCTTCCAATTCTCATTTAATCTTGCAAGCCTAACTGCTTGGAAAAGCATTCCATAGCCAAAATCATATTGTAAATTAGATTGTCCCATTCCATTATCCTCATCTACAACCCTAACATCTCCAAAATGAAGCCATCCATAGAAGTCAGGATATTCTCTTATTTCAAATAAGTTGCTCTGCCATGTGTAGCTAGCAACACTTCCATTTACAGCAGCTAGGTTATTTGCCTCATAATCAGAAAAATTTGTTGGATCATATATGGAGGCAAAATCAAAAACTCCTGAATTTATATACCAGCTTGCATTTGCCCAAGCCATAACTGGATGATAAAATGAAGCCATCTCATTTTCCAAATTTGTATTGTTATCATGGAAGAAGTAAAATAGCTCGTGAGTTTTATGCTCTCCTACCCTATGAACAAATGGAATGGCATAATAGCATGGCATAACCCTCGCATATACTTTATTTCCTTCTATTTCTAAAGCAGATGGATAACTCTGCCAGAAATACCTTTTAGCTATAGCTAATCCTTTTTCATTGTCATATAAATCAATCCATGCTTCTGCTCTATTTCCTTGCTCTATGGTTGCATTATTTACATAAATTCTATAGCCCCTGAAAGTAGGATGACGCCAGTAATCACTTCTGTTCCAGTCATCTCCTCCACTGCTATCTTGATAAATCAGTATATCATCGGTTGAAGACATTGCATTACTATATGTACTTCCATTTCCATATACTCTATAGTTTAATGAAGATAAGTTAAGATACATAACTAAGGAAATATCTTCAAATGTTATGTGATTTGGGCTATCAAAAGTAAAACAATCCGGTTGTCCCGCTCCATTATTTAGAACTGCTAAATCATTTTCCTCGGTATAAAAAATTCTTAGGAAAGATTGATTTGCATATACATAAATGCGCATTGTGAAATTTAAGCAGGAGTTGCTATTATTTACGTGTGAGCCCTTTATTTTTATTACACTTCTTACTTTTCCATATTTTTCCACTTTTATTGAAACATTTGTTCCATAGAATTTTACACCTGTTTCATTTGTTACAATTATATCTCCATAATCAGCAACTTTCTTCCATGTGCCATTTACATTAAGCCATACATCTTCCAGAAAATGGAATTCTGTTTTATTTAAAGTGAAGCGAAGTTTCCCTGTATTTACAATCACATCATTTCCATTTTCTGTTATTGTTAATGGAGAGGAAAAGCTACTTTGAGTAACATTTTCTCCATATTCAATGTAATAAATTTTTTCTCCATTTGCTGGTAAATCTGCTATAAAATCAACAAGCACCCATTTTACACTCCCGTCTTTCCATGTTGCCAAAGCTGTAAAATCAGCTGGAATTTCATTTAAGTTTTCATCTAGGAGGCGAATATTGTTTATTGATGAAAGTTCTCCTTTTGGGAAAGGAAAACCAGATGTTACTGGAACAGTTCTATCATAACTAAGACTGTTTTCAACATAAATTGGAAGAAGGGAAGCAGTTACTGTTTCGCTACTTACCACTACTTCCTTTGTTAGACTTGCTTTTGCACCATCATCATCTATAACAGTAAGCGTTACATTATATGTTCCAGCTTTCGCATATTTATGCTTTGCAACTACTTGCCATTCTCCTCCATATACAACTCCTTCATTTCCTCCAATGCAATCATTTGCATCTCCATCAAACTTCCACCATGATACTAATCCATTTGTTGTTACATTTCCAATATAATTCTGATAAATTTCATCAGCACTTAATGCTCTATTATAAATCCTAACATCATCTATTGAACCATTAAATGGTGAATATCCTCTGCTTATCATAAGATTATTTATGCTTACATCTATAGTTTTTCCACTATCAGTAGAAGATACCCATATTTCATTTCCATCTACATATATCCTTTTGTATGTTCCATCATATGTTGCAACAACATGATGCCATTCATTCAACGGAACAATATAATCTGGATATTCAAAGGAAGTTAACGAGCCACTACTCCACCATCTAACAAAGGGATGACCATTATATAAGGTAAATAAATAGGCATTCTTTTTAAATAAAATATATCTTGAACCATCATTTGACGCAGGATAAATCCATGCTTCAAAAGTAAATGCATTCGTTATATCCAAACTTGCATCATTTCCACAATCAACATAATCATCTACACCATCAAAGGATATGCATTTTCCAGCTCTGGTTACATTTCCATCACCGAAGTTCCAGATGTAGTCGGTTATATCATTGTCGATGTCATGGCATTGGCTGTAGAATGAAATGTTTTCATTGTCATAAGGTTGAGATGGCTCCCATGAGAAGTTTGCTGTAGGAGCATGATTTGCATTTACTAATGGAAGCATATCTCCTCCATTGGCAATGTTGTTATTATTGTTATATGGAAGCATTGTATTTCCAAGTCCATCTCCATCAGTATCGTAGCCGAGATAATTGCTCCAGTAATTTCCGCCAAGCCATGCTCCTCCTATTATATTGCTCCCTGCTGTCTTGCTTATGTTCCATTTGTTATTTCCGTTGTCCCATGCATTGTTTGTATTGTTAAAGTAGTTGTTGTAAATGAGGTTGTTGGAAGAATACCCTAATTCAATTCCCCACCCTCCGTTTTGCTCAATGATATTGCTATGTATAACATTGTTGTTAGCATTATACCACAAATCTATTCCATTATTTGTATTTGAATAAATGTGATTCTCTAAAACAACATTATTAGTTGAATTTACGAGCTCTATTCCATAATCATTGTTTGCATAAACACTATTATTTTGTATAGTTATATAGCTTGAATTATCTATTTCTATTCCATAATTGTTGCTATATACTTCATTATTAAGCAATTTATTATCATGGCAATGCAAGCCAACTTCTATACCCCATTGATTATCATGAATGTTGTTACCAGAAACAGTTATGTTATAGCTGTTATCCCATAAAACAATTCCTTCTCTATTATTTCCATATATGTGATTTCCAATAATGGAATGATTCCAGACACTATGCAAAGAAATTCCAGCATTATTTGAATAAACTGTATTTCCTTTTACAATACAATTTGTTGCAGAAGAAAGCAAACTAATTCCATCTTCTCCATTATCATATATAACATTGCCTATAATTGAATTATCTTGACTGCTTTCCACCAATATTCCATCAAATGTATTTCCGTAAGCTGTATTGTTGTAAAACATATTTCCATTGCTTCCTGTTGAAATTAAAATTCCACAGTCAGCATTATTGTATGCAGTATTAGAAGAAACATTGTTGTTACTGCTGTTTGGTTCAAGAATTATTCCAGTTTCTCCATTTTCATATGCTTCATTTTTAGCAATGTAATTGCTATTTGAATACATGAGCAAAATACCTTCGCCATTATTTCCAATTCCATTCCAATAAACTGTATTGCCTTCAATTTTATTTCCAGAAGAGTAGTAAAGCAATATTCCATCAAATGAATTGTTGTGAATAATGTTGCCAAATACGCTTACATTTGTTGACTGGTTAAGCAGTATGCCACAATCTCCATTAAAAGCAATGATGCAATTCGAAATGTTTATATTTGTAACTCCCTCAATATAAATTCCTTCCTCTCCACCATTTCTTGCTGTAATGTTTGATATGCTAACATTATCGGCAACAATAGCAAAAACATCTCCCGTTCCACCGCCATCAACTATAACAAGAGAAGCATCCTCACCAATTACATTTACTTCCTTATTTACAATAACATTTTCATTATACAGGCCAGCATAAACAATAACTTTTCCTCCATCCAAAACAGCATTTATTCCATCCTGTATGGAAGCAAAATGGTCATATCCCCATCCTGGAGTAGCTGTAGTATAATCATCATCTACATATACAACCAATGGAGTAGTTGAAAATGAAAGCTCCGCTCCCTGAGATGTGCCACCAGCGTTGCTTGCCACCGCCCTGTAATAATAGGTTGTTCCTGGAGTCAATCCATTCAATGTATAGCTGAAAGTTCCAGTGCTTGTCATTGTTTGTTTTGTTGTATTGAAAGCATAATCTTGCCAGCTTGTATGGCTTACAGTATCATAAACAAACCATACTTGGCTACTTGTATCTCCTCCTAAGCTTGTTAAATTACCATTTAGCTGAGCAGAATATCCTCCAACATTTGTAGCTGATAAAGTTTCAACAGTAGGTGTTGCAATTAAATTGAGAATAGTTTGAGCATAAACATTTGCATTGTTTACTGTGCTAACAGGAGGATCAGGTGATATTGAAATAATATCTCCAGATGCATTTGGATTATATGTGGCAAAATATTCTATGGAAAAATTGAGCAAAGTTCCTGTTGTTGAATCTCCTCCATCATAAATTTTAATGTAAAAATTCTGTCCATCAATGCTAGCAACATCCATAAATTCAGTTATATCAAAGACAATTAAATTTGATGGAAATGCAGATGGTGCTCCTCTATAATACCAATCGTTAAATGCTTTTTCCGCTATAGGTGAGGAAGTAGAGCCCATTCCAACATAAATGTCACATTGTGTTCTATCATTATGGTTTATTTCAAAAGAAGCCAATAAATGGGGCTCATATGCTGTCTTATCTATCATAAACATGTAGTATTGTACCCTCCTCTTCATTGCTTCATATGATATCCAGTAGAATCCATCATTGTCATGGTCTCCACTCCATCCTGTTCCCCATGAATTTGCTACTTTAAAAGCTCCGTATCTTGTGACCCCCTCCTCAATATAAGGACCAAAATTGTCATCATATCCTACAATAACATTTGCATGATTTGTGCCGGAAGGATTGTAGTTATCTACTGTCCATAAATCACCATCTGGAGTATCATATAAATCTGAATAATTGTAAGCATTTATGCTTATAACAGCAAGATTATCATTTGCAAGCAATGTTTTTAAATTATCTAATTCAGCATCTGTTGTTGCCCATGCCCAATTGTATCCACTATCCGCCCTATACAGAGGGGCTTCTCTCCATGCTTCCTCGCTAGGCCAACTTGTTGAATCTGTTGGATCATAAGGCATTCTTTGCCAGGAAGCACATCCTATTTTTTCAATTAATTCCATTGCATCAAAATATGTAGAGCCACCGTCATCACTTCCAGTCCAGTATAAAATTTGATGATATACAAAATCTGGACTCATTATTTTATCCTGCTTTTTATCTGGCTCCCCGTAATATCCTCCAACCCAAACCACATCAGACAAATCCCATCCATGTTCCTTTGCCTCCTGATAAGTTTTTGTATAATAAGCTACAGCAAAGCAAACACAAGAACCTTCACCATCCTGATTTCCAATTGGAGGGAACCAAATGTCCTGAGAATTATCAACGCTTGCTGGCAAAGTTCCATCAGTAGCGATGCTATCAACAACATACAAATTTTGAGCTATTTCATCCCATTTTTCAGCGGTAGGAGGCGCTAAACCAGTGCCATGTCCATCAATTTTAACATTATAATTTTTTCCTTCTTCATATGTTCCCACTATCTCCTTTATTGATACAAGCTCTTCTGGTGTAACTTTATGCTTATAAATTTTTAAGCCATCTACAAAATCTATAATCTGTGCTTTTCCATCATTTTGAATATTTTTTGTTGACAGAGGTATAGCTACACTGCTTGCCAAAACTACAAATATACACGCAACCATAGCTTCCTTCTTCATAAAAAATTAATAAAAATTGATATATAAACAATTTGTTTTGCAAGCAGATTGATAGCAAACATTTTTAAATGTCATATTATACATAAATAATTGAGAATGAGGATGAATGGAATTCGTTGAAAATTAATGGATAGAGATGTTATTATAGCCTTTCCTTCATGCAATAATCAGCCAATGACAATCTTTGCTTTCATTTTTAACAGACTCAAATTAATGAATAAAAAGCTTGCTATGGCATAATCCTACATGTGAAATAGTAAATGACAGTGATTCATTCATTCAAATTTTCATTTTCAAAAATTCATTAAAATTCTTATATACATTGAGCTTCCAAAACTTATGAAAAGAGCAGTTATTGTTCTACTTAGCTTACTAAGCCTCTTTTCACTAATGATTTATGGAAGCGTTGAACACGATAAAAAGGATCCAGATATGGATTACATTTTACTCCATTATAAAGAATTTTTAGGAAAAGAAGTGCATTTTTCTGGAAAAGTTTTGGATGGGATGGGAAACGAATATGAATTAAAACTTATTGAGGCTCCTTATACAAAAATAAATGTAACAATAAATGCAACTTTGAAAAAAGGAGATATTGTAGAAGTATTAGGAATTTTAGATACTCAAAATCATGTAACAGCTAAAGACTATTTAGTTATGAAAAAATGGGACTATTGGCTTATTTTTATTCGTTCTTTACCAGCTATACCTTTTGTTCTCTACTTATTTTTCAAAGAATGGAAATTTAATGTTAAAAAATTTAGATTTGAGGTGAAGAGAAATGCCTGATTGGCTTACCCATAGTTTGACAGGATGGATAATTGGCAAAGCATGGAGAAAAAGTATTTCTTTGGTTGTTGTAGGGACATTACTTCCAGATTTGGTTAAAATACAGCTCATTTTTGATTTTTTAAATGCAGATACCCAACATTTTTTTGATGCTCTTCATACACCAATAGCTACTATTTTTGTTGCCTTAGCTATATCAACTCTTTTTCCAGATATAATAGAGGCTTTTATCTTACTCTACACAGGAGCTTTGTCTCATTACTTTCTGGACTTTTTCTTAGAACATCCATACGGAGGGATGCGCCTTCTTTATCCTTTTAGCTGGAATGAATACCAGTTTCATCTTATTCCATCAACAAATTATTGGATGACAGTAGTTGCAATAATAATCGGTATCATATTTTATGTTATTTTCAAAAAACACTGAATGAAATGTGCTATTACAGTGATTTTCTCACGATAATAATATTTGACCAATTTTTGTCATTGCAAGCCATCTATTTCATCACAATTTTTTTCTTTATTGTATCACTTAGCCCATCATCATTCCATACAGTTAAAGAAACTTCATATTCTCCTGGCATGTATTCATATTCAGCAAAATTTATCCATTTTCCTCCATATAACGTGCCATTACATCCATTTATGCTATCAATTGCAACATCACCAGCTTTATCAAGCTTCCACCACAATACAACTCCTTTTGTGGTAACATTTCCCACAAAATTATTTTCAATTTCTATTCCAGCCAATGCTCTGTTGTATATGCGCACATTTTTAACCATTCCATCAAAACCATTTTTTGGATATCCTATCCATAATGTTCCTTGAGTTGCATTGAAAGACTTTCCTCCTTTCCCAATCTTATTTATTTTTCCATCCCAGTATAGGAAAAATTCGCCTGTTCTTCCATTATAAACACACGCCAAATGGTGCCATTCATTTTCATTAAATTCTATAGTTGAATAGACAGCCCTCCATTTATTCACTTTAACAACAAAATAAAGGCGGTTATTTGAATGCTTGAAACAGGTTACATACGCTTCCTTACTCCGCCAGAAAAATATTCTGTGCAGTACTTCATCATTATATGAAAAATATGGCTTAATCCACATTTCTATTGTAAAGCTCTGATTTAACAATAAATTTGTTTTAATGTAATCTCCATTTCTTAAAAGCAATCCTTCAATAATTCCTTTGGATTCATTCCCATCTCCAAAATCCCATAACCATTTTACTATTCTTCCATATTTTGTTGTTGAATTACTTACGAATCTAATTTTTCCATCAATTTTTTCATAACTAAAGTTTGCAACAGGAGGAACACCATAATATAAATAAGTATTGTTATGCACCCTCTTTAAATACTCATTTTCTACACCATATGGAGCATATACCACACTAAGCCCATACTTTTCAAGAAAATCAGTATTATTGCATTTATTTATTATAAAATCGTACATTTCATCTGCAATTTGTTTTCCATAAACAGGCCAAATATTAGATGATATGGTATATATACCAGTTACAGCAGAAAAAACCCCCGCAACCTGTGGAAAAACAGCAGCTCTATCAAAAGAATGATTTTCATCTCTATACTCATCTATATGGAGGCGGAGCCACTCAAAGGACTCAAATTCATCCATGCTAACAAGCTTATAATATCTTTCTTCTTTATGCGAAGGATAAGCATAAAATAGAATTAGGAATGATAAAATAACAGTTAATAACACTGAGAACATTTTGTTTGATAATGGTAGCCTTATGTATTTCAACAAGTATTTTGAATAACTTGCAATGCTTACAATTCCGTACGATGCCATTAAAGAAAGGAAAAGATACAAAAAAACGAAAGAGCGGTCATACATAATTGGAATTCCATATCTGTATTTGTCATAAAGAAAAATGATTGCAATGAAGGATAAGCCAGATAGGAAGATTGTCCTCAATGCTCTTTTTCCCTTTATAATAGCAAAAAATGAGCCAATAATAATTAATGCTAAGGATAAATTACCACCTAAATAAGAAATGCTTATTTTAATAGAAGGCAATGTGGATGCATATTCTTCTCCAAATAATGCATTTAACCCCGTTTCAAGGTATCCCTGTAAATTTTTATGCGGAAGAAAATATGCAAAAGCTAATGGAATAAAAGCAATCGGTATGAAAATCAATTCTTTATATTTCTTTTCAAATAACCCCACAAATGCAAAGAGAGAAATAACTATAGCTACAGCTCCATAAGATGGGAGATGAGTTATTGTAAGGAATATAAGTATTAAAAAAATCAGAATAAATCTAGAAATTCCATTTAAAGTAACGATCCAGAGGCAGAATAAAGCAAAAAATAAGCCAAGGGCAACTGGAACCAGGAAAGATGGGCCGAGGAATCTGACGGTTGTGGGGACAAAAGCAATTAAAAATGCGGAAATATAGCCCAGTAAATCATTCTCTCTCCTTAATAAACAATATGCAGTTAAAGAAGAAAAGATAGCTATTAAAGAAGGCATTATAACAAATATGCTTTGAAAGTTTGCACCAGATAGCCATTTAAAAGAAGAAATAAAAATATGAAATCCTATCTCAGGATTTGTAATTTCACCATTCCCACTAAAAGGATCTGTAAAGGTGATTTTCCCATTTTCCATAAAACTTCTTGTAAATCCCCAATGAATCCATTCATCGCCATGAAATGGAAGATAATACTTGTATGTAATATGGGGTAAAAAAGTCATATAAAAAACGAAAGCCAAAATTAAAAGCAGGATTGCCGATTTAAACAAGCTAACTTTATCAATTTTTGGAAGAGAAAATTTGATTTTTTTATATGATGCAAGCAATGAAAAGGAAAGGAATAACAGGTAAAAAATTATGAATAAATTGTAAGTAGCTTTTGCTACAACACCCAATATAAACAAAAATAAGGTAAAAATTACAGTGCTGAATCCGAAGCCAAAAATGACTCTTTCCAAAAATTTTATTTCTTTGGATAAGAAGAAAGAAAATAGAAAGCTTGGTAAAACGAAAAGAAACATGCCACATGCAATTTTTATAATTTCTAAAGCCATCATTGGAATAGATAACAACTTTTTAAAAATTATCGGAGCATTTAGTCAAAAATGAAAGAAAAAGCCATCCTATTATTGCGTAGAAAAGAATATTATAGCACATTTCATATTCATTATTAATTTTTTCTCTTCTATTAAATCAATTTTCTCCAACACTTATCCAAAGATGGCATTCCCTGTATGCCTCATCTATTCTGTTAACTTCCTCTGGATATTCTTTCCAAATTTCAAATTCCTCTGTTTTTCCTATAAAAAGAAGAAATGCCAGCTTAAACCTACCAATTTTATCTATATTAAATGTATAATTATATTCCCATTGAGGCTCCCATTCCTTTTCAATATTTATAGGTATAGAATCCAGACTTACTTCTATTTTTCCCATAAACCATGAGTCCTCAACTGTTCTATTTTCTGGATATTCCCAACTCCCACCATATATTACTCCTTTTTCTCCATTAACAGAATCTACTGTTATATTTCCGTATCCCTCATTAAATTTCCACCATGAAATTAAACCATAGGTAACGATATTCCCTTCATAATTCTGCTTTATTTCTGAATTATTTAACACCCTATTATATAACCGGAAATTATTAATACTTCCATTTAATCCAACGCCAAGATAAACATCTTTTAAATAAGAAGAATCCTCTGGTATTTCTCCAATAAATAAACCATCCACATATAGACTAATTCTGTTGCTATCTTTTGAAACAACCATTTGATGCCATTCACTAAGGTTCCCGCAACCAGCCATAATCATCTCATCTCCAACAGCAAGCACAATGCAACCTAAGCGCCACCCCAGCCAAAACTCCTTTTTACCCAATTTAGCAGAAACATAGCTTTGATTAGATACATTGCTGTTTTGTTTAACCCATAATTCAATTGAAAAATTTTTTTCCATATTAATAGGAAGCTTAACATAGCCATTGCCATTGAAAGATAAAAAGGAAGAGTATTGCAGAAGCCAAATTTCAACAGTATAATTTAATTTTTTTCCTTCATGATTAACGATGCCAATGATTATGCTAGCATTTTCATTTATCTTTAAATGAGTTGGATATCCTTCAGCTTTTCCAGCAGGGCCAAGTATATAAAATTCAGTAAATTTTTCTCCTTGTCGAGGAGTAGAAATAATGTAAATAAGTAGAGTAATAGAAAGCAAAATAGAGACGAGAAGAGCAATCGTAAGTACTCTCTCCACTCTATCCTTTGGCAAATCAATATAAATTGCTATTTTATATCTCTCCTTTTCCTTTAATCTGTACCATCTCCAGATTGCAAGCAAGCCAACAATATAAACAAAACCAGAAAGACAAACCATTATTGGAGTTAATCTTATTCCATAGGGCGTGTAATTTAATAGTAAGCCAATTAGAGGAACAATTGCTATTGACAAACCGAAACTCAATGCTATTCTTTCAATAATATCTATTTCCTGATCTGGAAAAAGAAGAAAAATGAATATATATCCTGGGATAAAAATTACAAAGGGCAACCCAAAAATTATTCTTACAATTCCTTTTATATTAAGTAAAATTAATAAATCTAAAATAGCTGTCCAGACAAAAAACAAATAGATATCAATTGGCTTGTCAAATTCTATTTTCATTATGTGTAGGTATCGAAACTAATTTTTAAATATTTTTAAAAAAATCGAGATTATTGAAAAAATAAAATGAAAAAGAAAGTTGTTAGGGCATATCCTCTCATGTGATAATAGCAATGGCAACCAATTCATTCCTTTATTTACACCCTAAAAACAAGACATTGAATAAATGAAAGAAAGATTGTCTTAGCTTATTATGTACGAGAGAATTTACTACGACAACATCCCATTTCATTTATTTCTTGATAATCCCTAAAAAATTCATAATAGTTAATGCTTCTGAGCTACTTATCTTGTTGTATCTTCCAATTACTAAATAGAAAATTAGAATTAACAGAATTATTTTTTAGCTGTATCGTTTTGTAAGTTGTTTGAATTAAATATCATTATTTTTAAAGAAAAAATCATTAATATTGCTTATTTATGCTTTACAGATAATGGTTCGATGATTGAGCGAAGCTTTTATATACCTTTTTTTCTATACAAATTTGGAGGCATAAAAATGAGCTGGAGAAAATATAGTGTGTTATTGAGTGTATTTATAGCGATAGCAATGATTACACCACCAGGAATTACTATGGTTGCCAATAATTCAAATAATGAAACACCCTTAAGTGGACCAGGGACAGTAAAGCAAATAGATATACCAGATTTAGGACCAGTACAGCCATTATTCCCATCACCAACTCCACCAGCAGGAACTGTTGCACCAAATGCTGATGTAATATTTTCTGAAGACTTCTCAACAGACCCATCTGCAAGATGGACCATTGTTAATGGAACAGGACTTGGTAACTGGTCATGGGATTCTGCAAATGGAGAGATGGATTACATTGCATCACCAGGTCCATATTACACAGAGGATGACTATATGGAGACAACATTTGATATTACAGTTCCATCAACATGTATTGATACAGTAATATTACAGATGACAGTTACAGGCGGAAGAGACACAATGGATGTTATAATAAATGGTAATACCCACACAGTTTCAACAAATGCAGGTAGTGTAGACATTGATATTACAGCTGATGTTGTGACAGGTACAAATACATTGAGGTTATATGTTAGTTATATTACAGCAGACTTTACAATTGATGACATTGTTATATCAATGAACTATACATTAGATATTTCAGTAGATGAAATAGTTGGATTGTATGATGGCGCAAGAATCAATACATCAGTAACAGCAATTAATCAGATACAGGTAAATGTAACAAACAGAGGATCAACTGATGCAACAAATGTTGATTTCCACTTACAGATTTAT
The DNA here is from genome assembly GCA_029258955.1 of Thermoplasmatota archaeon. Taxonomy (GTDB): domain Archaea; phylum Thermoplasmatota; class E2; order UBA202; family JdFR-43; genus JAPDJP01. Next base: position 77,331 of record JAPDJT010000028.1, read on the forward strand.
GCAGAGAGAGTTCAGGAATTGTACGATTATCTATGCTGGGATATGGAGAGCTGTTTCTTAAATACATGGGATACAGTTAGCTGGGATGGAGACCAAGCAACATGGTATTGGACAACTGTAAGAAGCCATTCACCAGATCACAGCTATGCATGTAAGCCAGATTATTTAGAAACATATGAAGCATACAGCCACGACAGCTTAATAAGCCATGATTGGATAACAATCCCAGATACAATAACAATTGATGGAATTATATATACAGTTCATGAGGCATATTTGACATTCTGGCACTGGTGTAAGGGAGAATATTCTGGTGAAGAGGGCTACGGAACACCAGTAGATTATGGAGTGGTTTATATTGATGATGCAACAGGTTCTACTGCTGTAACAGGAGCAATTTATGATACAAGCAACAAGTGGGAATGGTGGGATCCATATTATAGCACGGATCCAAGAGATACTGATGGAAGAGATCCAATTGATTTGTCTGGTTGGATAGGAGATTCAATTAAGCTCAATTTCACATGGTTCTCAGATGGATATATAAACAATGAGGGATGGTACATTGATGATGTATGTATAGTTTTGGCAATTTCATCTGGTCAACCATTGATATTCCAGGGTTATCAATTTGCAGATATACCTGCTGGCGAAACTGTAACAGTTACATTCCCACTACAGTTCTATCCAGAACCATATTCAACATATTATATACAGGTTTACACAACATTGGATGATTGCGTCTTGGACAACAATGAATTGAACTGGACAATTTATGTTGGCGATCATTGTGATGCAGCAATCACAGATTTGACAGTACAGGATTATTATGAGACAGACCTAGCAAATGTTTGTGGCGGAGGAATGATCGATCAGGTTGTACCAATAAGAGTAGAGGTTTACAACAATGGAACATTGACAGAGGACATTCCAGTTAGAGTAACTGTCTTCCATAGAATAACAGAAACATTGTTTGAAGATGATTTCGAAGATGGAGATATATCTGATTGGACAGGTGCATATTCAAGCTTTGACACAACAGGACCATACTTCCCAGAGCATATCACAGACTATGATGCAAATCTTGGAAATTATGCGTTGGCATACTTCACAGAGGGACCAAATACAGATAGGTACTATCTCAATGGAATGAATCAGGGAGTATTCTCACCAGATATTGATTTGCCACCAAGTTATGCAGAGCACACCTGGTTTGATTTCGCAGCAAAGTGGAACATGGAGTTGGATCCATTTGGATTCTATACAATAGGTGTGTGGAATTATCCATATCCAATTTATTACACAGGTTACTACTGGGGTTGGGATGCATGGGCACCAGGATTAGAGGATCCATTTGCAAATGCATTCTTATTTGCATATCCAACAGGTGCATTGGGCTATACAATCTTTAACAACAATACATATCCATATGATCATCCAATCTTCATGGATGGATTGAATAACCCAGCATATTACAATGCATATCACAATGGAATGAACCTATTCCACATTGATATAACTGATTGGATTGAACATTATCAGGAGCTAGGCTACCTCACAAACAAGATGTCAGTTGGATGGTTAATGAGCACAGGTTCATCTGGCAACTATAATCCATCCGAGCCAGACTGGAGTGGTTTGATGATTGATGATGTTGCTGTATACTATGACTATGCTGGTGCAAAGGTCTGGGAGGAGACAAGAACAATAAGACTTGCACCTGGTGAGAGTGGAGTACTTTGGTTCAACTGGACAGCAACAGACTTCTGCGATTACATCATCAAAGCAACAATAATGTTGGACTGTGATGAGGATCCAGATAACAATGAAATGACTGCAAATACAAGATTAGTAACAAGATTGTATGAAGACGACTATGAGAGTGTAAGCTATGATGACAATACATATGGTTTACCAGATAACTGGCATGTTGTTGAGGAGTGCTCAGTATGTCCAGATAATCACTTCTGGTGGAACGGAGTAGAATCATATGATGGATATGAATCAAATACAGATGATAGTCTATTCATTAATGAGACCTTTGATTTCACAGGATACACAGGAGGAGATGTATACCTCAACTTCAGCTTAGCAGGTTCAATGGAGGATTACTTTGATTACTTACTCGTTGAGGTAAGCAATGACAGCTGGATTGATGACGAAGGAGTAATTCATAGCAATTCATGGTATCTATTGGACCTCTATACAGGAGAATATGACTGGACAACAATAAGCATACCAATTGGAGCAACAATACAGCTGTATTATGGTATTGCACCAACAGACTTCTTCACAGATACAATGATGATAAGATTCAGAATGGTATCAGATAGTGGATGGGAATACAAGGGACCATATATTGACAATGTAGAAGTAAATGGATATAATGGTACAGCATGGACAATGCTCTTTGAAGATGACATGGAAGGCAAGTATGTCAATGGTGTATTCGTTGAGGACTGGAGTGAGAAATATGGCTGGATCCACATGCAGACACCAATTGGTGTATTCTGGCACATTGAAAGTACATTTGGCAATGGACCAACAACAAGCTGGTTCTGGAATGGTGACTGGAGACCATGGAGTAACTTTATATGGGTAGATTATGATCCAATCTTTGGCATTAACTGGCCAAATGATTACAGCTATTATCAGACATATCGTGATGATGTCAATGAGAAGTTAATACTTGAGTATGACTTGACACAGGCATATGAGGCAATAATGACATTTGCATACAACTATTCATTTGATAACGGTGCCTATGGATATGTAGAAATCTCCACAGATGGCGGAGAGACATGGAACCTTATCAAGATATACGGCGGAACATATGGAGATGGCTTGAACACAAACAATGAATGGAGAACAAGAACAATTGACTTAACACCATATGCTGGCGGAGATGTACCAATATTGCTAAGATTCCACTTCGTAGATGATAGCGATCATGTTGTTGACTATGGTTGGCTTATAGATAACATAACAATCATTGGTAAGATTGACTGCATTGCACCAACAGTTGAAGCAACACTTGATCCAGCAGAACCAGATGGATGCAATGACTGGTATGTATCACCAGTTAAGGTAACAATAACAGCAAGCGATAATGTCGGTATTAAGGCAATCTATTACAGCGTAGATGGCGGTGCATATCAGCTCTATACAGCACCATTCACAGTTAGTGGAGATGGCGAGCACACAGTTACATTCTATGCTGAGGACTATGTTGGCAACACATCACCAGAAGGCACAGTTACATTCAAGATCGATGCAACAGCACCAACAGTTACAATTACATATCCAGAGGCTGGATACATCTATCTCTTCGGTAGACAATTGTTCAAGAATCCACTTGGAGGAACACTCATCATCGGAGGAATGACATTCCAGGCATCCGCAAGCGATACAACATCTGGAGTTGACTATGTACACTTTGAAATCGATGGAATGGCATATGATGATGCAACATCACCATATGAGTTCTGGTGGCACAAGTTTGACTTAATACCAAAGAGCTACACATTAACAGCAGTACCATACGACGAGGCATGCAACGCAGGCACACAGGCAAGCTTGAGCTTTACACACTGGCTATAAAGCCACCCTTCCCCCTTTTTTAATTATATTTTGTATTGAATTTTTTGTTAAAATAGGAATTTGTTGAAAAACAATGAATAAGAAATGTTGTTATTGAATGATTCTGTCTATTTTTGCCATTTTTCATTTTTCCAAAACATAGACAACATTCCGGGACTGTCAAGAATTTGAAAATTTAAAAAATGAAAAATACCTCTCCTGATGGAGAATCAGGAGGGGATGGAAATGCTACACCAGTTAATGGAATTAGTTAGAAAGAAAAATATTTTTCGCTGGGACAAAAAGAAGATAGAGGTTAAGCTAATTGCCACTATTCTTTACT